>JAHBWQ010000046.1 GCA_019636915.1 Nitrospira sp. | reverse complement strand
CACGGGAGGAACCCTGGTCCACCGTGTACGTGCGTTGCTTGATGGATTTCATCTTGCTTGAACCACCAGCTGACTCCACCCGGAACCGGATCGACTCTGTTGCCAGGGAAAAAGCGACGGTTCAATTCAAGCAGCGCGTCGCGAAGCAATGCGCGCTCTGTCGGGTCAACGGACGCAATGTTGCGCCGGATACCATCTCCTAAGGCCATAGCTACCTCCAGCTGTTAATAGTGGTTTGTGAACTGTGTCAAAACTTGGCGTTGCCGTATTGCCCAACTATTGAGTAGATTGATCAGCCTATCCCCGCCAACGGGTTTCGTATTTGCGGCCAATCGTAATAAGCTTTTTCCCTACTTAGCGAGAAATTTCACGACCCTCTTGAGCATGGCGAACACTGCGGGTCTGGCCAGCCTATCCCGGCGTACCGGCAAGGCTCCTTGTTCCGCATACGAGGCAATCCGCGGGGCTCAGGACTCCCCGCTCCCATATTGAAGACATGCGTGCAGATCATCGTCGTGCTCACGTCCATGTAGGTGTGAATGGGTTGGAATGGGTGAACTCGTCGCGCCAATTATCACCGGACGCGGCGGGGTCGTAGAACTTGGCACTCAACCACAGTTCCCCCATTTCCCCGCATGTGTTGCCGAAAAGGGGGAACAGCGGCACGATCGACTGGTTCCAGTCCCAGTAGTGGAGGGATAGGTTAGGATCAACCTCCCGAAGCAAGAATTCCAAGTAGTTGCAGAGCTCACGATGCCAAGGCGTAAAAGAGGGACCACCGTGGACATGAGTGGCCTGATGAATCTCATCCATTTTGAACCAAAACGACACTCCCCCTGTCGGAAATTCGGTGGGGGCGCCAGGAAAATGTCTATGGTTGAGCTGGACTATTGCGTCGACGAATCGCTGTCGCTCACTCGATGAAACAGAGAAGATATTTCTTCGGATACCATCGCCGGTTGGCATCATCCCCCCCCTCAAATTAAGGTTTAAGCTATTCCATTGCTTCAGATCCGCGTTTGGGGCAATGGCCTGTTTTTGTACTGAAATGGCACAATTCAAGACATTGCCGCGAACCCCGGGGTCGTGTTGGATAGACATGACCCCTCTCTCGGGATTCTCGTTTCGAGCTCGAATGATGAGGTCTACCGCAAGGAGCGATGCGACCACAATCAGGTACGAGCGTAATACGGACTGATAGGTGGGGAAAAATGCTCAACAAGGTTTTGGCCTGTGGTTATTATTGGCCATAGTAATGCATCTAAAATTATTGAATTACATGGACGCGACGAGACTCTTCTATGCTCTTCACAACGTAGATTAGCCTAAGTCGTTTTATTGTCGACGGAGCAATTGATCCAGTAACAATGCCCGTTATGCTCATCAATCGGGAATTCTCCAGGCCAGCCTGTAGAAATAGACACACTGAACCCTTCTTCCAAACTGATCCATCTGGGTTCCATCTAGCACTGATCTTCCATTCGGAGTATTAAGGTTCACAGTTCATTTGTTCCGTTGGTTCACACGACTCAGAGGACACACGATTGCCATCATGACACTGGATTTTTCCCTCAAAGGAATGATCAGAAGGACAGCATGTCTTGTGCCGTGAATGAATCTATCCATTTGACAAGCCCGGTGTCCGCTCTTGCGACTCAACACAGGATTCAGTTATCCAAGAATCAAGCGGGTTTAGAGAAGGAATAGGCGGGAGGAAACCTATGCCGTCGTGGATCTGGCATACAAGTAATGATCCTATACTATAATCATACGCATAGTATCTTTTTGGATTCACCCTGAATCGCTTTAGATTCACCTGCCTGTCTTCCTGTTCAATTGTTCTAGCATTTATCTGCTCACACCCTACTCTTTTCGCAGGATTGCGAAACTTCTGTCATGCATCGCTCGAAAAGTCACGCTGGCGATCTCAGGCACCATCATTGCTTAAGGGGTTGAAGTCACGAAAAGAGGTGGTTCTACAAGCCGCAAAGGCAGCTGAACTGGTGGGCAAGGTGGTTGCGATGGCTTGATAAGCGCTCGCAGCACTAGTTAGTGCGAGCATACCGCAAGGAGATCGTCGTTCCTCGGACTGAAAAGCGTTAGGTGTTCGGCACCGATCTCAACGGGAGCATTGAAGCATCGAGGAGTGAAGAACACGGTTGTCTCTACAACATACAACCTAGAACTACTAGAGGTCCTATTCATGAGAGGTTATACATGGCAACGACTGTAGTCGATTGGCTTTTCCGAGCAAGTGGCATTTCCAATCAAGACGGGACACGTGCCGCAATCGTTCCGGGTGCTGCGGAGGTGGCTGGACCAGGCGTTACGGCCTTGGGAGCGCGTCCGACAGCGCTGCGCTTTGGCCCAGGGGTATCGTGCAAGGTACAGATCTCACCCGGCGATCTGGACGCGACGCGTTTCGCCATCCGCATCGCGTTTCGCATCACCGCTAGCGTGACAACCCGCGGGAATCTGGTGGAATGTACCGCCTTGCCGTTCGCGATCTTCGTCCAACCGGGAGCGGCTGCCGACCGCTTCAACATTGAGGCGACGGTGGCCAACGGCGCAGTCGGATGGAGTGGAGGCAATACGTCCAACCGTCGCTCATTGATGGTGAATCAGTGGTACGTGGCAACTCTGGTGTATGACCTCGATACCCTTGCATTGATGGTGGACGACACGGTGCTTGCCGTTGCGGCGTTTCCCCGGGGCGGACTCCAGGCGCCAGGGGGGGATCAACTGTATGTCGGTACCTGGGTCGATGGTGCGCGCTGGCCCTTTGGCGGCGAGATTGCTGGGGTGCAAGTTTGGAAAGATATCCCGGAAGAGCTCGAAGCTAAGCTGGATGCCGAACGAGGTAATGCAGAGTGGCACCTCTCTCGGAAGGAAAACGAGGTCCGGGGAATGCTCAATCTCGGGCCCAAAACAGCTGATTTTTATTACGACCCAGGTACCAGTAGTTACATTCAGCCGTATGCACTGGCGATCATTTCGTATACAGAATCCCATGGGACTGCCTTTGTCATGTACGGGGCCATTCTTGGCAAGTGGCGCGCAGATGAAAACCTACGGCGCAGCCTTGCAGGTCTGGCCTCCGATGAAATACCCGGGCGACGTACCGGGAGCCGCAAGAGCGTGTTTGCGCGGGGATGCATCTACTGGTCGCCACAATCGGGAGCGGTTCCGGTACTCGGACGAATGTACCTCGATTTCGAATTGATCGGCGAGGGGGCGCATGGTATTGGGTTGCCGGTTGCTGAAGAGGAGAATATCGCCGGCGGTAAGGTGCAACGCTTCCAGAACGGAAAAATGTTTCTGAGAAGCGGGGCCAGCAATGCCTTCCAAGTACACGGTGCGATTTTAGCCAAGTATGAGGCAGAGGGCGGATCAGGGCGGTTTGGCTTCCCCACAACCCATGAGAGCGATGTCCGTCGCGAGGCAGCCGTTCTTGGAAAAGTGAGCGAGTTTGAGCGGTGCACCATCTACTGGTCCCCAGCCACGCCCGCTTCCATTATCTATGGAGCAATCCGGGGGCGTTACCGGGCTGATGAAGGAGGCCCGCTGGGCGATCTTGGGTTTCCCACTTCTGATGAAAGCGATATCCCGGGAGCTTCCGGCGCGCGGTACAACACATTCCAGAACGGGAGCATTCTTTGGTTTATCAACTCCATCTTTGTCTGTCGGCCGTTTACCATTTCGCTCGGCCGCCTCGACACCAAGGAAGAGGATCGAGACCTATTTGATCTTGACGGCCAAAATGACCTCTATTGCCGAATCCGCGTTGACGTCAATGGAGGACAGGTATTCGATCGCAAGTATCCCGAAAGCAGCACACATTACCCCTCGGCCAATATCCGCGACCTGAACATCAACGTGCCCTATACGATCATTCCAAATAATCCAGGACTGTCAGCGCGCGTGCGGGTGGAAGTATGGGAGTCAGACAACGGCCAACTTTTTGCCGGTGGTGACGATCACCTCGGCACCATGACCAGCGCGCTGAACATGGCAAATGCGTGGGGTCTGCGCAACAACAATGGACTCTTCCGTGCCAGTAACTTTGGACCCTGGGTGAACTACCTCGACTGGTCGGTCAAACCAAAGGTAACCACCAGCACCCCGTTAGACGCCTGGGGTGTGCAAAATCAGGGGACGGCAACGCTCGATTGGCGGGAGTATGCCGCTGCCTTCAGTGACGTCGATCCAGACTTCGAGCTGGACTTTGGCATCATTGATGACGGTCTCAAAGCTCTCTACTATGAGTTAGTTGTGAAAGGTGTGGCTGCCGGGGGCAATTGCTTTGGCATGGCACTGGAAAACATCTATGCATGGAAAGAGCAATCTCGACTTGGGCGTCCATTGGCCCGGTTCACGAACTGGGGGGAAGTCGAGAACGATTTTAATGTCAAGCATGCCTACCAGGTGGGGGCCGATGCCATCTGGTGGTTCGTCGGACAGTTCCTGAGCGGCAACACCCATGATCCAATGAGCGTGTTTCAGTCCTCCTGGGATGCCTTTAATCGTGGGGAGAATCCCGTCGTCTGCATTGCGCAAAACTATGAGTTTACGGGTGCACCACACTGCATCCTGCCTATCGGATGGAATCGTAACGTGACGCCGTGGGAAATGACGATCTTCGATCCGAATTTCCCGAATCAGCGTCGTACGATCACGATCGACCCAGCGACGAACCGCTTCCGCTATGACGGCTCGACCAACGGCAGCCGTATCTATTCAGGGGATGCGTGGTCGGGGGGGCGTTTCCACTACATGCCGTGGTCGATTCTCAACCACCGGCAACGCACGCCGGTTTGGGATGCGATACTCCTGTTGCTCGGTGGTGTTGTGCTGATCTTTGCCGATAGCACCGAGGTCGGCGGACTGACTGACGAACATGGCAACAATCTCGATGCTTCTTCGGTGGCCAACCGTGACGCATTGAAAGGCAAACTTCTCCGCGTGCCGGGACTTTCAGGTGCGGGGCCAGTTCGTGGGGGCTTTTACCTCGGACAACAGGAGCGGAAGCCGTTCTTTTTGAATCCGAACGTCATTTCTACCATTCATCACCTGCAGCCTGGGCTCTCAGCCTTAGGGGGTGGATCGGTATTGCGTCCCGGCATGCTGCGTAGCAATCTAAGCGTGGCACCTGCGGTACGGTTACCGGTGGCCAGCGATGCACCAACGAACGCGATTGCCGGCTCTACTCTTATGGATCTCGTGAGGACCAATGGGGTTTCCTTCCTACGGCCGAATCAACCGACGGATCTGGATACCATCCGGTGCATACTGAGAGGCAAGGCCAACGGCAGGTTGAACAATTATTTCAAACGGGGCTTGCTGGGGGTTCAGGTAGAGGGTGATGTCGCAGCAGGAGAGCAGGTGGCTGTGGCCTACGAGCGTATGGACGGACGCGAGAATGAGCTCCGCATTCAGAGCGACCGTGAGCGCCAGTATGCGGTCACGATGAGCCACAAGCTCGGTGCAGGCAAGGACTTTATGCGGGTCACTATCAAGGGCTTGCGTGCGGCAGCGGGTCAACCCACGACGCTAAACTTCCAGCCTGGAACGCGCGTCATCAATGTGCTCTCCGGCAATGCGCCCATGGCTGCAGAGATATCACTGAACGGGGTCATCGGCGGCAATAGAGTAGGGTCGGTTTTCAACACCCAATTGCAGGGCGGGCATCGCTTAGTTTTGCCGGATCTGAATGATCCCGGGCGAGTGAAGCTTGAGACGATTGATAACTTGTTCGGTCCCGGGCGCAGTCCTCGATTCGTTAATAGGCAATGATTTCGCTCAGGGCAATCATCGGAAGTGAGGTGTTCCGATTCTGATAATTCGACCAGGTGCCTAGCAACGCCATGAATACGGACGTGCAAAAGCAGGGCGAAGCGTCGATTTTGCTCCTCCATTATGGCCGAAGCGCCTGCCGAAAGCATCCTGGTCATCCAGCCTATCCTTGATTTCCCAATGGATACGGGGAGAACCAGCATATACATACACCACCTACAGCCAGGGGAGGAATCCATGAATTACGACTTAGTCTTTGAAGGAGGTGGCGCTAAAGGGATGGTGTTTGCCGGAGCTTGTCAGGAGTTTTTCAAGCGTGGTCACACATTTAATCGTCTCCTCGGCACTTCAGCTGGGGCCATTACCGCCACGCTCCTGGCCGCCGGATATACACCGGACGAAATGCTCGCTGCACTGGTTGAGAAAGTGGAGGACGGGAAGTCGGTGTTCACGGGCTTCATGGGTCCTCCCGCACCGTTTAGTGAGGAGGAGTTGCGAACGTGCGCGACTCGGCGCTTGCTCGAGGGAGTCGATTTCACATTTGTGCCGGATTTCATCGAAGAGAAGATTGATGAACTGATGCTCGGTGCCCTCGCAAACGGAGGAAAGTTCCGACACGTCTTCGGACTCGTGGAACGGGGTGGATGGTTTGCCGCCGATCGGTTTGTCGCCTGGTTAAGTGCCAAGCTCGATTCGGGACCGTGGAAGGGTGGCCAACGTCAATTTAGCAAGATGACGCTCAGTCAGTTCTGTGCTGCAACAAATGTTGAGCTGTCACTGGTCGCCGCGGATACAACGAATGAGAGTCTCCTCGTACTCAATCATCGGACGGCGCCCGAGTGCCCCATTGTCTGGGCGGTACGTATGTCGATGAGCATCCCCCTCGTCTGGGATGAGATCATTTGGCAAGCCAGCTGGGGACAATATCTGGGCAACGACATGGAGGGCCATGCCATAGTTGACGGCGGTATCCTCTCGAATTTCCCAATCGACCTCTTTATCTCCGATGCACCGCAAGTCACGAAGCTCATGGGACCGAAACAGGACATAGCGGTCCTCGGTCTGCTCATCGACGAAAAATTGCCGGTCGCGAAGGGGCTATTTGTCCGGGTCACGATCAAACCGGGGGAGCTCAAGACCGTGCAGCGATTGCGGCGTCTTGTCGATACCGCGACCGGCGCCCACGACAAGATGGTGCTCGACGAGTACAGTCATCTTGTCGTCCGACTCCCTGCTCAAGGCTATGGCACGACAGAGTTTGATATGTCTGACGAGCGACGCAACGCGCTTGTGAAGGCTGGGCAGGAAGCCATGGCACTCTATCTCGATACACCGGCCGGTCTTGTTTTGCCGTCAAAGGCTCGGCCAGATGGCCGAGTCGAGACCGAGGCCGACCGAGTGGCTAGTAGGATCTTTGCCCAGCCTCAGGAATCCAGCAAGGAGGTACTTCGATGAATACAGAGAAGTTAGTGCTTCCAGGCGAGCAGAATGCCGCAAAGTATCCGTTACCACTGGATCCAACAGGCAACGGCAGCGTGCCGCCAGAACTCCTAGCGGCTTGGACACAATCGATGATCAACGGCTTCAAACAAAATGAACAAATGTTCCAGCACACACTAAATGCCTTTCTAAATCCCTATCGGCTGACTGTGGGGCTTTACGGAACTCTGTTTGCCGTGGGTCTCGGGCTTTTTATTCTAGCCGCTATCCTTGGATTGCAACGGGGTGAGGCCGTTACGGCGATGGTCTTCGCCGGTCTGAGCGTTGCCACCTTTCTCGGATTCTTTCTCCGTCAGCCTCTGCAGGCGCTGGAGGAGAATCTAGAATTCATTACGTGGCTCGGGGTGGCATTTAACACATACTGGACCCGGCTCATGTATCTGCAGGATCCCAAGACGGTCCAGGCCGACCTCAAGGCAGCTGAGGATGACTTCCGTACATCCATCGAATCGCTGATCGCGAAGCACGCCGAGCTGCGTGGGAAGCGGCCAGGCACGAGCTAACTCATCGCACAGAGAGGATCAGACCATGGCAAACAAAGCGAAGTGGACGGTGCTCACCTATATCGCTGCCCATAATAATTTGAACAACTATGGACGGAACAGTCTCGATGAACTGCTTGCTGTCGGAAGTACATCGGAGGTTGTGCTCGGCGCCCTATACGATTGCAAGGTCGGAGCCGCTCGTTATGTCATGGGCGATCCCGGCGGGGTGGAATGGCAGAAGCAAGAGGGACGCTTTGATTCTGGTGATCCGGATGAGTTAATTGACACAGCAAAGTGGCTTTTCGAAAAGTATCCAGCCGAGCGGTACGGCCTGGTGCTGTGGAGCCACGGTACTGGATGGGAGCCGAGCGAGATCGAAGAGATCGCTAAAGAGGCTCGCCTGGCGGCTTCCAGGGATGCTGCTGAATCGAGGGAGCGCTCATCAGAACCGGGAAGTCGAGCGCTATTCCGCACGACCCTGCGCTCGCTGTTGAAGCCTGAGAAGCGCATTGAGCGGGCTATCCTCTTCGATGATGGCACCGGCCATTCGCTGGATACGCTCGAACTTGCTCGCGTGACAGACTCGATTGCGAAAACGATCGGCCAGCCGCTCGATGTGTTGGGCATGGATGCTTGTTTGATGGCCAACCTGGAAGTGGCCTACGAAATACGCAAAGCGGTGCGCTATCTGGTTGCATCTGAGGAACTTGTGCCGGCACACAGCTGGCCATACAAGGAAGTCTTCGGTTCGTTGCGTGCAAAACCCACCATGACGGGTGCCGAATTGGCAAAGCTTGTGGTCGACCGATACATCGCCTACTACACCGCCAAACCGCCTTCAGGTGGTGACGTCACGAAAGTTGCCCTCGACCTTGGCCGGATTGATGATGTGGTCAAGATGGTGAACGAGTTGGCAGAGGCGCTTCGGGCCGATATGAGCACAGTCGCTGATGCGCTGTGGGATGCCCAGGTTGGTATCAGACAGCGTGAAAGTCGGGACGGGAAGCGCCAGCCCAACAAATTTGACTACACGCTGTGGGATATGGGCTCCCTCGCGGCTCGGTTGGCGGAGTCAAAGGTGAATTCAACAGCGGTGAGGCAGGCGGCCACCAATACCGTGAAGGCACTGTCGGCTGGTGCGGGGGCCGTCTTGGCCGAAGGTCATTACGGGGCCTGGTTCGACGGGATTGGTGGGGCTTCGGTGTATTTCATGCCTCCCGGCCAACAGCGCGTGGCGCCGTCCTATGCACAACTTGCCTTCGCCAAAGATACACAATGGGGTGAGATGCTTTTGGCCTATCACAAGCATTTTTCCTGAAAGCAAGACTCGGGGGTTGTATGAAATACACGGATGTTGTGCTTGTGGCGACAGAGCCACGAATTATCAAGACTGATGGCCAGAAACGCCTCATCTTTAACCTGCTTGTACCGGGAGTCTTTAATGATCCCATCCCGAGGGAACTGGATGCGATAGAGCTTCGAGAACTGACAAATAAGGCTGGTGGAGCCGATGCCGATTGGAAGGATGCACAACGGATTGGCGAAGCACTAGCTGCAGCGCTCCTTCCCGACGTAGTCTGGAACGTTCTGAATAGCAAAATTACCCAGGCAGAAGCGTCCCAGGAAGGTGTCCGAGTCCGATTGATGTTGTCTGGAAGCGAGCTTAACAGGTGGCCCTGGGAGTTTCTTGTCTTCAATCGTGCCGGTGGTGAGATCAAGGTCTCGGACTTTTTAGCGTTGGTGCCGAATGTCTCGCTGGTGCGCCACACCGCCACACCTCTACCAGCATGGAGGGTTAAGGCCACGCCACCTGCAAGAGTGCTTGTTGGAGTGGCAAGCCCAGACGGTTGGCCGAAACTCCAAGTTGCCAAAGAGAGCGATGGGATAGCTAAGGCCTTTAAAGGGTCGGCTCAACTCATCGTGGAGACCGTGGGGCATCTGCAGAAAAGCAACCTCCCCAGCAAATCGAAGCCCGCGCATCTTTTCCATTTCGCGGGACACGGGAAGTTTGAGTTAACGCAATCTTCGGTTCCTGGGTCCTACGAAGGAAAGGCTAGCGTGGTCCTTGAAGATGGGTATGGTGACGAAGACATGCTGGACGCGGAACTTCTTGCCGTTGTGCTTCGCGATGCGGGAGTTCGCGTCGCAGTCCTCGGAGCCTGCCAGACTGCGCAACGGGACGATTTGGGTATGTGGAGCAGCGTGGCTGAATCGCTACTCAAGGCCGGACTGGCAGCTGTAGTGGGCATGCAATTCTCAGTTCTTGATAAAAGTGCGCTGTGCTTTGCCGAACGTTTCTATGGGGCACTGGCTGTGGGGTTGAGCATTGACGAGGCCGTGGCGGCAGGTCGCGTTGCCGTGGCCGTCGCGGGAGATTCGCGCGGATGGGCCACGCCCATCCTGTATTTGCGCTCGCCCGACGGGGTGATCTTCAATGAATTCGCTTCCAGTCCCGCACTGGAGACGGCGCGAGTGAATGCGCGTCAAGAGATCGACGTTCTCAAGGGCAGGGCGATCAATGTCAGGATTGATGCAATGGAAGCTGGCATTATTGAAGCCGTTCAAAAGGCGAAGGTTGTGGAAAAAGGGGCCTTGCTAGAGAACGTGGCTGTCAAGACGATGACCAGTGGGAAGGTCGATGCCATTCAGCAGATTGATAAGGTCAAAGGGAAGTCGACCAACGTTTCGATCGACACGCTCACTGTCGGAGGCGGATCTGTTTGTGCCGCGGTCGACGTCGGAGAAGTGAGTTCCGGCGGTAGCCTTACGGGTGTCAAGATCGGCACGCTGGGTAGTGATAGGTCGACGCCACCATCCCGCTCGACGAAGGCCAAGCCACCACTGGGTCCGGTGAAGGCACCACTCACGAGGGGAGCTGCATCAGGCTGGGAGCAGCCCAAAGCGACGAGAGCTATTTCATCCTTCTCAAACGTCGAAGTTGGAAAAGTCACCGGCGGTCAGGTGATTGGAACACAGCTCAACCGACGGGAGGGTGACCGTATTCGGGGAAATCAGGTGAACGTCGCCTCGGGCGGGCAGGCATCCAACAACACAGGGGTTAGTGGTCCAGTGAAAATCAGCGGTCCTGTCACGATCATCCAGGGATCAACGGAGGGCAAACCATCCTCGAGTGCTGCGCCCCAAATGGATGAGCCATCTATCGAGGAGAAGATACGGCTTGATGTGGCGCTACCCGAAAGCGCGGTCGTGAACGAACCATTCGATGTGGTGATTGCAGTGAAGCAACCAGACGCACCAACACTCGCAGTTGCTGACCTCGACCAAGTTGTTTCGGGTGACGGGAGCATCTTTCGTAGTGAGGAAGATGACGTTGTGAAATACCGGGTCGAGGTAACCGGCGCAGGCTTCGAGGTCACGCCGAAGAATTATGTGATCGAGCTACGCCCAATGACAAACTCGCGGCCGGTTGCGTTTCAGCTTACGTCGACCAGAACGGGGAAGCGCTCGCTGATCGTGAATGCGTATCAGGAGAACGAGGCGCTTGCCGCTCAGACACGGGTTACGATCGAGGTTGAAGTCGCCGTGTCTACGGGATAGGGCAGCAGAATCTCAATGTCAGTCATACCTAGGTGGTAAGGGAAATGGCCAACTTTTACATGAGCTGTCGTCATGATGGAGAACCTGAAAGTTGGATGAAGAGAGATGACTACTTAGCTGTCATAACGCGATTCCGCTCCGCTCGACGTTCACAAATGCCAACAGATCAGACCGCCAGACCTTCTCTCGCGCTCATCAGTACGCCTTCTGCTGCACCCGCCGATTCGTTTCAATTCGGTAGAGTCAAGACTACCGGCAGGGTAGGAGCTAGCCGATGAACTACCAAGACATGATTCTTGAAGTCTCGGATGCAGAGACGAAACGCGATGGTGACAAGCGTATCGGAGCGTTCAAGGTCCGAGTGTTGACGTCGCCTGGGGGAGAGATGACTGTCAACGACGCGATGACCGTTGAGTACGATGACAAGAACCTGCAGTCGACGCTCACCAAGCTGGATCGTCGTGAGTTGGATACCGAGGGATTGATCGAACTCGGGCGGACGCTTGCTGCGCTACTGCTACCAATTATGGCGAAGAAAGATGGTGCCACGAACGTTCGGGAGTTCTTCGCGCGAAGTCTTGTAACGCTTGGACAGGGCACGGGGCTCCGGTTGCGACTGCGACTCCCATCCGATCTCACCGTATTACCGTGGGAATATGCCTACGTCGAGCGCGTCGGCGGAAGCGGAATGGACGGCTTCCTGGCCCTTGATCCGCGCATCGCCATCGTACGGCATGAAATGCTCGCGGCTCTCGTGGCGGAGCCCGCCCTCAGCGGCGACATCAAGGTCGTGACCGCGTTTGCGGCGGCTGAGGGCCTGCCGAACCTGGATTTCGACGAAGAAATGAAACTCTTAAATGAGGCATTACACGGGGTCGATGGGCTCGAGGTCAAGCTCTGCCCGCAGGCCACGCTCTCGAAATTGCAACCGCTTCTTCCCGGAGCCGGCATATTTCACTTTGCCGGCCATGGGGACTTCACGCGCCAGATGGCGGCAAAGCCTGGTACCTACCAGGGGGTGGGATTTCTGGCGTTTGGGGACGAACGCATTGATGCCGAACAAATGGGCGTCAACCTCCGCGGGCAAGGAATTCGTCTTGCCGTGCTGGCGGGATGCAACACCGGTCGCCGCGACGGGATCAGTGTGTGGAGTGGCATTGCGCCGGGACTCGTGAAAATGGAGATTCCAGCGGTGGTGGCCAACCAGTACACAATCACAGACAAGTGTGCCGTCGCATTCAGCCACCAGTTTTATCAGGCCTTGGCTGGCGGTCTTCCCATCGAACGGGCCGTATCGGCAGGTCGGATTGCTGCGTACAACGCGGATAAGACCGGACGGGACTGGGGGGTGCCGGTACTTTATTTACGCGCCGCGAACGGGCAGTTATTTTCTGGTGCTGCTCACCCAACAGCACGCGAGCGGTGCAGGAAGGCTGCAGAGGTCGACGTCGCTGTCCGTGCAAACGAAGTGAATGTCAAAGTCGGCACCGTTTCCGGCGGACAAGTGATTGGTGAGCAGATCAACAGGCGGGAGGGTGACACGATCCAGGGAAATCAGACGAATGTGGCCGCGGGCGGGCAAGCAACTAACAACACAGGGATTAGTGGCACATTGCATTTCCATGGCCCTGTGACGTTCAACTCAGGGTACACCGGTGCCCCGTCGAGCACTGCTACCACGCATGAACCCTCTCGCGATGACCTTGCATCCACGAACACTGGTTTTGGGCTGCTCCTGGAACTGATCAAAAATCCAGCGGTGGCTGATGTGGTAGGACGTTCAAAAGAAGTCCTGGATGGTACCTACCACCAAGCTGTAAAGCTGAAGATTTTCAAAACCGTCCATGACGCGCTTCATAACATTGAGAGCGGCTGCCTTCGAGTCATAGAGGCAGGAACGGTTAGAACCCCACTGCGCCCAATTAAAATCAAGTTCGCCACCGAGGTTCGTCATATTCAGGAAGCTTTTGAAGGTGAATACGTGAATGCAATGTTGCGTGATGAGATGGAGGAGCAGCTCAAGCTAGTCACCGATGCCTTCCAAGGGGCTGTGGATGCATCGGGAGATGCTAGGTCTCATGAAAGATTGGTTGGGGAACTCAATATGCTTCTTTCACGCTTTCTTTCTCGCTTCAATGATGGCATTGCCGATGCGGCGGCAGAGCTGAAACTTGATCGCCTTGTGGGACTCATGAAAGCAGTGCAACAGAAATCCTCTGCTGACAATCCATCTCACGATCCAAACCTTGAGGCGTTCCTTCAGAGCATTAATGCTCTCCAGCGGATCTGCAATGAACTCACAAAAAGAGTAGATGAGCATACGCGGTTGCAGCGCTTGGATTCCCAATTGCGTATCGTGTGTGTTGGCAAAATTCCATCTGGGGAATTGACCATCGAGCGGTTGGCTACAGAGTGGAGTCGGATTACCAAGAAACGTTCGTTCTTGCAGCCGCCATTCTCCCCTGAACTGGAGCTGGTAAATGACGACTTGTGTGCCCTCGAAACCGCAATCAAGGAGGCTGTGACCAAAGGAGACACGCAATCTGGACTAGAATCAATACGGGATTACTTTCAAGCTGTGAGCTCGGTATTTGGTGCCGCAGATGCCAGTCTAAAGAATTTCTGTATCCGGTTGTGTGAAGAGAGCCTGCCGCTGAAGGCCATTCTCCAGGCGTGTTAAGGGAGCTTACTATGCAAGGCACAATACTAATGGAGCTGGTACCATTCGAGAGTGCGAGCGAGCTGCAGAGAGCACACGTCAGCCTTCTGGAATCACTGGACACTCAACTCGGGCATGATGCCACGGGAGAGAACGAAGCAGCAGTGGTGGCACAGCTCGAAACGCAGATTAGGCAGTTTCTGATACGCGGGGCAGCGACAGGTATCTATATCGAGGAGATCAAGAATCGCACCAGTTGCCAAGTGCTGTTGGACTATTGGGTTTCCAGCCTTTCTCAGGCAGGACGGGCGGTTTCCGGCATGCGCTTGGCCCAGTTCGATGGGTCGAAGTTGCCCGACCTAAAGGACAAGACCTGTCCTTACGTTGGCCTTGATGCCTTTCGAACGCATGAATTTTTTTTCGGCCGGGAAGCTGATACGAAAGATCTTCTAGATCAAATCAAAAACAATCCACTGGTTGTCGTTCTTGGTGCCTCGGGAAGTGGCAAATCTTCCCTCGTAATGGGTGGTGTTCTGCCGGCATTGGAGATGTCAGGGACAGCGGCTGAGCTAAAGATTGTGCCACCCTTTGTGCCAGGCAACGCCGTGCTCGAAGGTTTGGCGAAAGCCGTTTTCCCAGTTGACGTAGGAGGCGGAGACCCAATCGCTGTGGCAGTGGCACAGCTTCGGCAAAATTCACGGTACCTATCCCAGATGATCGGCGGCACCGACGCGCCACCAACCCTGATCACCATCGATCAGTTCGAGGAGATATTTACGCTCGCCACTCACGAGGACCGTGCGGCCCTGGCAGAGAATCTTGCGCAAATACTGCAGGCTGATCGTGGCCACCGTGCGATTCTGACGGTGAGGGAAGAGTTCAGGAACCGGATAGTGGAGCTAGAAGCCCTGAGCCCCTATTTAGATAAGGCATGGTACTCAATGCGGCCCATGAGCTACGAAGAATTGAAGGCGGCTGTAGAACGGCCTGCTGCATTGGTGAACCTGCAATTTCAAACAGGAATTGTGGACGATCTGGTTAAGAAGGTACTCGGTCAAGCAGCAGCGCTGCCGCTGTTGCAGTTCACCCTGCGATCGCTGTGGGACATGCGCGACCGTAACCGGATCACTTGGGAAGTTTATCGGCGAGTGGGGGACCCACTAAACGCGCTCCAAGTGTCTGCCGATCACTTCTATAACCACCTCACGCAAGAGATCAAAGACGAGGTCAAGCGCGTCCTGTTGGAGCTTGTTCGAGTCGACGACTTGCTCGAGGCCTATCGCCAGCCGGTACCGCAGAGCCGTTTGATGCAGGCAGGAAAAGCGAATACGGAAAGAGTGCTTAAACTGTTAGACAATAATGATTACCTGCGTATCACCCCCTGCATGAGTGGAACCGACGCTGTCGTGGAGGTCAAACACGAATCGTTGGTCCGCAACTGGACTCGCTTCGTTGATTGGATCGACGAAAAACGCCGTCAGCGGCGTCAGCGGCTGGCGCTTACCCACGCCGCGCAGCAGTGGGCCGAAGCCGGCCGCCCGACGGAAGGCCTGCTGACCGGCTGGCAACTTGAAGAGGCAAAGCGCCAGAGTATTCTGTCAGAAGTCGAGCAAGAGTTCGTTGATGCTAGCGCTGCGGAGATCGAGCGATATCAGCGTCAACGGGAGATCGCTCTACAACAGGAGGCGGAAGCAGCACGGGAGTTGGCCTTCCGTGAACGACAGAGGCTGATCATCGCTATTGTTGGGGGTATTTTTGTCTGCTTGCTCTTCTCGATCAGCGTCATTCAACTCAAGTTGGCAAATGAGACGAACAATCAGGCTGAGGCGAAGAATATGCGACTCGAGGAGGAAAAGGCCCAGCTCAACACGAAACACCAGCGCCTGGAGGCGGAGTACAATCAGCTGTGGGCTAAGGGGGTTAAGCAGTTGTTTGCAGCGCCGCAGAGCCAACTGCCTTCATTGCAGCCGGTAACGATCTACCTCCATATCAGCGACGAAAGCCAGCGGGTGCGAGCGGAGGATATTCGTAAGGAACTAGTGAAGAGCGGCATTGGCGTGGCGTCGGGTATCGAGCGTGTAGACACAAGCCCCAAAGCAACCCAGGTTCGGTACTTCCATCCGGATGATCGCCTAGGTGCCCAGGAGATCAAGCGCATGTTGGGCGAATACCTCGGCGTGAGGGACATCGAAACCCCACTGATCAAAGGCTACGAAAAAAAGGTTCCCGCCCAGCGATATGAGATCTGGTTCGACCCCAATGCCTTCGGCGACCCAGCTTATTAGGCAGTGGCTGAGTAGGTGGTTGGTTGAGGGCATTGATATCTCGAGGATGTTTGGTGCTGGTGACAATGTCCATCGAGTCTCGGATGTTGGACGCGACTCCTTTTCTTTGTTCCTGCCCATGAGAGGTACCTATGTCTACTATCACGATCCCGTCCGAGATTGCAGAGCGAACAAAGGAGTTTGTTGGTCGCGATTGGGTTGTCGATCAGGTGTTCGATTGGCTCGAGACAGGAACGGAGCAGATGTTCCTGCTTACCGGTGAGCCCGGCTCGGGTAAGACCGCACTAGCGGCTTGGCTGGCCGGCGCAGGGTCTGTGCCTCAGGATGCTCAGCTGGCAGACATACTGGCCTATGTGCGCTCAGCCTGGTGTGCCGGGCATTTCTGCATCGGTAGAACGCATGGCGAATCAATCAATCCCAGCCGGTTTGCGAGCGTGCTGGCCCAACAGCTCTCTGACCGCATCACTGACTATGCTACTGCTGCTGTGAAGGCCATCGATCCAGAATACAACATTCATCAGGACGTGAAGCAGAACTGGGGTGAAGTTATCGGCATCAAGACCAACACGCTCATTATCAACGGCCGACATCCTGAAGACGTGTATGACTTGGCCGTGCGTCGCCCGCTGGAGAGCTTGTTGGTATCCCAACCTTCTCTGCAGATCTGCATCATAGTGGACTCCCTGGACGAAGCGCTCCTTTATGATGACAAGCACACGATCGTCACCCTTCTGGCCAGTTCTGCGAGCTTGAAAGGGGTCCGCTTCCTCCTGACCTGCCGCAGCAACGAGCGTCGGGTTATCGATCAGTTCGTGGATGCCCGACTATTGGATATCTCCAGCCCAAAATACGCGGGCAACAATGAGGAGGATGTGCGAGCCTATGTTTTGGGCCGCTTGGATGACTCTGCCATGGCCTCTCGCCTCCCTCCTGGAGCGTCTGCACAGGCACTCGCTAAACAACTCGTGGGTACAGCCGAGGGCAATTTTCTGTATGTACGCTTTCTGCTCGAAGAGGTGCGGCTTGGTCAGCGCAGCCTGGGTGACCTGACTGGCTTGCCTAAAGGGCTCTATGCCTTATATCGGACCTTCCTCGATCGCGTGATTCCCGATGTGAAAACCCAACAGTTTGCCGAGACCTGGGAAAATAAATATGAACCACTCCTGGGAAGCTTGAGCGTGGCGGTGCCTGTAGCCCCGAACCAACTCCTGCCACGCTGGCTGCATTGGGATAAGGGGCAACTACAAGCCCGCTTAGACACCGTGACTCAGGTTGTCGAACACACCGAGGACTATGGGGGCGGCTGCACATTATATCATCGGTCGATGGCGGAGTTCCTGGCCAGTCAGTCTTACGAGGAGAACAAGAACCGTCGTCCCAATCAATACTACGCCGAACCGCTGCGGCAGCATGATCGGATCGCACAGTATTACCTGAAAGCTGCTCAGCAGACCTGGAAGGGTGACTGGAGCAAGTGCGATGACTATGGCCTCAACCAGCTGGTTCCCCACCTGTGCATGCGAGTAACGCTTGCCGAGGAAGATGATCAGGCGTCCCGTGCTGACGAGCTCTACAGCGTCGTGCTCGATGATCGCTTTCGCGGGGCGAAACAGCAGCGATGCAAAGACGTTTCCGCTCCTCTGCCCGACCTGCGTTCAGCCTTGGAAATGGCACTTGATCGAGACGACTTGGTGGCAGCCCTGCGCTGCATCGCCGCCTATCGCCAGACTGTGCGCAGCCAGAGTGTGACCGAGTCAATCTTCCGTGCCGTTGATCAAGGCGATTTCCGTGAAGCTCTCAAAGTTGCCGACTACTATGGCCCGGCGCCGAAACCACGGGGACGGTGGGCACGTGTGTTACATTTCTACCTGGCGTGGGAAGCAGCTGAGCGGGGGTTAGCCGATGTTGCTCGACATGCGGCCTCAGCGGCGGCGAGCCTCGCACCGCTAGACCAGACCCACGCACTCTACGAGAAGTTAAGTGACTCTCTCGCCGTTCGGGCCGCACACCGTCTCGCCAGAACCGGACAAGATCTGTCAGCGCATCTGAGTAACTTAGTGACGGGCCGCAATGTTGCCGATTTGCTTCATGAGCACCAGGAATCGATGCCTCTGAGCAATGATCGGCAGCAAGTGTATACAGATCAGCTGAACAGTTGGCTTAGCCGGATGGAGCAATTAAAGGCCGAAGGTTCGGCTGAGTTTGCTTCTGGCGCACTTTTCTTGGTTCCAGAATCAGTTGCTGCAGAGACCGCGAGCCTACGTGAGCTGCTGACAGCTCTGGCTCCCTATCCAGCCGGTCAGACCGGCATCGATCAGACCCTACAGGCTAACCTGACCAATCCCTATCCGCGGTATCGCGACATTGCCCTTGTACCTATCGGGATCGCGACTGTTCACGTTCCGGATACAGCTTGGGTGCGCCAGCGACTTCGCACGATTTTGCGCACCGGGCTAGATTCAGAAGGTATTACCTTCACTTTTGATCTCCCGGCTATTCTGCTCATGGAGGCCGAGCGACGCAATATAGCTGCGCCGAAGCTTGCCGCCTATCTCGGTCAAGCTCTAAACCAGGACGATCGCTGGGGGACTCAAACAAGGGCGCGGAGCGCACATGCGTCAGCCTTATGGTGGCAGGGTCAACTCGACTCAGCCTTTGCCAGTCTGCAGAGGGCTAGCCAAACACCGCATACCTACGCTGGCTACGCCAGCTTGGACTTGCTCTTATTGGCCAATCGATGCCACGAGCTCAGAATTCCAGAACGTGCGGAAGAGCCCAAATGGGGATTAAATTTGGATGTCTCGTTGCTCAAAGGTGCAGCAGGATTGGCAACTAATGTCCGTGACTCGGAATTTCGAAGAGAGCGGGAGCAGCTTGTGAGTGCTTATCGCCATTGGCTCGCACAACCAGCACCCGACATCCCAGCCGTGCGAGTCGCTCTGGCGAGTATCCATGACCCCGATCAACGGCGAGTATACAAAGACTTGGCTAGCGCGCGCTGGGTAGCTGCGGCTGAGCCTAACCGGGAGGCACTGAAGAGCCTAGTGCTCATGATGCTTGGGGACAGCACGACGCTTGATGCGGTGTTGGGTCGCCTGTTCGGCTTGCGCATCCGCGAGCACCGGAATAGAGGGTGCGAGTTCAGCGACGCAGAGCTAACCAAAGTGCTTGAAGTCTGTGCCGATCACTTCACGACGGGACGACCCTGGGAGTTTGGGCAGTGGCGCTGACCCTGGGCGAAGGAAATCGTTCTTCGCCCACTCCTGGAGGACAAAGTTGGCGATCGAACTCCCAAAGCGCATAGCCGAGAACATCACTCGTTTCACTGGTCGTACGTGGCTACTGCTCAGAATCCTTGACTGGTGGCACAATCGGAAGGACGAGCGTTTTTTTCTCCTGTCAGGCGGCCCCGGCACTGGCAAGAGCATGATCCTGGGTTCTGTCGCAAGTTTTCTTTCGTGACCTATTTCGCTATGCTCTTCTCGTGCGGATGCGGGAGAGGAGAAGCGGCATGATCGACTTCAAAGGCAGTCATTTCGAGAACGAGATCATTCTGTGGGGCGTTCGGTGGTATGTGGTATACCCAATTTCTTACCGGCAACTCGAAGAGATGATGGAAGAGCGGGGCGTCGCGGTCGATCACGCCACGCTCAACCGCTGGGTGATCAAGTACGCGCCGGAGGTGGAGAAGGCATTCCGTGCCCAGCAGCGTCTGGTAGGACGGAGTTGGCGAATGGATGAGACGTATGTGCGCATCAAAGGGCAGTGGGCCTACTTGTATCGCGCGGTGGACAAAGCGGGGCACACGGTTGATTTCTTGTTAACGCCGACTCGGGATCGGGCCGCCGCTACAGCCTTCTTGCGCAAAGCCGTTCGTAGCCAGGGACTCCCGGAGAAGATCACGATTGACTGGAGTGGCAGTAACACGGCAGCCATTCAACGATACAATGGCGCCCACAAGACGACCATCATGATCCGCCACTGCAAGTATCTCAATAATCTCGTGGAGCAAGATCATCGGGCCGTGAAACGGATGACACGGCCGATGTTAGGGTTCAAATCGTTGTGGACGGCCCGGTGTACGCTCGCCGGGATTGAGGTCATGCATTCCATCCGCAAAGGGCGTTACTGACCGTAGGGGCTATACATCAAACACCAGCCGAACAATTCTACTCGTTGGCGGCATAAGGAGCAGTCGTGAGTGAGGATGCCGTTATCTTTACACAACTTTGCGACAGAACCGAAAGGACTCCCACACGAGCCCGATCGCCTCTCTAGGAGAGGTGATTCGTGAAACGGTGTTCGCCAATGTCGCGGGAATTGGGGCGATATTGCGAAGGGTAGAGAACCTAACTATCGTCTCGAGACTCGGTGGCGGAGGGGGCGAGATTTGAACTCGCGGATGGGTTACCCCATCTCCGGTTTTCAAGACCGGCACGTTCGGCCGCTCCGTCACCCCTCCGTGTCTGATATTCGCTGTAAATTCAATTGTTTCGTTGGTAGGCGTCTGAGCCCATTCTCGGTGAGGGTCCGGCTGGGGCGCGTTTTCTGGGTTACTTAACCTCCTCGGACTTGTCTCCAATAGCTCATCGTCCAGACGCTGGACCTGGTGCCGATGGTCTCCCTCAAAGAGATGCGAGTATACATCCAACGTGATGTTGATGCTACTGTGACCGAGTTGTTGTTGGATATATTTTACGTTCGCATTCTGTTGAATCAACAGGCTGGCGAAGGTGTGCCTCAGGTCATGGAATCGTACCCGGCGAAGCCCAGCCGCTTCTAGACAGGCGTAGAAGCCTTTCCTGAGGACCTCATTCGTCATACGGTTGCCATGTGGCGTCAAGAATACCCATTTCGGGAAGGATTGCCCCTTCATCGAGCTTTCAAGCTGAAGACTTTCTTTCAACTTGAGCAACTCGGCTTGTAACTGGGGAGAGAGATCTACGCGCCGAATCCGGTTGGTTTTGGTGGATGTCTCTTGCCGCCTGACAACATTATGCCGGACTTCAATGAAGGATCCCAGGAAGTCAATGTCTTCCCATTGGAGGCCGATCAATTCTCCCTCTCTCATGCCTGTCCGTACGGCACAAAGGAAGAGCGGATAGAGAAACGAATACCGCTCCTTAGTGGTGGCAAGTAAAGCCTTGACCTCGATTGCGGTCAGCGGTTCGATATGGGCGCTTGAGGCCTTGCATCCCTTCACGATCATCCCAACTTTGGACACAGGATTGGCGGTAGCGGTGCCATCGTCAATGGCATGGTTGAACATTTCTCGCAGCGGCGTCAGGATATTCAAAATCGTCCGTTTCTTGAGCCCCTGGCTGTTCCAGGTGGCAACCAAGTCTTTCACATCCTTTCTGGTCACCTGATCCAAGGTGCGAGAGCCTAGGGCAGGGTAGAGGTGCTTCTTACAAACCTGCCGATAGCCTGAGGCTGTTGAGAATTTGCAGTTGTTATCCACGTAGGCACTGAGCCAATTCTCCATGTACCCTTTCAGGGTTGGCATGTTCTGTTCGGGTTGTGAAAAGACTACAGGACTGCCATTGGCCTCGGCCCATCTGATCTTTGCTTCAATCTTCTTGGCAAACTCTAAGGCTACTTTCTTGTCAGAGAACCGCTTCCTCTTGCGGCTGTTATTGTGGATGATGGAAACCCACCAGCCAGACTTTCCAGTTCGTTGTGTAACTTTGACTCCCAATTCATCCTCCTTGGATTAGACGTTTCTGCCTACAGCATGATTGGTTGACATGTTGTCACCATCTTTCTTCCTGCTCTCAGTCATCCATCCACACGCGGCGTAATGCTATAATGCTGGCATAATATCTAATGGCACTGCAACAACGCTATTGACGCCCATAGCAGGGCACAGTAGGGTGTGAATAGGATACCTCATCCAAGGAGCAGTTTAATCTCTGCATCGATTCTCGGTTAGCGATGCAGACTAAGATCCTGGCCATTCAGCAAAAACGGCGACCAAATGCCATAGTGGAGGAAGCCCTTCGTGACCTTCTCAAGAAGTACAAGGTCAAAGGATAAACCTATGATGGGGTATTAGGCTACATCCGTCCTGTGCCGCGCCTCTTGCATCTCTCGTAGAGTATTTTCAACCAGAGCATCGATATCGACTTTTGTGACCTGCCGCCTGGTCAAAAACTGGTCAATATCCGTCGGACGAATAAGCACCTTGGTCCTATGGCCAGCTTGATAGCACGGTAAGCCATCAGCGAGCCAACGCTTGACCGTACGGGCAGAAACGCCCGCCCAGACAGCTGCTTCCTTCAGTGGGAGAAATCCTGGACGCTCCGTCATTCAGTGACCAATTAGGTAACGCTCAGCACCCCTGCCGATGTGGCCTACTCAGTGAATCGTCTCTAACGCTTTCCTAATAGTGATCCACTGCTCAGTCATTGCTCTCTCAAGCACCTATGAGAGGGTTCAGATTTTATAACCATACCGAAAAAGTAGGGGTGGCCACAGAAGCGAAGGGATTCCGGTGTTGGTGCCGGCCGCGTTCCGCGAGGCACTCACCAAGGTCTGCAGAGCGGCGGAGTGGCGGACGAATGTCTGCTGAGGCACCGCGTCTCGAGACGCCGTGCCAGGTGAAGCCCGTCACCGTCGTGTCGCACGATGCGACTCGACCGTGCCGAGAC
>JAHBWQ010000045.1 GCA_019636915.1 Nitrospira sp. | reverse complement strand
CCGCTCCTGATTGAATAAATCGTATGGCGTGACTCCCTTTGCAGTCGGTTCACTTTCCTTGGGAGCCGTGTCGACGTCTCCTGAGACGACCCCCTTCAGGAGTGCATCGATTTCGTCTTGTGATAAGATTTTTTCCATACTGGCGATCGTTACTGAACGACGAAATCCGTGAAATAGGCCGAACGAACGCCCGGCTTGGGGAGCAGCCCGTTGATCCGCTGGGTGATCTCATCCCGCAACTGAAACTTCCCTTGCGTTGTCCTCACCGCATTCACATCCTTGCTGCTGAGCAACACCAACACCGCATCACGGATCTGAGGAACGCGCGCCGACAGGTCGGCGGACACCGCATCATTGTCGACTTCAAGCTTGACAGTCAGCTTCAGGTAGCGCACATCCGGCACATCCGCCAAATTCACGATGAACGGATCCAGGTCAAACATGACCCCTGGAGCAGTCGTCTGTCCTGGTTTGCCGCCCGCTTCGCTATGGGGGTCGGCCTTGGCCGCTGCCTCGGTCTTATGCTCGTCGGCATGTTCGGCATTTTTGTCGGACCCGCCGAAGAATTTGACGCCCACGATCGCTCCTCCGACGCCGAAGAGGAGGGCGACCACTGACACAATGATGAGCAACTTGATTGGAAATGCCGGAGCAGGGGCCACTCCCGAAGTTTTGTCATCCGTCTCGGCTGCATCTGCCATAGCTCCTCCTTGAAGGACTCAACGCCCCCTAAAGCGTCTGCAATGCATATGCCATTGAACGATTTGTGGCCACCAGTCGCGATACTTCGCAATAGATGTATTTGACACGAAGTTTTATAAGAAGTAGCCCAGGTAACCGGCACTTTACGACTGTACCGTCAGGCAAGTGATTGACACCGTCAAGAAACTGACGTGATGGGCGGAAAGGTTTCAGGCTGGAAGTACAGCCCGGGAAGACTGTTCCTCCCGGGCTAGAACCGATGAATCTATCGTTTCAAGTTGACCAACTCTTGAAGCACCTCATCCGAAGTCGTGATGACTCTGGAGTTTGCCTGGAACCCTCGTTGCGCGGCAATCATGTCAATGAACTGTTCGCCAAGATCCACATTGGACAACTCCAGGGTATTGGAGAGGACTCTCCCAAGGCCGGCGGAGGTCGCCGCGCCGATCAAGGGTTGTCCGGAGGTGCCGGATTCGGCAAACGTGTTCTTTCCGGTTCGCACAAGACCGAGCGGATCCGGGAATCTCGCCAACGCCAACTGGGCCAACGGACGAACCTGCCCATTGGAGAATCTCCCGTTGACCATCCCATTGGTCTCCACGCTGAACGTCTGGAGCGCTCCGGCACCGAATCCATTTTGAGATTGTTGAACCAACCCTGAGGCCGCCCCGAATTGCGTGGTCAAATTCATTCCGGCCCCTCCATCGGTCGTCACACTTGTGCCGAAATTGAAGGTAATCGTCTGATTCGGAGTCGCGCCGACAAAATCGATTTGAGCTTGTCCCACGGTGCTTCCAGCCGCTCCGGCAGCAGTTGCTGGGGTATCATAGCTTGTGACCACACTCTCGGTATCGAGCGCACCGGATGTCGTGAACGTCAGGTTGCCGGACGCCAACCGCACGATCCCAAGCGTCGCATTGATATTGGCTGCATTGTAATTACTCGTGACAACCTCGCTTGTGCTCCCCACCACGTCATAGGTCCAGGTGTTCGGCGCTGTCTTCGTGAAATAGGTGGTGAGAAGATGACTGTTGCCGACGGAATCATACACGGTGAGCGACGTGGTAAACCCAGCGGTCCCAGCGGGGTTTGTAAGCAAAAACGCCCCGGACGTCGATTGCGAATTAAGATTGGCGCCGATATCGACAGTGCTAGTCGGATTCGGCGGAGCCGTTGTAGTAGGAAGCGAGACACCGCTGATGTTCGCAGTAGTAAGACCACTGGTATTGACCTGATAGCCCTGAAGAAAAAATCCGCTTGGGTCGACAATACGATTTTGTGAATCCAGATGAAATTGTCCTGCGCGAGAATAGTACGCCGCTCCCGCTGCATCGCGGAGGACGTAAAAGCCGTTGCCGTCGATGGCGAGATCGAGCGAATTGCTCGTGGTACTGAGCGACCCCTGGCTGAAGTCTCCCTGTACTCCGTTGAGCGCGACTCCCAGACCGGTCTGAATCGCGCCACCCGCCCCTCCCAGTGACGAACTGACCAAGTCGGCAAACACGGAACGACTTGATTTGAACCCAACCGTGCTTATATTCGCGATATTGTTTCCCACGACCGATAACGCATTTCCGTTTGCATTGAGCCCACTGACGCCTGTAAACAGCGACGATAGAATTCCCATTGGTTCAATCCTCCTCTTATTATCGCAGTTCGACGACTGTGGCCGGATCAATTGCCAAATCGCCGACAAGAAGTTTGGCTTGTCCTTGGTCCATTCGGACACCGGACACGGTGACCATGGCAGTACCGTCGACCTTGACCGTCTTGCCTTCTAAGTCAGTGGCTGAAATAACATAACGATAGAGACCTGATTGCATAGAGACGCCATTGTTGTCCTTTCCATCCCACTTAGCGACATTAGCTCCGGAGGGTCGGTCACGATATTCCAAACTCCGCACAACCTTCCCCTGGGAATCCATGATGCCGACATTAACCTTTGTGGCATTCTTATCCAGCGTGTATCCAAACGTAGCCGGTGTAGAACCGAGCTGAATAAGCGGTTGACCGACGGTCACGGTACGTCCGATCATGGGAACCAATGAGAACTCCTGGAATGCCGTTTGCGCATCGAGGCTTTTTTGCAGAAGATCGGCCTGCTTCGAGCTCTGCTCCAATTGGCTGAATTGAGCGAGTTGAGAAATAAATTCGGCATTGTCGGTCGGTTTCAACGGATCCTGGTTCTTGAGCTGCGTCACCAGCAGCTTGAGAAAATCATCCTGCCCCAGCGCTTTTGGCCCAGTCTGTTGCGATGTCGACGTACTCACTGTTGAGCTGATTCCTGATATCTCGGCCATCTGAAGTCTCCCTTTTCTTAGGCCACCACATTCAGTCGCCCCTGGAGTAACGAGCGCGTGTCATCCGGCCATCCTTGAGCCTGCTCCTTCTCTAGTCCATGTGATCCTTGACTCCACGTCTGCCCCTGCTCATAAAACGATCCCTGCTGGAATGAACGACCGCCATTTTGACGGTCGATATCAACTCTGAATTGTCCCATATCCAATCCGTTCGCTTGCAGCGTCGTTTGAAGCCGGTCTTGTCCATTGATAAGAAACTGTCCGACCTCCGTTCGATCGGTCGAGAAATGAGCATGAACGGAATCGTTCATCATGGCGACGCGGATGTTCACATGCCCTAAGTCAGGTTGAGCCACGTCAACCACTACCGATCGAATCATTGACGCGAGCGGTTGTGGAGTGAGCTCAACAACTGGCGCAGCGGGATGTGTATGAGATGTGAGTGCGCCAGAAGCAGGAATTGTTGGAACGATCGTTGTCTGGCTATGTGAAGCCGCAGCAAATGATTCTAGGGTTTGGCCGTTCGTAACTGGGAGATTGGCAGATTCCATCGTAAAGGCCCTGGTCTCAGCGTTCCCTTGCTGTTGACCATGTTGATCTGCCCACCACTCGCTGATATGTTCCGTCTTCTTATCATTCAAATATTGCCCATGAGGAACTACCACTTGTGCTTTCGAACTGGTGTCTTCCTGCTCTCCTGAAGACTGTACAAACGCATGCGGCTGATCAATGGTTGAAGCAGCGGGCGGAAGGTTTTTGCCTTCAGTTGCGGCAACCTTAACGAGATCTGATTTCACATCCGACACCACCGTGTCAGTGCGCACCTGAACCGCACGCTGAGCAACAGGATCAGGAGGAGACGAAAGCGACGCTCCCGCTTGCACCTCTACGGGAACTGGATGAGTGTCAACATGCTCGGGTGCCTTGTTCCCGCTCTGATCGACCACGATAGGCAGACCCTTATTGTCGACTAGAGCCACGTGCGAATTGGTTTTCTTCTGAGTCATCGAGGCGTCCACTCTCTGCTCTGGCGCACCCTGCGGGGGGGTAACCGCATCATGATCGGAAGAATGGCTCTCAGTAGGCTCAGATGTAGTGAGAGAAGAATTCACCACGACAGAAGCCGGCACGGCAGGTTTCGCCGGGCCTCCGACAGGTTCATCTTCGCGCTTGGCTGACTGAACGTCGTCCTTGAGATCGAGCTCCGTCTGATTCGTTACGTGCCCTTGCCCCTGCACCACCATGGCTGATGCAAGCACCGCAGGGACTTGCTCCTCTGAGGCTGAACCGGCAGTGCCCTGCTGAGAAGATTCTGGCTCGGCCTTTGAATTCTTCTCGTCCTTATCGGTATCATCCCTGGTTGTACTTTTGTCTGTCACGGGATCGGAGGAGTTATCGGAACGTTCGCTGTGAGACGACGAAGCACGAAGACCCTTGGTCTCCTTGAAACGGGGAGGGTCATCCGTCTTGTTCGATGAACGAACATCCTCCGCTGTACCAGTACCGCCCTTCCCCTCCTCGCTGCGAATTCTATGGAGTACCGACGAGAAGCCCTTTTCAACAGAACTGGATCCGGAGGAGCTGATAGTCCGACTTGTTATGGCACTCCTAGTCGCCGGGGAACCGGATGGAACCGCAGTCAAATGAAGAGGTGTGAAGTCCACCTGAACCAGTCCTTGTTAGAATTCTGGCAAGTGGAATACAAGCCCTATGCCAAGTCAATCATTTCTAAGTAAGCGAATTACAAAGACGTTGGAAGAAGACTTGAGACCACTCTCATCGTGAAGGAGGAATTTTTTTCTGAGCGGTAGGCAAAGGTGACCGGACAGGGAAAGAGCCAGCGTCAAGGCTCCTTATAACGGACGCTCAACTTGCGAAAGATTTCCTTTCTCACGATCCTCTGGCAGTTTGAACCGAAAATGCCAATCCAATTGTTCGGACTCCGTAGTGGAACTGAACCAGCCTTCCGCACTGAGATGTCGATCGGATTTGGACTTGCCTTCTGGATAGTACTTGAAGCGAAGAGACCGTTGGCCATTTGTGGTCGAATCAGCTTGGCTCAGACGGCTAGAGATCTCCACGTGATCGTCCAACTGATTGACAACTTGGTTGAATAACGATCGAAGAAGGTTCAGGCTCAGCACCTCCTGGAACGGCTGATCAGGATTGAACGTGTCTGCTGCTCTGGCCACAGCCGGTCCTCCAAGACACATTGCCACTACCATCACCGACGAGAGAAGTCGAATCATCGGCCTATCCTCATCACACAATAGGAACGGGGCAAGTCGTATGACATGCCCCAGCTCCACCGTCGTTCGCTGCCGGGCACTGACTCCCGGCATCTGCCCCCAACACTTCTACATTCATCGCACCCACTGACCGGCGATCGTGAGCTGACTGGCCAAAATGCTCGTTATGTGCCCTTCTTGGTCAAGAATCGCAATCAGCCATCCGCTCACGTTTCCCGTACCTTTGGCACCGCTGAGAAAGTTTATTCTGCCGTTCAGCAACAGCCCGGGCACGCGGTTGCCGGCCGGTGTCTCAATATAGGTCTTACCATCCATGATCTCACAGGGCACCGGCGTGGGGCCAAGACTGGATACCAGCGTGATATTTGCCTCGTACTCACCGGCAACCATTCGAGCATGAATGGGACCAGACTGGGTGGCAAGAGGGACATTGGCATCACAGGTAATTGTAAAGCCACTACTGATGGCGCCTGTAAACGTGCCCGTGATGTGCCGATCTCTGACAATAAATCGCCCGCTTTGACCAGCAGGCTTGACATCGCCCTCATCGATCCACCAAGGCGTATTCTGCGTGTGCGTGCTCGTGACAACGAATGGAACCTGCTGCCCAGCAAACACCGATTCCGAGATAAGCCCTAGCGTCGCGATGATTGTACAAGCCAAGAGCGAAACCACGGACAGAGATACTCGTAGCGACCGACGAGTAGAGACGCCGTCCTGAGACATATCGATTTCCTCATTGAAATGCAAACACTTACGTACTACAATTCGTAGTATTCTATCGTATATTAATTATCGAATGAATGCAATCTTCGAAAAACCGTGCACGTCTTCGATCGCACCGATGGCAGGCGGAAAGAGGCGGGGGACATGCTCTGGGCTGGGCAGGGAACGTCGACAGCACGATGGAATTCTACGGCGTTTGCGTCAGCAACTGTTCGGTGAGTTTGGCAGCTCGGTCCGCTTTCACTTGGGAGAGAATCGCCCCTGCCGTCTTGGATTTGACCATTCGCAGAATTTCAATCGCTTTTCTGTCCGGCATTCGCTCAAGACGTGCCGCAGCATCCTCTGACGGCATCGATTCGAAGATTTTCGCTAACTGAGTCCGTTGTTCCTGTGCCGCACGATCATTGTCCGCATGAATCTTGGTTGATTGAACCGCAGGCCGCTCCTCCTTGGCCCGTGCGCTCTGTAGCCGCTTTTCCAGAGCCTCGTTCTGCTCAAGGAGTTCCTCAACCTGACTTCTCACGATCATGAGCCGTTCTTCGTTTTGACGCAGGACCTCTTCACGTCGATCGAGGTCACGCTTCCGTTGGTCCAGCATCTCAAGCACTTCACGGGGTATCTCGATCGCCGGCCCTTGAGGTGTCGATCGGGCTGGAGCACTTACCCCATCCTTGGCTTCGGGTTCATGATGTGCCCCTCCTGAAGCAGATGGTTGCCCTTCTTGTTTGACAGCAGGTTGCGGTGTCGGGGCTTTGAGCTTGGGATCCGAAGAGGCTTGACCCAGCTGAACCATGACCCAGAACAGGATCGTCGAGACGACCAATCCCCCGACCATCGTCCAGAGCGACCCACGCCGATTCATCCTCAATCCTGGCACAGCCCACGACCACCGACTACTGAGGATGAACGGCGAACTCTTCATGTGTCTCACTCGGCTCTTCATGATTCGCCGTCTCCTCGAATGGAGACCTGACGATGTGCCGCTTCATCCGTCTCCCGTTGCTCCCGTCTGGCCATCACCGCACGCACTGCTGTCTTCCGCCGTTCAGCAACTCGCTCAAGAAGCTTGCACTCCTGCCTGGCTTGAAGTAGACGCTCCTGGGTCTGCTGCCACAAACCAGTCGTACGATCAATCGAGACACGGACTTCCTGCAGCGCGTCCCGCTGGGCACTCATTTTCCCCTGCCATTCCAACAGTTCCTCGATCGTCATGCCCTGCCCGGTCTGTTGTGCATAGGCCTCGGCATCCCTCTGAATCTGAATTTCCATACTGCGATACTGCTCTTCACGACGTGCGAGTGTGTGGACAATATCCGACAGTTCCATCATCAGTACCTCGACGGTCTGCGCATGCACCTTCCGGATTGAATCAAGGCTCATGCCGCCTGCCTGGCGAGCACCTCAAGCTCCTGCACCGATGACGCCAAGCTCGCCGGCTGATCAATCGCCTGTCGGAGATACCCGTTGATCGAATCTTGGGCTTGAACGGCTTTGTCGAGCCCCGCATTCATCCCAGACTTGTAGGCGCCCAATAACACGAGGTCTTCGGACTGTTGATACCGAGCCACCAATTCAAGAACCCGTCTGGCGGCATCATGGTGTGCCTTGCCGACGATGTCCCGCATGACACGGCTTGTGCTCTGGAGCAGATCAATGGCCGGGAAGTGATTGCGCGCAGCCAAGGTGCGTGACAGCACAATATGGCCGTCCAAGATCGAACGGGCCGTATCGGCAATGGGATCACTCAGGTCATCGCCATCTACTAACACCGTGTACAGGCCAGTAATCGTTCCAGGCCCCGGCCCTGTTCCCACACGCTCCAAGAGCTTCGGCAGAAGTGCGAACACAGACGGTGTATACCCCTTCGTCGTCGGCGGCTCGCCGATGGCCAATCCGACCTCTCTCTGGCTATAGGCTAATCGTGTGAGTGAATCCATCAACAAGAGGACCTGTTGTCCGGCATCACGGAAATACTCGGCAATCGTCGTGGCCACCAACGCAGCGCGCAGGCGTATCAAAGGCGCCTGGTCTGAGGTGGCGACGACCACAACGGTCCGTGCAAGCGCCTCCGCTCCCAAGTCACGCTCAAGAAACTCGTTCACCTCTCGCCCTCGTTCCCCGATCAGGGCAATAACGTTGACATCTGCTTTGGTATAGCGGCTGATCATCCCAAGCAGCACACTCTTTCCGACTCCTGATCCTGAAAATATCCCCATCTTTTGCCCGCGTCCGCAAGTCAGAAATCCGTTGATCGATCGAACGCCAAGATCAAGTGGATCCTGGATACGGGCCCGTTGGAGTGGGTTCGGTGCCTCGGCGTGTAGTGGATACCACTGGCTCGTCTTCACGGTCCCCTTCCCGTCAATTGGGTTCCCGCATCCGTCCAGAATCCGACCCAACAAGTCAGGCCCGACCGCCAGACTCGCCACCTGCCCTGTCATGGTGACGCGGCTGGCAGGTCCGATTCCGCGCATTTCCCCAAGCGGCATCAAGAGCACACGATCCCCACGAAACCCGACCACCTCTGCGACGATCGGGCCCTCACCTACCTCCCGCGTGATATGGCAGAGCTCGCCGACGGTCGTCATCGGACCATATCCTTCGACCACCATCCCTACGGCCTGAGCCACACGTCCTGAGATCTCAAGAGGTTCAACATGCTCGATGAGATGACTAAGACTCACGTTGGCCCCTATGCTGCACGGCATGGCTCAACCGGGCCAACTGCGTGTCAAGGGACGCATCGACCAATCGCGTACTCGTATGCAGGAGACAACTTCCCCGTGGGAGTGATGGGACCGCTTCCACGTTAATCACCAAAGCGGTGTCCCGTTCAGATAACAGTTCAGCCTTGGCAGCCTCCAAAACGCTGGCATCTAATGGGTGTACCTGTATCAGCACGCCCTCAGCGTCTCGCAGCGCATTGATTCCAGCCTTCGCCTGGACAATGATTTGTTCCTTGCACGATTCGGCCGACTCGTGCAGGATTTTGGAGGCCACTTGAAACGCGAGTCTGATCACATCCTCTTCCATCGTCTGCCGCACCGTCTTGCTTGCCAGGTCAAACTGTTGGGCGGCGTTGATCAGCACGGTCAGGTCCTGCCGCCGTTGAACCTCCACTTCCCGTCGTCCGTCCGCCATTCCGCGTGCGTATTCCTCCGGCCCATCAGCTCTTCGTGATATCCCTCCCTCTTCAAATGTATGAAAGGGTAAATTCTGCAGTCGCACCGCACCGGACTGCACGGTCGCATGTTTCACCACCGAATTCTCCGCCCGTGCACGATGAATCCCCAACAAACGACGGACCGCGGCAATGAGCACCTCAGTCTGAAACGGCTTCAAGAAGAACTCCAGAGCCCCGGCCTTCATCGCTCGGACAGCAAGCTCGATGGTCGCCGCACCGGTCATCACCGCTCCGATGATCCGATTGTCGATTTTCTGTACTTCTTCCAGAACGGCAATGCCGTCTCCATCCGGCAGCAACACATCGACAATCAACAGAGTCGGCGCCATCTGCTTGACCATCGCCACCGCTTCCTGTCCTGAACCGGCAACGCGGACACCGATACCCTCCGACCCGAATAGTTCCAGGAAGAGGTTCCGAATGCTTTCCTCATCATCGACGACAAGGACAGTACCCTGAACCCGTGAGCGTTCTCGCCTGTGAGTGGTCACCGTCGGCATAGCCGCTGCCGCCACTAGAGCATCTCCTCTCCGACACCGGCGATCACAATACGACCTTCTTCCTCCAGCTTTCGACAGACCTTGAGGATATTTTGTTGCGATTTCTCGACATCTGACACTTTCACCGGTCCCCTGGCTTCCATGTCATCCTTCAACATTTCTGCGGCACGACTCGACATATTCTTCAAGAACTTGTCCTTCACCTCAGGATTTGCGCCGCGCAGAGCCACAGGCAAGTCTTCCTTGCTGATTTCCTTCATTAATTCCTGGATTCCACGATCATCCACTTTCACGATGTCGTCAAATACAAACATCAGCGCCCGGATGTTATCGGCGAGTGTTTGGCTTTTCTCCGTGATGCGAGCCATGATCCCGCCTTCATTGGATTTATCCATTCGCATCAGAATATTGGCGATAACTTCGGCCCCTCCGATGCTATGTGCGCCCCCCCCTGTGCCCGTCAACAAGGTTTCCTGCAACGTATCGCTCAGTTCCTCCAGCACATCCGGCTGCACCTCTTCCATTGTGGCAAGCCGAAGCGCGACATCCCCTCGCATATCCTCGGGGAACGAGGCCAGGACCTGCCCGGCCTGGTCACTCTCCAGATGCGCAAGAATCACAGCGACTGTTTGCGCATGTTCTATCTTCAACATTTGCGTGAGCGTTTTCACATCGACCCACTTCAAGGCCTCAATCCCAGGATAGTTTTTCTGCGTCATCGACTCCATGATCCGCGCCGCTTTCTCTGGTCCCAGTGCCTTTGTCAGCACGGTTTTGATGAACTCTCGTCCTTGAAATTGAACGCCGCCGGCAGCGCTCGCCGTCTGGAAGTCTGAAATGACCGCTTCTTCATCCTCCCGGGAAATCTGGGCAGTCCCGCTCATGAAGCTTCCCAGCTTCTTGATCTCCTTCGGATCCAGTTGCTTCATGACTTGGGCCGCCGCTTCTTCTCCGATCGCACGAAGCAAAATCGCCGCTTTTTGTTCACCAGTCAGTGTATGTGCCATCGCCACACGCTACGTTGGATTCTTTAACCATTCTTTGACGACCACCGCCGTCGCATCAGGATTCTTTCTGGCCATATCGATGATTTGGGCTCGATCCGGACCACTCGTCAAGCTCGACCCAGCTGAGGCGGTCGCACCAGAAAGCTCAGCCACAGACGCCTCTGCCTGCGTCTGTTCCGTCGTTGCCCCCAACATAGCCAGCAACGGCCGCACGACAAACAACAGAATGACGGCAAAGAGCAGAATGCCGACCCCATAGCGAAGGTAGGGCATCCAAGGTTTCATTCCCTCGGACGCTGCTTCTGCCGTGACGGCCTGCGGTTCTTCCGGTTCGGTTCCAAACTGAACGTTCACGACTTGTACCTGATCTTGTCGCTCAGCCGAGAACCCCATCGCCTTCTTCACGATGTCTTCGATACGTTTGAGCTCCTCCTCCGATCGTGGCGTATATTTTCGTGCTGCAGCCGGTGCCTCCCCCGCCTGGCCCTCAGTGGGTTTTGCCGCTTCATACACCCCGTCGACCAACACGGCGACGGACAACTGCTTGATGGCCCCGACAGGTTCCACGATTTTTGAGACGGTACGGCTGATCTCATAGTTCACGGTTTCGTTCTTGGTTTGACTACTGTTCGAACTGGTTTGTGACGGTTCAAGATCCGTCCCCGGCGGCACATTCGATTGAACACCGGGCACGCCACCACCGACCCCATTGCTCCCGTTGGACTTCTCTTGGCCTCGCTGTTCGCTCCTCACCACCTGACTATTCGGATCATAGCGCTCTTCCGTCGTCTCTACCTTTCGGAAATCCACCACACTGGATACACGCACCACTGCCTTATTGGGCCCGACGATGCGTTCCAACATTGTCTGAATGCGGGTCTCGATATCTTTTTCAATGTTTCGTTGGTAATCGAGTTGCGTATTGGTAAGCCCGGCCGTCTCATCCGTCGCCGTCGTCGACAAGAGACGTCCATGCCCGTCCACCACCGTGACATCACGAGATTGAAGCCCTTCCACACTGCTCGACACCAAATGAATGACCCCCTGCACTTGTGATGGTGAGAGTTGCTGTCCGCCACGAAGCGTCACGATCACGGAGGCTCTCGCTTTCTCCTGTTCGCTCGCGAACAATCGCCGTTCCGGAATGGCCAGGTGAACGCGTGCCCGTTCCACTTCCGGCATCTGCGCAATGGTTCGCGCCAACTCACCCTGCAACGCGCGCCGATAGTTCAGTTTCTGAACAAATTCGGACATCCCGATCGAGGTCTTGTCGAAAATCTCGAATCCAACTCCACCGCCGTGGGGAAGCCCTTGGGTCGCCAGTTGCAAGCGCAGCTCATGAACCTGATCGCTAGGCACCAGTACGGTCGATCCCCCGCCGGTCGTTTCGTACGGCACCTTGGTCTCTTTGAGCTTGTCGATAATGGCCGCGGCATCTTCGCTGCCGAGATGGGTAAACAACACCTGCATATCAGGCTGTTGCGTCCACAATGCGATGGCGATCAATCCTGCGATCGACCCCGCCAACGCAACAAGGATGATCATCCGTTGATTGATGGAGAACTTGGAGAACATGCCCACCCCTTAGTCGTCAGTCGCCGGCTTCGATCAAATCTGCATCCGTTGAATTTCCTCGTAGGCAGCCACGAGCTTATTTCGGACCTGCATCATCAATTGAAACGACACATCGGCTTGCTGCAGTGCGACCATGGTCCGATGAATATCCTGCGTATCGCCGGTCATGAGCGCATCCACCGCTCGGCTCGCCTCTCGTTGGGCATCATTGACGTTGCCGATGGCCGACTTGAGCGAATCGACGAAGCCCGGGCCTCCCGCTCTTCCGGCTGTGCCCGTCGATCCGACCGATGCGACATCGGCGATGGGAGCGATGCCGGTCGTCACACCCGTAATCTGCCCCATCATTACCTCCCGATTTCCAGCGCCTTGTTCCACATGGCGCGTGTTGCATTGATCGCCTGGACATTCGCCTCATAGGCACGGGACGCCCCGATCATATTCACCATTTCCTCCATGACATTGACGTTAGGCAGCTTGACGAATCCTTTCGGATCGGCATCCGGATGATGTGGATCATAGATCAGCTGCCCAGGCTTGGGATCTTCCAGCACCCGTGAGACAGAGACCCCTTCAAGCGCATGGGCCGAGGGACCCAACGCGACCTGCCGAAAGGATCGCTGAAATGCGCTGGGAACGGCCGTCGATCGAAACACCACATCTCGGCGTTTATACGGACCGCCGGACGGTGTTTTGGTCGACTGCGCATTGGCAAGATTACTGGCGATGACGTTGAGTCGTCGCCGTTGGGCGTCTAACCCTGAAACCGAAACGGCCAAACTGTCGGACATTTCCATGATGAACCTCCTGACAGCAATAGTGACGCATCATCAGCCTCCCCATCGCGGAAGGCCCAACACTCCGTTATCTTCCCTCCCGTATCGCGTTCAACAGTCCATTAAACTTTTTTGCGAGGATGGTGGCAGCGGCGTTGTACTGCATCACGTTCTCAGACAATTTCGCCATCTCCAATTCGAGATTCACGGAGTTGGCGTCGAGAGGAATATCTCCTGCCGGCACTTCATTGAGTTTTCCAGTGACCGCCTGCATCCCCTGCGGTCCTTGCAGACCGAAATGTCCCGACTGGGTTGCCGCCAAGACGATGGGGAGACGTCCTTTGTGTGCTGACCGCAATTGATCCACAAACGTCAGCTCGGACGCCCGATACCCCGGAGTTTCTTCATTGGCGAGATTCGAGGCAATCACCCGTTGCCGACCACTGCGAAGGTCCAACGTGCGCTCCAGCAACCGCATCGTTCGATCGAAGATCGTCATGCTCTCCGCTCCTTTCGATATGCCACACCGTCGTCCCTGCAACCCGAATGCCTATCTCTCCGTAGATTTCACCCGACAGCACTGCGCCAGACCACACCTCCTGCCGTCAACCGTTCCGTACCTCCGGAACCATGTCGAGAGCGGTGATTGACCGGGACAAATTTGCCCATCGGCAATTCTGGTCACCCTCATAGTGAACTGGACGCCGAGTGTTCTCCTTCCCGATATTCCCGAAGTTTGTTGCGGAGCGTGCGAATGCTGATGCCTAACTCTTTCGCCGCATGGGTCCGATTGTCTTTCACACGAGCCAAGGTTTTAAAAATCAGCTCTCGTTCCATTTCCCACAGCGAGCCATTCGCCGGTTGTGACGCGCGCACAAGCGGGATCGTCACCTCTTCGCTCCTGTCCGGAGGGCAATGTCCCGGTAAAATGGGGCCCTGACCGGCCAATAACAGGGCTCGTTCCATCACGTTTTCCAACTCACGTACATTTCCTTTCCACGGCAACCGCTGCAAGTGTGCGATCGCACCGTCCGATAGGCTCGGCGGTGGCACACCATTTCTCATCGCCGATTGGTTCACAAAATGACGTGCAAGCAAGGGAATATCGGCGAGGCGCTCACGCAATGGAGGCACCGTCACGGGAAAGACGTTCAGCCGGTAGTAGAGATCTTCGCGAAAGCGGCCTTGCTCAACCTCCCGATAGAGCACACGATTGGTCGTCGCGATGACCCGAATATTGACTGGAACCGGGTCACGCCCACCGATCCGATCGACCTCACGTTCCTGCAGAACGCGCAACAGTTTTGCCTGGAGGGCCAGATTCATCTCGCTGATTTCGTCCAAGAGCAGCGTGCCGGTATGCGCCATCTCAAACTTCCCGACTTTTCTGATGACGGCGCCGGTAAACGCACCTCGCTCATGACCGAAGAGTTCACTCTCCAATAATCCATCGGGAAGCGCGGCACAGTTCACGGCAATAAACGGACGATGGGCCCGTGGACTCCGCAGATGGATGAACCGTGCCAGCAGCTCTTTGCCCGTTCCACTTTCGCCATGAATAAGCACCGTGGCTTGGCTCGAGGCGACCCCTTCAATCGTGCTCAGCAACCGCACCATCCCCGGGTCCTGACTGAGCAGCGCTCGGTGCTCTACCTGATGGATAGGCTGCCCAGTTCCAATCCCCTCCTCACGACCGACTTTCAGATTGGTAATCGCTCGTTCCAGCACATCCATGGAAAAAGGCTTCAGTAGATACTCGCTGGCCCCCAGCTTCATGGCCTCAACAGCGGTTTCTATCGTCCCGTACGCCGTCATGAGCACGATCATCGTGTGAGGAGCACGCGCCTTCATCTCCTTGATCAGCTCGAGACCAGTGAGGCGCGGCATGCGCAAATCCGTCAACACCAACCAGGGACGAAACTTGGTGATGCGCTCCAATGCCTCCGTTCCGTCAGCCGCTCCCTGCACGTCATAACCGAGTCGCCTCATGGTTTCCATCAAAGCAATGCGCATCGACGGATCGTCATCGACGACCAGAATGCGCTCCTGCTCCTCGCCGGCTTCCGCCGTCTGAGTGTGTTTCTCACGGTCAGTCATAAGACGAATCCTCCATGAAGACGACCTCGCGCGCCGTTCGCTCCGCGTCCCCGATATCATCCGCTTCGCAGCCTGGGCTGAACGTAGGGCCCGCATCTCCAGTGACCGAGGGATGAGGGAGTATGATTGAACAGGCCGTACCTTGCCCGACCGTGCTCTCCACATCAATCCGCCCATGGTGAGCCTCCACAATGGAGTGGACGATGGCGAGCCCTAGGCCGGTTCCCTCGTCTTTCGTCGTAAAAAACGGGTCGAACAGGCGCGAGCGATGGGCGGGATCGATGCCAACTCCAGAGTCGCGGACGGTCAGTCGCACGGCGGATCTCCCCAGTGTCTGAAGCGGCTCTCGGCAGAGACTGATGGCCAGCTCCCCCCCATTCGGCATCGCCTGTACCGCGTTGACCACCAAATTGACGATGACTTGTTTCAACTGCCCATCGTGACACCAGATCAACGGCACCTCTTGGCTGATGTCTACGCGGATCTCCACGGGGACTTTCGTGATGGCATGGGCGGCCAACTCTATGGAGTCGTTCAGTAACGGTTCCGCCTCATGCCAGGCCCGCGTCAAATGCACCGGACGCATATACAGCAACAGGTTTGCCAAGAGACCATCCATCAACTGAACGGCCTGCGAAATCTGCTGCGCGTACCGTTGCGTGGGCTGATGTTCCTCAAGGTCCCGTTGCAGCAGAGACGCAAAGAGTTCCACGCTGCCCAATGGATTCCGGATCTCATGGGCAATCCGACCGATCAACTCACCCATCGCAGCAAGCCGATCCTTGCGCTGCAATTGCTCCTCGAGCTGATAGACCTGGGTGATGTCCTGAAACAGAACAAGGTGTCCGGAATCCCCACCGGAGGCGTTTCGGAGTGGAACTTGGCTGATGGAGACCACGCTCTGCCCAATGCGCTGAGGACGATCAGAGACCGTCAGACCGCGGCGCTCTAACACCTCCGGAACGGAACGGCTTCGCAATCCCACATCACCCGCCCCAAGCAGACGTTCGGCGGCTCGATTACTGCGGGTGATGATCCCGCTCTCATCCACCACCACCACCCCCGTCGACAACGACTCGAGAATGCCGTCCAACCGCACGCGCATGGCTTCATTGTCGGCAAGCTGCCGACGGAGCGCATCGTTGCTCTGCGCGAGTTCCGCATCCATTTCCTCCACACGGGCCGTAAGTGCACTGTAGGATTGCTGTAACGTGTGCGCGGCTTCGTCGAAACTCCGAAACGCCGCCTGCAGAAGCGCCCGTTCTTCAGGATTCGTCGTGATGCTGGTCATAGCCCCTCCGCCTTTCCGGAACTCTTGACCGTCTGCACAGCCCCCTTGAGCGATGCTGAGAGCCGGTTGACCATCTCATCATCCGCACGGCCGAGTTCCGCCAGGGCCACCGTGGCGCGATCGTATTGTTTCAATGCAGTCCAATGCTGAGCCATTTGCAGGCGGGCCCATTCTGCTTGGCGGGCCTTGGGTTTCTTCTCCAATACCGACTGATACGCCGCGATCGCCCGTTCATGCCGATTGAGTCGGGATAACGTATCGGCATAGGCCAGCAATGCATTGGGGGACGCGACTGCCCCGGCCTTAAAGCCTTCTTCATAGGCGAGCACTGACTCTTCAAGTTTCTCAAGTTCCCCCAACGTCTTGGCCAGCTCGAGATACATCGCAGGACGCTCTCGATGACCGGGATGGCGCATCAGCCACGTCCGACACAGGTGGAGGAGCCCCTGCATATCTCGCTGCTGCCGCATGGCTTGCACAAGCAACAGCACGACTTCCCCTTCGTAGGTCCCCAGCGGATACTGAAAACGATACCGCTCAAGCACCTTCCGCGCCGCATCGGGATCACGCTGATCGAGATAAATCTTTCCAAGCCCGATCAAGGCCGGCTCGATCAACGCTGGATCGTTGTGCACCTTGATCACCTGTTGATAAAGACTGCTGCCTTCCGCAGCAAATCCCAGTCGACGATGTGCTTCAGCAATCTGCAGCAGCAGAGGTAAGCGGGCATAGCGTTGCCTGGCCACAGCTCCATGCCGATGGAACAAACTGACCACCGTCAGATCGTCCTGCGATGCGACGGCCGCTTCAATCCATGGAGTCAGCAGTGCGGCAAGGCGGTCCGCCGCCTTCACAGCCCAAGGGTCATTCCCATTCGCCGTCCTCAAGGTGATATCCCGGTAGAGACGAACGGCCTGATTCATCTCATTGGCCTGTTCCGCTGCTTTCGCCAAATAGAAGAGCGCTTCATTCCCGGTTGGGTTCGTGGCTTCTCGCGTGGCAATGTCTTCCAACAACGACCGATACGATGCGGCAGTCTGGGACGCCTGCGGAACATCGCGTATCATTGCGCTGACGGTCCGCTCCAGCGACTCGATTCCCGTGGCCTGCGTCGTCTCAGCCCGCTGAACGGCTAAGCGGAGCTTGGCGGTCGCGGCCGGCAGGCTATAGGGGTAGAGCGCCGGAATCAGGGCGTACACAAACTCCGCGAGTCGCTGGTTGGTACTGGCCCGCAGACTTTCGGCAAGCTGCAACAGCGCCGCAGGCGCATGCTCATGGCGTGGGTAGAGGTTGTACAACAACAGCAGCAACTCCCTTGCGGAAGCCTCATGTTGAAGCCTGATTTCGGTCACAGCAAAACGCTGAATCGCAAGAGGATCCGCTTTCACCAAATGCGGCCACCGTCGATAGGCGAGGTCGAAGAAGGGTTGGGCATCGGCATATCGCTGCTGCCGATACAAGGCATGGGCTAATCCCAGCGTGGCCCCTTGCAACAACGGCTCATGCTCAGTTCGTGCACGGACATTTGAAAACGCATGCTCGGCCTCGCTCCACTTTCCCATCGCCATGCACGCATAGCCCAGCCCAAGCAACGACCGCGGACCATCAAACTGATGGCCCTCACTGTGAGCCAGAGCTTGCTCATAGAACACTTTCGCCTCTTGATACCATCCTTGATCAAAATACAAGTCAGCAATCCGCCACTCTGCTCTCCGAGCATTGAGCGACTGCGGATGGTCTCGCAGGAGTTTCTTGTACTCTTGGATTCCCAGAGAACGACCTTGGCCTGAGGAGTCCTCACGAAGGGTCAATTCAATGAGGAACGCCTTCGCCGACGGCACAAGCGGGCTTTCAGAATGATCCGTGACAATCTTCGCAAAGAATCGTTGCGCCTCCGCCCAGGTCTGCTTCTTGTACGCAGACTGCCCCTCCTGCCAGGCCAACCCATCGATCCCGGTAGACTGCCCCTCGAAGCGTGGACCGTCGTCCGGCAACAAGAGAGTCAGTCGTTCGACCGGGGCTTGGTTTTTCACGGCTGCCGGACGTTCACTGGCCGGAAGACCGGCACTCTTCCCAGAAGGAAGCGTTTGCCCGATTGCCACAGAAGGCACGACCGCCCAGACAACGAACTGGAGGATCACCCGGACATATGGGAGACGACAGAGATCCACAGCGCGAAGACACCAGCAAAGCTCATGCCCTTCGCTACAATAAAAAATTCGAATGAAATCAAAGGAGTTAGCACCAGAAGTTGAAAACCTGTGCGAATGGCGTCAGGACAGGCGTCGCCTAGGTCGGAAGGTCGTCAATCTTTTGACTGGATGAGCGGGGCCAGAGAGGAAGGGTTTCAACATGGGAGCGTGGATCAACTCCCTTACGTTTCAATTTTTCAACCAAGGTGGTTCGATTCAGATGGAGCAGCTGCGCGGCTCTGGAGGTGACGCCATTGGCTTTGCGCAACGCCTCCATGATGAGATGCTTCTCGTACTGCTCCACCTCTCTCGAGAGATTAATCCCGTCATCGTTGAACCGAATGAACTGCTCTTTGAATTCAGGCGCCGGCGACCGGCGACCGATTTTGGGAGGTAAGTCCTCCACAACCAAGGTCCCCTGCTTTTTCAGGACGACCAAGCGTTCGATCATGTTCTCCAACTCACGAATGTTGCCGGGCCAATCGTACTCGATCAACACGTTCAATGCATCCGACGAAAAACCCGACACATCCGTGTGCTTACTCTGATTGAAACGTGTCAGGAAGTGCTCAATGAGCAGCGGAATATCACTTCGCCGTTCTCGAAGAGGAGGAATCAGGATGGGAATGACATTGAGCCGATAGAAGAGATCCTTCCGAAATCGCCGTTCCTCCACCTGCAGCTCTAAATCCTGATTCGTCGCCGCGATAATGCGCACGTCCACATGAATCGTGCGATTGCCGCCGACCCGTTCAAATTCCCGCTCCTGCAATACCCGCAGCAGTTTGACCTGCAAGGGAAGACTCATTTCGCCGATTTCATCGAGAAAAATCGTCCCGCCGTTCGCCAATTCAAACCGACCCATCCGTGAATGAGTGGCACCGGTAAACGCGCCTTTTTCATGTCCGAAGAGTTCAGACTCCAGTAGATTTTCAGGAATCGCCCCGCAATTCACCGGAACGAGCGGTCGGTCTCGTCGCAGGCTGTTGAAGTGGAGCATGCGGGCGACCAGTTCCTTGCCGGTACCGCTCTCACCTTGGATCATGACCGTGCTGTCGCTGTCGGCAACCTTTTGCACAAACTCCAGCACCTGTTGCATCGGCTCACTGACTCCGACCAACTGTTCCAACCGATACTGATCCCGGACGGCCTTCCGCAGCAGGTGGTTTTCCTGTCGCAGCCGATAAAACTCCGCCGCCTTTCGCACCACCACCGCCACCGTCTCGAGATCAAAGGGCTTGGTTATGAAATCGAAGGCACCGGACTTCATGGCCCGCACGGCGGTTTCAATCGTCCCGAACCCGGTCATCATGATGGAGATGATCTTGGCATCCTGCTTGACCAAACGATCGATGATCTCCAACCCATCGATATCAGGCAACTGCAAATCCGTGATGACGATATGGACAACTGACTCCTTGGCAATTTGGATCGCCGTGTTGCCGTCCTCAGCCATGGTCACGCCATAACCTTCCTGCAGCAGCACCTCCTGCAGAATCGCCCGGACGGCGGCATCGTCATCGACTACCAGCACGTTGACTTGATTGATACTCATACAATTTGGAATACGAAATGCGTGGCGCGCTTAGAATAATGGCCCGGAGCACCCATTGCAAGCGATATCAATTACTACGACGAGGCGTGGAAGAGCGGAAGGTGGTCGAACCCATCTTCGCGACTCTCGATGGACGAACCTGTGTCGTCCTCGACGCCACCTATTGCTTCATAACGCAACGGATATTGGACCAGCGGATGGGACGCCGCATCCCCTCCTGACGTGGTGCAGCGCGTTATAGCGCAACCCATCGCGAGTCCGCGCACACCGAGACGGAGGTCATGAAGATCGTCGTCAGTCCTGGTCAGCATGGAGAAGATGAGATGAAGGGCATCGCGCATGGTCAAATCCGCCGTGATCGGCATCCCGCCATCGCGCCCTTCCGCTTTCAGGTCGGCTACCTATTTAAACGACTCTTCAGGATCAAACCAAAAGATCTTCCTTGGAAAAAGCCGAAGTCCAGAAACACGATCTTTTAGCCTTTGGCGATTGGTGCACGCGCCCTATACTGATCCCATTACCGTCGGTGCCCTTTGAGATAGACCGCTGGTGGCATAATGCTAACACCGTTGATCGTCTGCCCATACAGACAACCAAACGCCTTGACATCTCCGCTCAGCAAATGAGTCGCACGCACACTGATCGCCGCCCACAGAATGGGACGGTCGTTCTCTTGGAGTGTTGCCAAGATCGACAGCTCTCCCTGTGGCGGCAAGACCGACACCACTTCGACTGAGCGGCACAACCGTTCTAACTCTGCCTGTTGCTGCCCTGATGAGAGATTCCGCCTCACCTCGATCAAGCGAACCATCGAGCACGCCAACAACCGCGGCACCTCCTCCATAATAGAATTCAGCGGTCGTAGAGGAGTGTATGGTAAGCCGGGGGGGCTAACCGCCTTCCTCAGGCCCGGATACCAGTCTTCAAACGTCGACCGGAGTTCATTGTGCACGGTTCCAGTCCACATCTAGTAACTGCACTGTGCATAACATACAGGGCATAATGACTTGAATAATGGACTAATGACTAGTATATTGGTCACATGCTCCCCCTGTTCTCTTTAGGAGAAGCAATCGCAAGAAAGCGTAAAGCGCTGGGTTGGAGTCAGACCGTGCTTGCGAAGAAAGCACGAGTCGCACGCTCCACACTTGAGGCGTTGGAAAACGCGCGCCTGGGCGAGCTCGGCTATGCGAAGATCACCAATATTCTGACGGCACTGGGGCTGGAGCTCAAACTGCAGGAAACCGGTGCGTGCCGCCCCACGCTCGACGATCTCATGAACGAGGAGCAGGATGATCAAGGTCTGGACCGACGCCGATGAAGCGGGTCTGCTGGATCGCTTCGGTGCGAGAGGCAGTACCTTCGCTTATCAGACGAACACGCCGCCTCTCCGCGCGGTGTCCGTGACCATGCCCGTGCGCTTGCCCTCGTATAACGCCTCCTTCGGACTGCTCCCCATTTTTGAGATGAACTTACCAGAGGGCGTGCTTCGCGAACGCCTCCGGCTCGCCTTCGCCAAGGCCACGGGTACCTTTGATGACTTTGATCTGCTTGGCATCGTCGGACGCTCGCAGGTCGGACGTATCCGCTATACCGGCGCGCAAGAAAAACTTCAGGAAAGCGTCCCTTTTCAGTCCATCGATGAGATTTTAGAAAAGCGCCGCGGTGGGGATCTGTTTCGTTACCTGCTCGATAAATTCGCATCCTTCTCCGGTATCAGCGGCGTGCAGCCCAAAATTCTAGTGCGCGACGAAGGCACCTCCGTGCCACTCAACAAGGCAGACCACAGGCTCTCGCAGAGTTATCAGGGCGCGACCCATATCGTGAAGTTTTGGGAACGACACGAATACCCTCAACTCGCAGCGAATGAGTTTTTTTGTCTCAAAGTGGCCGAACAGTGCGGCCTTGAGGTGCCGCCCTGCCGGCTTGCTGAGGATGCACTCGCGTTGGTCATTGACCGCTTCGACTTGCGGTCGGACGGCACCTATTACGGCTTCGAGGATTTCTGCGTGCTGAATGCCAAGCGCACCGATCAGAAATATGGCGGCAGTTACGAGACATCAATCATGAAGCGATTCACCCAGTTTGCGAGTACATCGCAGGTCGGCGAAGGCCTGGAACGACTCTTCACCCTCATCGTCATCAATTGCGCCATACGGAACGGCGATGCACATCTCAAGAACTTCGGTATCGTCTATGACGACGTCCAAGGCGAGGCGAGACTGGCTCCCGTCTACGATCTGGTGACTACCTCTGTCTATCTGCCCAAAGACAGCATGGCCTTGACGCTCAACGGTTCGACGAACTGGCCGACCACGAAAGAACTCCAACGGCTGGGGGAGACGCGCCTGGGCGGCTCCCCAACCCGTATCCGTGAGATCCTGAAACGCGTTGTGGATGCGATGGAGACCGTCACCGCCCAACTGCGCGCCTACATCAGAGGCCATCCGGATTTCGAAGACGTCGGCAACCGCATGCTTGCGCAGTGGGAGCAGGGCATGACAACCTCGCTTCGACCCTAACCGAGTGCGGTCACCAGGAGAACAGGTTCGGGAACACTTGACCTCAAAGCCGAGAGTCTGTAAAACTGCAATTCATTCAAATCATTAGGCTGCTGGCGTAGCTCAATCGGCAGAGCAGCGGTTTTGTAATCCTCTCCGAGACCTCCACGCAAACCCTTATCAGAGCAGCGCAATACCGCTCCAGCAAAAGCGTTTCGCTGTTTTATGAGTTCAGTTTAGCTCAGTCCAATTCCGTGGAATTGGGGCCTATTTTGCCGCGAAGAGAACACGCCGGGAACACGTAGGGTTAGTATCTAGACGCTTCGGATGAAGTGGCAGTTTTAGCTATGGAAATAGGATCAAGCCGGCATCCCTTTCGGTTGTACATTAAGGAAGGTCTGATTAATGAATTGAGCGTTTCGGCTCACTAACTCTCAGATTGGGGATTTGACTGGTTTCTGCTCACAATTCCGAATTAATCAGCCTTCTGCAGTCAACTAAGCCTCCGTTGAGGAGCACTTCATGGTCCTACCACTCTTCCCCCTCCACTCAACATGTTTCATGAGACCACGAAGAGCCGGACGAAATTGAACAGAAAGATAGTGAAAGGACGCGCAGAGATGCAGGGACATTGTGAAACTGGTAAAGAAGGCCCTTGGAGAAACAGCGGTCCAGCGCCCATAAACAAATCCCTACTGCTCACTTAGAGCAAGTACAGGGGTTTCTTCCACCTGACACTCCCAGAAGCTCCAAGAATAGTCCATGGAGATCAC
>JAHBWQ010000044.1 GCA_019636915.1 Nitrospira sp. | reverse complement strand
TCGGGATTCCTGATCCGGACATCAATCTCGAGGTGGGATCGGGGACGCAAGCTGAACAAACTGCCGGCATTATGGTCGGGTATGAGAAGGTTCTGCTGAAAGAGAAGAGCGACCTCTGCCTGGTCGTCGGTGATGTGACGTCGACCATGGCCTGTTCCATCGTCGCCCGTAAACTGGGTGTGCCGGTGGCGCACGTCGAGGGTGGTATTCGGTCCGGTGACTGGACAATGCCCGAGGAAATCAACCGCGTGGTAACCGATTCGATCACAAACTGGTTTTTTACGACCAGCGACACCGCCAATGAAAACTTGCGACGTGCCGGTATCACCGATGACCAGATCTTCTTCGTCGGCAATACGATGATCGATACGTTGCTCAAGAACGTGCCCCGATTGAAACCTCCTGCTTGTTGGCAGTCGCTGAAGCTGGCATCACACCAGTATTTTGTGATCACGCTCCATCGGCCTGCGAATGTCGATGGAGAACAGCAGCTACTCAGGCTGTTGCATGCGATCGCAGAAGGAACACAAGACCTGCCGGTTATCTTTCCTGTCCATCCCAGAACAGCCAAGAATCTGCGAGAAGCGGGGACGAAGCTCCCCTCCATGCACTACGTCGAGCCATTGGGCTATCTGGAGTTCAATTATCTCGTCAAATATGCCAAAGGGGTCATCACTGATTCCGGGGGCATCACCGAAGAGACGACGGTGCTAGGAGTGCCCTGCCTGACGCTCCGGGACAACACCGAACGGCCTGAAACGATCACAATTGGCACCAACGAACTCATTGGGACCGATCCGAGCAAGCTGCCTCCCGCACTCGCGAGATTGATGGCGGGGCAATGGAAGAAAGGGGCCATTCCTCCGCGCTGGGATGGGAAGGCCGCGGAGCGGATTGTAGGGCAGTTGGAGCGGCTTCTGCTCTCATCGTGAGTTCATTGTATTGATTCGCTGAACCTGAACCTCGGCCTTGACCTTCATGATGCTGAAGGACTGAATCGCCGAATCATCTCCAGCCTTTTCCCCGCACAAACTCAAAACCTGACGCGTTGAACCCGAAACTCGGTATCCTCAAGTTTAGGACGGCAGAATGGGTTGCAGGATGTGTACGGACAATGCATCTATCAGCATGCGGATTGCAAGGTGGGTCCACCGTTTGTTCGTCCAATGGCAAAGTAGTTTTCTGTCGTACTGATCACCGATTGGGATACGGCGTAGGATTCGTTCAACACGCTGCTAGTCATCCGGCAATCACCCGATGAAGTCCAGTCCAAAATTATTCATGCGTTTCGCTCTGTTCTAATTGGTACGTCTCTGTACGATCTGGCCTCCATTCACAGAGGCTAGCATTACCAGATTGATTTCATAACTCACTGACTCATCGCATTATTCAAACCCCCTTCTCTGGACCAAGTTTTGCTGTCAGAAAAAGCATTTTAATTTGTCACGCGTGCCTGCGGTCAATATTATTACGGTAGCCTTCCCATGAGCTTATCCCTGAAGAACCCTCAGGCATCAGTTGAGAGGGGGACCGGATAATGCCCTGATCTCGTTGTTCCTGGATAACGGGAGAAATTCACGATCGCTATGCGATTGAATGGATCAGTCTGGGGTTAGGTGGTGATCATTCAGAGGACACGTATTTCTTGCATCAAACAGACTCTTCCTTGTTGGTCAGTCATTTCTGAGATGCTCGGAGTTTAGTGGATGGTTGAGAAAGGTCGCATCGCAACTAACGCTGTATCCTCTGTGGTTCAGATCATTGTCTCTGGCCTGACACTGGTAATCCTCTATCGATATTTGCTGGGGACAATTGGTGTCGAGAAATTAGGAGTGTGGTCGTTAGTTTTGGCAACAAGTTCAATGATTCAAGTCGCGAATTTTGGATTAACGGGAAGTATTGTAAAACATATTGCGGAATGCGATGCGAGAGGCGACAAACAGTCTCTGGCTGTTGCGGTCGAAACCGCGATCATTACAGTGACCTTCTTAAGTCTGCTGCTAATAATCTGTGCGTATCCAGCCGCAAAATACTATCTTGCCTTTGCCATAGATGGTCGGTTGTGCCGTGACGCACTTGAAATACTGCCATTAGCGTTAGTTGCATTCCTGCTGCTGATGATAACGAGCGTCTATCAGTCAGGGTTGTATGGGTGTCAGCTTATCGTGCAAAGAAATGGTCTCTTGATTGGGGAGTCTTTTTCTCACCTGGCCTTGTGCCTGCTCCTGGCACCTCGCTATGGATTGCTGGGTCTCGCTTACGCGAGGGCGGCTCAAAATCTCATGACGCTGACGGCTTCCGCAGCGTTCCTGAAACGCAATGTATCATCACTCTCATTCATCCCGTATCGATGGGACAGGGACCAGTTCAAGCAGATGGTCGGTTATGCGGCGAACTTTCAAATAATCTCATTTCTGGTGATGCTCTCTGATCCCATCACAAAGGCGCTTCTGGGGAGGCTGGGAGGGGTGTCTATGGTTGGCTATTATGAGATGGCCAATAAACTTGTGCAGTTGTTTCGGTCGCTCATCGTCAACGCAAACCAAGTTCTTGTTCCTGCATTTGCCAACCTCGGACAGTTGCAGCCATGGAGGGTATCTGAACTGTACCTGAAATCGTATCGTATGGTGATCTATCTCGCGCTTCCAGGGTTTGGCCTCCTGACCGTTTGCACCCCATTAATATCAGAGCTCTGGATCGGACGTATTGAATCCGTCTTTGTATGGTCAATGGTCCTACTATGTGCCGGATGGTTTGCCAATACCCTTGCCGTACCAGCGTACTTTGCCAGTCTAGGTACAGGGGAGATGCGTATTAATGTTACATCCCATGTTGTGATGACAGTTGCAAATATTTTCCTCGGGATGTTCTTAGGGCAGGTTGTCGGAGGACTCGGAGTGATCGCAGGGTGGGCGATTGCGTTAGCCATTGGAGGGTTGTCGCTAAATCTCCTCTACTATCATCAAAAGTCAATTGCACTCGGTAACCTTTGTTCTAAAGATGATCGCATCCTTGGATTGCACGTCGTCTTCGCCTTGGGGACATGCTGCCTTGCCTGGCAAGTATTTCCAAGCGCATGGGACGTATCACTGCCCGTACTAGGTGTTTCAGGCGCGTGGGGGACGATTTTAACCAGTGTCGTAACAATCGTAGGCTATCTTGCAATCCTGACTCTGCAAGTATGGAAGCATTCAATAAGAAGTGATGTGCAGGGATGGCTTATCGGTGCATTTGCAAGGGAACCAGCAGTGCAAGCTCGTACGGACTGAATGAGGCCATTGATTTGGAGGAATTGGTATGTTGCGCACTGAAGTGAAGAATGGGCTGAGGAAACTGGGTTATGTCGCGTCCCGATATGATCATAGACGCGATCCATTTGCAGTAAGGAAACACTTTTTTGAAATGTATGGCATCAACCTGGTTCTTGACATCGGTGCGAACAGCGGACAATTTGCCCAGCAGTTGCTCGAGTCGGGCTATAGGGGAAAAATCGTCTCTTTTGAACCGCTTTCTTCGGCGTTTGGAAAACTCTCTGAAGCGGCACAGAAACATTCCAATTGGAACGCCGTGCATTGTGCGCTAGGGCAAGAAGAGGGTTCGGAAGAGATAAATGTCGCAGCGAACTCGTGGAGCAGCTCGCTTCTAGCGATGCTTCCCGCACATCTGGAGTCGGCCCCAAACTCAGCGTACATCGCTACAGAAACAATACAGATTAAGACCCTTGATGCACTTTACCCAAGTTATCGGTGGGATGGCAGTCATGCGTTCCTCAAAATAGATACTCAAGGCTTCACGATGAAGGTTCTTGAAGGAGGGAGTCAGACGCTTGAGGAGATTCCTGGGCTCCAAGTCGAGATGTCGTTGGTACCGCTATATGAAGGAGAACCGTTAATCGCCGAAGTCGTGTCATTCTTGCAAGGAAGGGGATTTACTCCGATTGCCATATTCCCTGAATTCTTTGATAACCGCACGGGCCAACAGTTGCAAGTTAATGGTCTTTTTTTTCGTCTCTGAATTGTTAAGGCGCCATGCTGTATTACGCTATCGCTGTCGGTGTTCTCTGCCTGATGGGATTCTGCCTGCTGCGGCCAAGAGTCAAGGTGCTTATCGCATTCTTCGTGATGACCTCTTGTTTTGATCTGGTGCCGAGAATTCTCTTTAAAATTGACGTATGGGACGTTGGCGCAATTCTTCTGCTCATAGCATGGTTTCAACTGGTTTTACGAAAAACTGAAGTGCCAACATCGACAATAGGTTATGTGGTTGGGCTCAGGATAATTCTAGGATGGATGACTCTGTGTCTATTGTGGTCGGTTCTGATCTACGAGTACCCAGGACTGAACAGCTTAAAAGCGTCACGGCAGATGATGATCGGTCTCCTCTCATTCTTTGTTTTTAGGGAACTCTTTGCGGTGGATAAAGGCGCATACGAATTCTTCAGTCGGGCTCTGTACGTCGCTACGTTTATTCTGTTGCCGGTATGTCTGGTTCAGTTTGTTCTGCATAAGCCGTTATTGTTCGGTCTCTATAGAGAATACGGTGATGTTACGAGATCTTTGCCGGTATTTCTTCCGTTGGTGCTGTTGTCTATGTGGATGATTGCCGCGAAAGTCCTCACGGCAACCAGGATTGCGATGCATGAGGTGTTATATGCAGGGATGGCTGTTGCTGTAATTATGCTTACATTTACTAGAGGAATTTACCTTACGGTTATGTTTGTCTTTGGAGTTATGATCTTCACGCTTGCGTTGAGGAAGAGTCCGGAGAGCATAAAACTTAATTGGGCTGTGGTGCCAATGTTGTTCATCCTGCTCACGCTCTGTGGGGCCGGTCTCTATATCGGCGGATATGCAGATAAGGTTGTTGAGCGGTTCACTAGCGCCATGGAACTTGTCCTGGAGCAAAAAGCGAAAACAAATAAGGACAATGAGGATACGTATACCGGAAGATTAGGTATTGCCAAAGAACGATTCATGCTTGTCCTTGCGCATAACCCTGTCATTGGATACGGGTTCATTCATGAAGACGATGTTCCCAGGGCACTGAGGGCAAAGCTTAAATATGGATCAGTCATATACACTCCTCAATACATTGAGCGATACGAGGCAGGTTATCCCTACGTCCTGGCGCTCCATTCGGCGGATATTGGATGGGCTGATATCATGATTAATACGGGTTTCGTGGGATTGGCTCTGTGGATAGTACTATTTGTTGTCTTTGTAACACATTTCTATGCAACGGCAGGACGAACATCAGCAGCCTATTACCACGCTCGCTTGGCACACTTTCTTCAGTTTATTGTCGGCATCTTGCTCATGTTTGAGAGCAATACGTTTGTCAATCTGGTTCAGATTCCGGCATTCATACTGGCGGGATACTGGTATTGTTCAAACGAGCAGACGGAGCCGCAATCAGAGGATGCGTTAGCCGTATCAATGGAAGTTGCTCCTGCAACAATATGAATGCCTCGTGAGTTGTGTCGGAATTGCATGTTCGACGATGACACGAGCGTCGTCTGTGGGAAGACTATTTTATACAAGTGAAGGTTCACCGTTGTGTGGCCGATGCAGAGGAGGGAACAGAGAATGCGACTTGATACTCTGTGTGCGATAGCGGTGACCGCACTCTCTATCTTGAACGCTGCATGCGCGAATAACGACGGAGCAGGGAGCTCCAATACCACCGTGAGCACACCCGGACCAATCTTCTACATCGACCCAACATGCGTGGGCAGTGGGGATGGTACCACGACAACATGTGGCGAGCATGGGCCATTCAATAGCTGGAAGAAAATTTCGTCTTGGGTGCCAGGCGCTATCTATGCAGGAAAAGGAGGCGAATCGGAAACGCTCACTAATTTCATAATGCGACAAAGTGGATCGCCAGGGAAGCCCATTACTGTGACTTCGTTTGGTCCTGGGCAATTTACTTTCAGAAGCACGACTTCCTACGCACTCGCCACGAGCAATAGTAGCTATATCACGTGGGATAATGTGGCTTTTGAAAGTACGGCCACACATTGTCTTTATCTGGCTGCCACAGGGCACCATCTTGTTGTGCAAAGAAGTTCCTTTAGGCGATGTGGGCAGAGTGGGATCGCGACGCATGGAGTTCAGTTTGAACGAGGACCCACGACCGATTTCGATGATATTGCCATAATAGACAATACGTTCACCGATGTGACTGGATCTGCCGTCAACGGGGATCTTGATGCCGCATCCAATCAGAATTGGGATGCAATCACCATCTTGAATAACACCATTAGCGGAGCTGGATCACAAGCTTCCGCACCTGCCATTGATTTTATTGCCGAAGCGGGTACTGCTGGGACTATTTCAAATATTCAGATTTCAGGGAATACTATTACCAATAGTAATGTTGGATGGGAGCCTGCCTCTTCGCTCATTCGCGTCTTTCGTAATGTGACGACGGTTCCCCATGAGAAGCGCTTTATGGGAATCCGAGTCATGAACAATACCCTTTCTAATAGCCGAGGCGGTATTTTTATCTCACATGTCGGTTTGTTGCCAGGAGTGCAGAATTGTATTTGCAACAATACTCTCTCGAATCTGATCACTAACGCAGGAATCGCACCCTGGGCGTCTACCGACATGCTCGTGGAGCAAAATACGATCACCAGCTTGAGTCCCGGCATAACTGGCATCGATGGGATGGGGATAGACGCCGAGCGAAATGTCGCCCCTCGCCCGCACAATGTGATCATTCGTCGCAACGTCATTCGTGACAATCTTGGGGGAATTGGAAATCCAACCGGGGAAGGAATTTATGTTTGGGGAAGCGCATCGACGGATGTCTATGCCAATTTGATCGTCCATTGTCATACAGGTCTTTTGATTGATGGGGGCGTGGATGCTGATGAGAACTTTATTGGCAATAATACAATCGTCGATTCGACGCAAGACGGTATCTGGGCGAGTTTTTCTGTCACGCAGATAAGTCAGTTTACGAATAACATCGTTGTGGGAAGCGGGCGATACGGTTTCTATCGGTTTGGATTGTCCGACCAGGTCTTGACGAGAAATATCTTCTTTGGAAATCAAGGGGGTGATTATTTCCAGCAGATCTCTCACCCCTCGGATCTCGTCGGGAGTGATCCGTTGTTTGTTGCACCCAATGACTACCAACTTCAAGCGGGTTCACCGGCGAGAGGAGTAGGTGTTAATTGGGGAAGTCAGTGTGCGGACTTACTTGGCCGTCCTTGCTTGCCAGGACACATTAACCTCGGTGCGTATCAGAATTAGGAGGGAAGAAGTTTGGGAACTTTTCAAAATGATGATTTTATGCAATCACCGGTGGGTGATTGCACGAAAGAGTTGCGGAATAGTATGGCTCAGCCGCTGAAGTTGACGATCATTACGCCTTCGTTTAATCAGGCGCCGTACATCGAACAGACCATTCACTCCGTGCTGGCGCAAGATTATCCATGTGTGGAGCATATCGTCATCGATGGAGGCTCGACTGATTGTACGGTCGATGTGCTGAAGAAGTATCCGCATCTCCAGTGGGTGTCGGAGAAAGATCGAGGGCAAGCGGATGCGTTGAATAAAGGGTTGGCAAAAGCAAGCGGCGATATTATTGGTTGGGTCAACTCCGACGACTATTATGAGCATAAGATTTTTGGGTCGATCGTGAAGTGTTTCGAAGATCCAGGTGTCATGTGGGTAATCGGACATCTCACCTTCATGTGGGACCAAACAGGAGACCTCGTCGCCAAGAAAAGTCCTCTCATTAGCTATGATCGACTCCTCAATAATCCAGACATTGTCCGCCAACCGTCGACATTTTTTCGGAAGAGCTTCATCGAACAAGCCGGGGGATGGAATCCGTGTTATTTTATGGCGATGGACTTTGATCTCTGGGTTCGCCTTGCAAAGATATCCTCTCCCCGAATGATCGATAAGAATCTGGCGTATTTCCGTATCCATGCCCTGCAGAAAACATCTCATGCGAATACGCTTCGCCAAAAACGCGAGATTCTAAGCATTTTGAATCGTGAACATGTTCATTGGACCATCACGACTAGAATTAGCATCCAGAAGAACTGGGCCGCATTGAAAGGGCGAGTAAAGGACGTCCTCCTCAAGCTTGATGTAATCTCGTCGAAAGGAGTGCCCCGCCAACTTCGAGCAAGTGCAGGATTGAAGGAATGAGAGTCGCACACGTGATTTGGAGCTTAAAGGCGGGGGGGTCGGAAACCATGTTAGTCGATATTGCTAACGAGCAAGCCCGCTCCAATGATGTGGCGGTACTTATAGGAAACATAGACATCGATGAAGGTGTTCTGCAATCACTGAGCGACAGAGTTGCAGTCGAATTGATCGGCAGACCTCCTGCTAGCCGTAACCCGTGGTATATTGTCAAGGCTATTCGTGCACTCCTATCTTTCAAGCCGGATATCGTTCATGCCCATCAGGAAAGCTTCATTAAGTTTCTGCGGCCGCTTTCCTTTCACAAGGTCATAACTGTCCATGATACGAATCAGAGGTTAAAAGATGTGCAAGGATATGACGCTGTTTTCAGCATATCAGAAGCGGTGAGACATGATATCCTGGCAAAGCAGACTGGTGTTCACTCAACCGTAATACCCAACGGCATTTGTTTCTCAGCAGTTAAAGCAAAGACCAGCTATGGCCAGTTGCCGTTTCGGATTGTACAAGTCGGACGACTTGATCATCGAATCAAAGGCCAGGATATTCTTCTGAGAGCCTTGCAACCGGTGTCGCAACTCTTCGGTGGCCAGAACGTTTTGATTGACTTCATTGGAGAGGGACCTTCTAGGGCATATCTGGTCGCTCTTGCTAAGGAGTTAGGATTGGCAGGGCAGTGCCGATTTTTAGGTGGACAATCTAGAAAGACCATCTATGAGCAATTGCATGCCTATGATCTGCTTGTGCAACCGTCTCGATATGAAGGATTTGGGCTCACGGTAGTTGAGGCCATGGCCGCACGAGTACCAGTCCTTGTTTCAAACATACAAGGTCCCATGGAAATCATTGAAAACGGGAAGCATGGCTACTGTTTCATAGCGGAAGACCATCTGGACTGTAGTAAGCAAATCTCACGAATCTTAGAGGACTCCCAGACAGAAGGTTTTGCTGAAGCGCTTTGTACACACTACCAATACGCAAGAAGCAGATTTGACATCGCTGACACCGCACGCCTGTACCTTGAGGCATACAAGCGGGTAGCTGCGCGATGTTTGGAGTGAACTTGGCCTCGCGGTCAGGCATCAGTACAGGAAGGCCGTCGTCGGAGCTGACATTTGAAAAAGATAACAAACCCCTCTTTATCCCTTCTTTCGTCAATCGGCTCTCTTTGAGAAGGGGCGGATTCGACTTTAGGCACAATCATAAGGCAGGTGCTCCATCAAGGACGTAGACTTTACACTCAAACGGACGGAACACATCCTGGATATGGCCATTCACTACGGGAATCTCTTCCGTTCCAAAATAGTTCTTTGCGTGAAGTGTTCGATTTATAACTAACGGCGCAGCTTCATAGGTGAAGGTTTCTGTCTCTGTTCCGTTATGAGCCACGATCAAAAAAATACGTTCTCCTTGCTTCCATGCCGAAAAGAAGAAATTGGTTTTGGTACTTGGGTAAAAGAGCTCACGAGATCCCGGATTGAAAAACAGTTCTTCTGAAAGAAGTTTTACTTCTCGGTTTATTGTGGTGAGTCTGGCCCAAGTAACTTTGGAATTGGACTTTGTGTCCCAATAGCTTATATAGCCACCATAAATGAGATTGAGGTACGCCATATAATTGAGCTCATCGCCTGTTGGCTCCCGCCATGCATCCATACTTCCATACAACTGAATCCATGAATGAGACAGTCTCTTCCTGATGCGTGCTGTTGACAATGCTCGAACGGAAGTGCTTGTGAAACCTTCCAAGTTATGTCCCTGGCCAGTAAACGGATAGTAATCGCTGGAATAGACATCGGTGGAATGAAGCGTGCCGCGAGGTTCCTGGCCGATCATGGTTGGGACGCCATCGTATGCCCAGTTGATGAAAATAAGCCGGTAGGGGTCGAGACGCTTGATTGCATCGTGAATTTCCATTAACTCATCATCCCGCCATGTATGCGCCGCCGGCTCGTCCACGGGAAACCATCCAATCACAGTAGAGCTGTTTTTGAATCTTGAGACTAGTTTTGAAAAGCCAGCTAGACGCTGGCGCCAGTTTGCTGCTTTTGCCCCAGCCAGAGGAATCCCGACAATTGCTTTAAGGCCGTGGCGAGCAGCGCCTGAAACAAAACCTTCGACATCATGAAAGTCGTAGTCGCCATTCTTGTCAGATGGGCGGGTATAGAACACTGTGTTTATTCCATGTGCTGCAAGGTCCCTGAAATACCAATCTGGCGGTGACTTCCAGCTTCCGACTCCCATACCAACAATATGGAACGGCTTCTCGTTGATGCTCATAGTGCGGCGAAGTTGGTTTATTCGTACTTCGGTGGCACTCGGCGGTTGTTTAACCAACCTTACTGATGTGGTCATATGCTTCATATTCTCGTCTTTGGACGAAACCATACAAGTGTATTCACCCGGAGGTAAGTCGCTAATGGGGACATCCGCTGTAGTCTGAGAATCCTGGTGAACCGCAATGTCACCATGGAGTGGTATCGATACGTTCCGATTTATTCCATCCGTACACCGAATCAGCAGCCTAGGTGTTTCGCCGGGTTCTCTTGCTAGGATCAAGCGGGCGATAGGCTGAGATGTATAGTAGTTGTATTCAAAATAGGCTGAGACGTTGGCCTGCTGATAGGAGGCGAATACGCTGCTCGTTGTTGTCAGAAGGTTCTTGAGCTGCTCCCTTGAGGAGCTCCTAGTATCAGCATGCACTTCATCTTCGAGCGAAGGATGAAATTCGGTAGCGATGTCTCCTCTCTCAAGCTGTGGTGCTGAAACGTAGTATGTTCCCTGAGTCGGAAAGAACATGATTGGCTGGATCGGTGAAGCATTGTCCCGTACACCATTGAAAGTAGTTGAGTATCGCCTCCACTCTGTCGTTAACTTATACGTGACAGATTCACCGTCAGCCCATGCGCGCACGATCCTGTATTCCATACCGTCCTGCTCAGCCTTCAGATACACAGAAAAAGTGTACGCACTATTCGATAAGGGGGAACGAATCCTTTTAGGTATCACACTGAGGTGAGGGAAGTGGCTCTCACTGTTTGTTACCTTTAGTACCTTCGCGCCTGCTGCTGGTGATTGTAGTTTATCGACGATCCCATATTGGTCGTGCAAATTGTCAAACGTGAGGGCCGCAGAATGATGGAGATCCCAATAATCGGGAAGCAAGTAATTCGTCTGCTGTTGAAAGGATGAATTCCGAAGCAGGTTAGGGCTAACCCGATGAGGAGTTGCAACTGCAGAAGAAGTCTCAAATTGATACCTAGCGCTAGGTTCTCTGATCACATGTTCCCAAACAACATCCCTCTCTTTTGTGAGTAATTGGATTCTCGCGGGCGCGATGCGATCCCTACAGCAATCTGCTCTATTATAGAGCACTACGCTGCTGACTCGGCGCTCTTTCCCGAGATCCAATTCCCACCACGAATTCCCTTCGCTTGAGGTGCTGCTGACTGAATGGGCGAAGTAGTCTCCATTTGTATTTCCATCAATCGCTCTCTCGGCGAGAGCGCCACCAGCGGTGCTGCTCTGGGTAGCCTTCCCTTGCTGAGCAATATTTGTCGCCTCTTCATACACCTGGACTTCGGCCAATGAAAGAACCCGCTCGTCACCCGGTAATTCGATTCGGAGATACTGAGATCTTATTGCATTTGCGGCAAGCGTTGTTTCGTTAAACAGCAACGCAACCAAAATAAAGAACACATTGAGTGTCCCGTTAGTCCTAGGAGTAATCATACGGTGAGGTCTCGCTCTTGGAGAATGGTCACGCTTCCGTCAGTTGTGCACGTGAACAGCGATATCAATCGCAACCGGCTCCGTGCAGGAAATAGAACTTCGGCCGATTCGGCAGAAGAAACAGTGGAGAAGTGCCTTGTCTGTTATGTGCGGTGGTTTCAAAATTACACATATTGATCGATACTTCTCAAATGGGATTATATACTCGAACCTATCTCCAGATAGAAAATTACCATTTTGAACGAGAACAGTAATATGAAATTCAATAGTCGGCACGCACGCTTTGGGGTAAACCAGAAGCTGTGTCGTGCTGATGGTGCCATTCAAAGGGATGTGTCGTATCAAGAAAACGCCTTGGAGAGTTCTGTAACGTGCGGAGCGCCCGTATGAGAAATCTTTCTGTCAGGAGTTGACGGAATGGTTCGGAAGAATGTCCTCAGTGTGATCGTGACCGTCCCGTCCGCAAGTCAGCCTGGTGGGGTATCTCAGCTGTTTCAAATACTACGGGAGCATCTTGGCGACCATGTGGATTACTTTGAAGTAGGATCCCGCTCAGAAGCCGTCGGATTCATGCAGGTCCTCATTAGGTCAGTCAAAGATTATGGTCGATTCACAAGAAAGCTACTGGTTGAGAGGCATGATGTTGTTCACATAAACCCATCAATGCTTCCCAAAGCGATCGTGCGAGATGGCATTTTTCTCCTTTTATCGAAGCTGCTAGGAAGATGTGTTGTCGTGTTCTTTCATGGCTGGGATGCTAGTTTTGAGCAAACACTTCGCAAGTACTTCCTCGGAATATTTCGGTGGACTTATTTTAGAGCTGATGCCGTTCTTGTTCTTGCAAATGAATTCAGCACCCGATTGGTATCAATGGGATACAAAGGGCGGTTGCATGTAGGCTCCACAGCAATCGACGACGGAATGCTCCTAGGGGATGTGCCGGCATTGTATGCGACGAAATATTCTCACGGGCGTGGGAGGTTTAATATCCTCTTTCTTAGCCGAATCGTGAAAAAGAAAGGTGTGTTTGAGGCAGTGGATGCCTATTGCCACTTAAGAAAGCGATACCCCACAGCAACTTTGACCATTGCAGGTGAAGGGCCAGACCTGGAGAGCGTAAAGACCTACGTTCATGATAGATCCATTCCTGATGTGTGCTTTGCTGGGTTCGTGACTGGACAAGCAAAAGCTGAAGCTTTCGGAGAGGCAGATGTCTATCTCTTTCCCAGCTACAGCGAAGGGATGCCACTGTCCGTGCTCGAAGCAATGGCATCCGGCCTACCTGTTGTAACCCGTCCCGTAGGAGCGTTGCGCGATTTTTTCGAGGACAAGAGAATGGGTTTCATCATTGAAAGTCTCGCCCCTGGTGATATCGCTGATGCTCTTGAGCGCCTATTAACAAACCGGGAGCTTTGCCTGAGTGTCGGGAAATACAATTATGAATATGCCAAGAAACACTTCAGTGCAAAAAACGCTGCACGAGCGTTAATTCGGCACTATGAAGAGGTCATGTCGTGATGCAGGGTATCAGCTGGGCTATCAAGCGGGCCAGTGTTATGCAACCACGGGAGGTGATTCACCGCATTGGAGAGCGAATCGTGCTTACTAAATTGCGCAAGGCTCACCGAAGAGGGGCCCCGCAATTTAAGATGGTAGATCAAACAGACATCTTTAGGTTTTGCACGGCAACTGATGCTCAACTCCCACAACTGGGGTGGGATTGTCATCTGACTGAACAAGAAATTCGGTGCCTCATGGAAGGAAAATGGAACGCCCTCGGTTTTGCATGGAAATGGGAACCTGTAATATCCACATGGAACTACGCTCCAGATACGGGAAAGTCCTGGCCGAGAGATTTTTTTGGTGCAATTCCCTACCAGGTTGGTAATTCCATTGGTGATATCCGTGTAGCCTGGGAGCCATCCAGGCTACAGCAACTTGTCAGCCTGGCGCTTCTCGCACGTCACGAGAAGGTACATGCTGGTAAGGCGATTGAATTACTAGAAGCGATGTTGTCCTCATGGGTTGAAGCAAACCCTCCGCTAACGGGAATTCATTATATTTCCTCTATGGAATGTGCGTTGCGGTTAATTGCAGCCTGTCATGCGATTGACTTGGTCCGAGAGAATCTTATGACACCCCAGCGTACATGGGCAAACCTATTGCGGCTTGTCGGGTCCCACGCGCCTTTGATCGCCCAAAGGTTGTCCCTGTATTCCTCTGCGGGCAATCACACCGTTGCGGAGGGATGCGGGCTGATTTATGCAGGCACGCTTTTCCCAGAGTTTCCAGAGGCAACAGAATGGAAAATAGTCGGCATGCGCATCCTCATTCAGGAAGCTGAGCGACAAGTATTACCTGACGGAGGCGGTATTGAGCAGGCACTCGGCTATCACCATTTTATTACCGATCTGCTGGGACTCGTGAGGGCATTACTTGATCATCATGGTGAATGCGTACCTGCTGCCATCACCGATGCAGTGCAGAAGGGGGGGGGATTCTTGCAGGCATTTTTAGGGAGGAGGAGGGCGCTGCCGCAAATCGGCGACTACGATAATGGTTATGCACTATCTGCCCATCTTCGATTCGATTGGGGGAGCGGAGAGAAACAGCGCGTGTCGAGTACCACATTCCCCAATGCGGGATACTCAATAATATCGAGACATTCACCAGTCCCTTTTCGTCTAACCTTTGACCATGGATCTTTAGGCATGCCTCCATGTTTTGCGCACGGCCACGCTGATGCACTATCCATCATCTTCGAGTACGGCGATCAGGAAGTACTCATTGATTCTGGAACATATACCTATTCCGGCGATGCGGCGTGGCGTTCGTACTTTCGTGGAACTCAGGCACACAATACCGTAGTGGTAGATCACATTGACCAGGCTGTTCAGGAAACGGCCTTCATGTGGTCAAAGCCATTCCACGTTCAGCTCATACGGAAGAACATGGATCCGGGTGGGGCCTTTGTGCTCGTCGCAAGCCACGACGGCTACAAAGAACGTCTTGGTGTAACACACTGGCGCGGCGTAGCATTTTATCCTAATTGCGGCTGGCTGGTATGGGATTGCTTATCTGGAACGGGTAGTCATTCGCTTGAACTCAACTGGCATCTTGCCATTGAACCCATCCGAAGGATGGCTGGATACGCTGTGCAGACGGATTGGGGCGCCCTTCATTTCCGCATCGACGGTGGGGCCACCACATTGCTCAAAGGCGAGACGTCTTCCATGAGTGGGTGGAGATCAAGAATGTATGGAGTGAAAGAACCAATCTCTACGCTGCGCACCATATTCACAGGTGCCTTGCCTCATGAATTTGTAACGGAAATTAGACTTGAGGATTCCAGCGTCTCTCTTCCGATATCAGCGGCTATTTCCTCTTTTCGAGGAGTCATACATGAAGCCACGACGAATTGAGATTCTCGGCGTACCGGTCGACTGCATTACTATGGATGAGGCGGTCGATTTTGCTGAGTCCATGATAAAAGGTCAACATCCATGCGCTATCCTTGCAGTAAATCCTGAAAAGGTTGTACGTGCGCAGCAGGACAACGCCCTTCTTACGCAACTGCGTAACTCAGCACTGGTTATTCCTGATGGGATCGGGGTTGTTTTTGCGACACGACTCTTAGGGGGCAGCTGCACAGAGCGTGTTCCCGGTTCTGAACTGATGCCGCTGCTCTGCCAACGAGCCGCACTGAAAGGGTATAAGGTATTTCTTTTTGGGGCAAGCCCCGATGTGGTTTCTCGTACTGCGCAGATCTTGCAGCAACAGTGTGTCGGTCTCAAGATCGTTGGTGCTCAGCATGGTTATGTGAAAGAGGACGATATGCCGGCGATGATTGCAAAGATTAATTCTGTTCAGCCTGACATACTCTTTGTTGCATTAGGTAGTCCTAAGCAAGAGATGTGGATTGCTCGATATCTGCCAGAATTGAAGGTTAACGTGTGTCAGGGCGTCGGTGGAACTTTTGATGTTGTCGCTGGCCGGGTAAAACGCGCGCCGCTTTTATTCAGGCTCATACATCTGGAATGGTTCTATCGGTTACTCTCACAGCCCAGTCGCATTTTGCGACAGACCGCGCTTCCGATATTTGCCTATCAGGTTCTGAGAAGCAAGTTTACGAGGAGGCCAGATCTGCAACCTGCCTTCTCAGTCCCAACAGCCCCGGTATCGCGCAGCCATTCTGATTCAGGAAAGTCCGACCATCATAGGGAAAAAGCTGCCTAGCTGAGACCTGGTTCAAATTTATGATTGTTCATCCGCGGTTCATGTCATGAGATGTATTTCGATCCGGTCACTCTGCCTGTTCTTCATGTCTTGTCACATATTTGAACGATGCTGCAGGATTGTTGACACAGTGATGATGAGAGGCGCCTGTCTGCCGCCTTAGTTTTCAGGGATATATGAGCTTCGAGGATTGGCCCGAGGTTTGCTAGATAATTATTCATTCCTACGTGTCTCCAATCGAGTAACCATGTGACAACCTTTAGCAGGAGTGGTGGTATGCAGATGATGAAACGATGGCTGAAGAGAGGACCTATCATAACGGCTGCCGCGATATGTGCTCTTGCAGTTCAGTTCGGTGTGGCACAAGCAGCCTTGGTGAACTATTCGTTTACTGGGACTGTCAGCAATATCAGTGGAGCCCTGCTCTCGCCGACGATGAACCTGACCTCCTCGGTCTCAGGTGCATTTCAATTCGACAATAGCACTGCCGGGACGAGCGGTCCGCATGTCGGGAATTTTCCCGGCGCGGTGACGGGCATGATCGTCCATGTCGGAGGCTATACCGCATCCTATACGGCAGGAGCGAATGCCATTACCCTGTTCGACAATGTGGGGTTTGGTGATCGGTGGCGTCTCGCTACTGATACGACAGGCGGGGTATTGCCAGACGGATATTCAGCCGTTCGGTTTGACTTGCAGCTTGATCATGACACCGGCGGGGCATTCTCCGGGACGAATCTGCAGAATCCTCCGAGTCTCGCATCACTGACGGGCACGAGATGGCGACTTCTCTTTGAGGATGCGACCGGCAATACGGTGAACGTGCGTGGTGCGATCAGTCAGCTGACGGCCGTGCCATTGCCGACGGCGGTGTTGCTCTTCGGCGCGGGGCTCATCTCATTAGTGGGGCTGGGAGCGGGGGGATTGAGAAATCTTCGCGCGTCCAAGGTCTAAACACTTCCCTCGTTTCTGGTTGCACGGGCTTGATATCTCAACATGGGTGTCAAGCCCGTTCTTTCTCCGAATTTAATCGACAGAGTGACGGTTCCGATAGACAATCAGGTTTCGCCCCGCTTGTTCGGATCGGCGTCGCGTATTTGCTCCATTCATCATTAGGTGTTTGACTCGTCCTATGGCCAGCACACGCGCGCTATTTGTCTCATCGATTCTGATCGTCGCGTTCCTAGGCTATCTGTATGCCGATAGTCTTGTGTTTCTCTTCAAGCGATGGTTTGGAAGTGAGGACTATAGTCACGGATTATTCGTCCCTCTCATTAGCGGGTTCTTGATATGGAACTCTCGACATCATCTGGCCGAACACGCTACAGGCAAATCATGGTGGGGTTTGGCTGTTATCGGTATCGGTCTCGTTCTCTATGTCGTCGGTGAACTCTCCACACTCTTTCTCGTCTTGCATGTTTCTTTATGGATCGTAGTGGTCGGGCTGGCTATGACTCTCATTGGGATTCGCGGGACGAAGGTGATCGCGTTTCCCCTCGGCTATCTCCTGACGGCAATTCCGCTTCCGACATTCCTCTATGCAAACTTGTCGAGTCAGCTTCAATTGTGGTCCTCATCACTTGGCGTCTGGTGGTTACAACTTGTTGGTGTCATGGCATTTCGTGAAGGTAATGTGATCGATCTGGGGCCGGTTCAGCTCCAAGTCGTGGAAGCCTGCAGCGGGATTCGCTATCTGCTTCCCCTGGTGTCCCTTGCGTTGCTTTGCGCCTATCTCTTTAAGGACAAGATGTGGAAGCGAGTCGTTCTCATACTGTCTGCCTTACCCATCTCGATCGTCATCAACGGTTTCCGAATTGGCATGATCGGTGTGTTGGTCGAACTCTACGGAAAAGGTGCCGCAGAGGGGTTCTATCATCTCTTTGAGGGATGGGTCATTTTTATGGTGAGTTTGGGATTGTTGGTTTTGGAAATGGCGTGGTTAGGAAGGCTTGGCACAGAGGAGCCTCGTAAATCGTTGCGTGAGCATTTGAACTGGAGAATTCCGGAAGTAGAACCCATTGCTACGGATGGGGTGAGCACGCTCCCCAACCGCATCTTCTCTCCGGGACCGGCCTATTTATGCAGTGTCGCTCTGTTTGCTCCATGTGCGCTGCTGGGCACTCTGCTCATGGATCGTGGGGAACGTCCTCCTTCGAGAGCGGCCTTTGTGGATTTCCCGATGGAGATCAATGGATGGCGCGGTCAGCCCTTTCCCCTTGAACAACGATACATCGATGTCCTTCGGTTTGATGACTATGTTCTCGCCGACTATCGATCGAGCGCACAGCATCAGGTGAATTTCTATGCAGCCTACTATCGCTCACAACGGAAAGGGCAGTCGGCTCACTCGCCTCAAAGCTGTCTGCCCGGTGGCGGATGGGAAATTGCTTCATTGACGCAGACGGAATTGCCGGTCTCGGATCCAAGCATGCAGCCGCTCAGAGCTAATCGTGCCGTCATCCAGAAGGGGGATCAAAAACAAATTGTTTTGTATTGGTTTAAACAACGCGAACGCAATCTCACGAACGAATATCTGGTCAAAATATACCTTTTGTGGGACGCATTTTCTCGGCAACGGACCGACGGAGCGCTGGTGAGATTGGCCGCACCCGTCAATCCAGGCGAATCCGAATCCACGGTCGATCAACGGCTCCAGGAATTTGCGATCGTCGTTGAGGGTGAACTGACGAGGTTTGTGCCGGACTGATCGCAGCAGTGCCGGATTGGCGAGTGTATCTATGCTGAATGAACTCTTTTTCAGTTCTATGACCGCCCTGCTGGTCTGCATGGCTCTGATTCCCTTCTTACGGATTGTGGCAGAGCGGTTCCAGATTATGGATCAGCCCGGTGGCCGGAAAGTTCATGAGTATGCGGTGCCACGCATCGGTGGGATCGCTTTTGCTATCGGTGCGTGTGCCTCGATCGCCTGGTGGGGGCCTAAGGACGCTACCACATTCTCGGTATTAGTGGGCTGCGGGATTATCGTGTTGTTCGGTGTCTGGGATGATCGGGTTGATCTTAGCTACCGAACTAAAATAGTCGGACAGTTGTTCGCTGCTCTCGCAGTGGTGTTAGGCGGGGATATCTGGTTTACCACCATTCCATTTTTTCCTGACATGGAAGTGCCGGCATGGGCAGGGATGTTCGTGACCATCGTGTTTTTGATAGGCGTGTCAAACGCCGTGAATCTGACGGATGGTTTAGATGGCCTGGCCGGTGGATTGTCGTTTTTAACACTCAGTGGGATTGCCTATTTAGCACATCTTTCCAGTGACTCCACTGTTCTCGTACTCACCGTTCCCTTTCTTGGGGCGATCTTGGGGTTCTTGCGGTACAACACCTATCCCGCGCGTATCTTCATGGGGGACGGCGGTAGCCAACTCTTGGGGTTCATGATGGGGGTATTGGCCGTCTTGCTGACAGATTCATCCCGTGGGCCCTTTACACCAAGCCTTGCCTTATTTCTCCTGGGGCTTCCGTTCTTGGATACGCTCGGGGTCACAGGTCAACGGATCGCGGAAGGACGATCGCCATTCGTGGGAGACCGAGCACATATTCATCATAAATTGCTCAAAGTTGGACTGACTCACTATGAAGCCGTGACCGTGATCTATCTCATACAGGCTGGCATGCTGGGTGTAGCCTACGTGCTGCGATGGCAGTCCGATACGGTGATCCTGCCACTCTATCTTCTGCTGGCCATCACGGTTTTGACGTCGTTTATCGCTGCTGGCCGAGGACTGATTCCCACTGTTACGGCGCAACGAGGTCATTTCTTGTCGAATGGAACGGTGACCCGATTGATGACCGGTCCTTGGCTGACGGATGTGCCGATCCAGTTCCTGGCGGTGACCGTTCCGTTGTTCCTGATTGCATTGGTATTTCTTCCCTCGACGGTTCCCACTGACGTGGGGTATGTCTCGATCGCGCTGTTCGCGGTGGTACTGATCGGCCTCTCATGCTCCTCGCAGGTCGCCCCCTACTTCGTGCGCGGCGGCCTCTATGTCGGAACCACGTTCTTGCTCTATGTCTGCGAAGGGTCTCGAGTCGGTACCGTCTCCGTTGTCGTGATGGCGCACAACATATTTTTTATCGTGGCCGCCGTCATGGTGCTCCTCAGTCTGCGATTCAATCAGGAAAGTCGCTTTAAGACCACACCGCTCGACTACCTGATGGTATTTTTGGCTGTGACCTTTCCCTTGCTTCCTGGGGGCAGCTCGGATTTCTCGCACTTGGGTATCTTCGCCGCCAAGCTGGTCGTGCTCTTCTTCTCCTTCGAGTTGCTCCTTCACGCATTTGCCGCACGTGTCAGACAGTTGGGACTCGTGTCGCTCTGGATTCTCTTCGGGTTGGGAATTCGGATTTTGTTGTAGCGAAGCACGTTACGTAATAACCTACAAGCATGAGCGTTGAAAACCGGTACGAGCACCGTAAGTGGAGTGTCGAGATGCGTGGGACGGTCGGCATCGTTCTCCTCGTGACGGTTCTTCTGACCGCGTGCGGCGGCCCAGAGGAGCGGAAGGCGAAGTACTTTGCGCGAGCCACTGAGTACATCGATGCCGCCAACTATCCCAAGGCGAGGGTGGCGCTGAGAAATGTGTTGAAGATCGACCCTAAAGATGCGGAGGCATACTACCTCTTCGCTCAAGTTGAGGAAAAAGAGAAAAACTGGCGTAATGCCGTTCAACTGTATCAGGAGGCAGTCCGCTTGGTTCCCGATCATACGGCTGCCCTTATTACTCTTGGGAAATACTATCTCGAGGCGCGGCTGACCGAACATGTCGTTGAAGCAGCGGACATGGTGCTGAAAAAGAATCCTCATCATCCTCAGGCCAGTGCACTGAAAATTGCGGCTCAGGCCGTAACCGAAGAGGCGATTCCTTCGGCTATTCCCACGGCAGAGGCGCTTGCGAAGGAGTTCCCGACCGAACCGGATGTTGCCATCCTCCTTGCAACGTTGTACGGCCAACAACAGCGGCATCGTGAGGCAGAGTCTACATTGAGACGTGCCCTTGAAGCTCACCCCAGGAACCTGGATCTTCTCAATGTTTTGAACAGGGTCTTGATGCGGGCGAATAATCTGACCGAGGCCGAGGCTGTTTTGCGACGGATGATCGAGGTTGAACCTACGTCCTTTGATCATCGGGTGAGACTGGCCCGCTTCTATGTTGAGCAAGGAGCCAAGGAGAAAGCGGAAGCCGTATTGCGAGAGGCGATCGTGCTCGATCCAACCAGCGAACAGCGCCGTCTGATGCTTGCTGAGTATTTTGTGGACAAGAACGATGTGGCCTCCGCCGAGCAGGTGCTACTTGATGCGACAGTACAACTCCCACATTCAACCAAAATCCAATTTGGACTCGGTGCGCTCTACAGAAAAAACGGACAGAGCATCAAAGCGCGTCAGTGTTATGCCAGATTGATCGAAGAGTACAAAGAGAAGCCCATCGGTCTGGAAGCTAAGGTTAAATTGGCGGAAATGGATTTCCTGGAGGGAAAGCACGCGGACGCTGAGCGTCAAGTGCAGGAGGTCTTGAAAGAGAATCCTCGATCGACGGAAGGTTTGATTCTCACAGGGCAAATGGCATTGACCAGACGAAGCGGGAAGGATGCGGTGCAGGCGTTTCGTACGGTCTTGCATGATCAGCCGGAGTTAGCCGCTGTTCATTATCTGCTAGGCCAGGCTTATCAGCTTGTGGGCGATATCAACCTTGCAAAGGACAGTTTTGAACGGGCGGTGATCCTCTATCCAGACCAGGTGGATGCCAAACGCTCTCTGGCATTGCTGGAGAGCAAAAGTGGACGGTACCAGCAGGCCCGTGCACGACTCGAGGAACTTTTAAAACAGCGCCCGCATGATGTCACTGCGCTTGACATGCTGATGACGTTGGATGTGGTGACGAAGAATTGGCAGGGAGCAGAACGTACATTGACCAGACTTCGCCAGGTATCTGCCGACAATCAGTCTATTGCGCTGTTAGCTGAGGGGAGATTTTACGAGGCGCAGCGTCGCCTGAGTGAGGCGAGTCAGGCTTATGAACGAGCGATGACGCTCGCTCCAAACGAACCGGAGCCATTACTCTCGCTTGTGAAGGTAGAGATAGCGCTAGGGCAGGTTGCTCGCTCCAGAACCAGGCTGGAGTCTATCTTGGCCTCTCACACAGATCATCCATTCGCGCACGGACTTCTGGGAGAGGTCTTGTCGCTCTCACGACAGTATGACGAGGCGACACTCCATTATCGGGAAGCCACTCGAGTCAATCCTAAGTGGATAACACCGTGGCTCAACTGGGCTACGGTGTCGTTATCCCAGAAGACACCGGACGTGGCGGTACAGATTGCACAAGAGGCGCTCAAGACCAATTCCGACCGCGAAGAGTTGCACATGTTGTTGGCCTCTGCACATGCGGAGCAAGGACAGCCTGATCTTGCCATTGTTGCCTATGAGGCGGCGTTGCGATTGAATCCTCGGAATCTGTTGGCGGCGAACAACTTGGCGGTCTTGCTCGTCGATCACAAAGGGGATCCAGCAAGTTTGCAGAGAGCGTTCGGCCTCAGCAGAGAGTTTGAGAAGGACGCTCCCCATCCGTTGTTCATTGATACACTCGGGTGGGTTCGATTCAAGATGGGGCAGCAGGAAGAAGCGATTCGTTTAATGAAAGACGCGGTTGCCAAATCTCCAGACATGTCTGTCCTCAACTATCATCTTGGGATCGCATTCTTTCAGTCCGGTCAACGAGCAGAGGCTCGCACCTATCTCTCCAAAGCACTCAAGAATTCCGATCCATTTGAAGGGCGACGAGAGGCCGAGCAGGTCCTCGCACAGCTAAGGGGGTAAGAAATATCCATGTTTTGTTCAGTGCGATCGATACTGAGTGGGGGACTGATGACCGTGGGTATTATCATGGCGATGATGCCTGCCCATGCAGGAGATGCGATGCCTCCCTCTCTGGTGTCGCAGCTTGAGCCGGGATACCGACTTGGCGCGGAGGATGTCCTGCTGGTGTCAGTCTGGAAGGACGAGCAGTTGACGCGGGAGGTGGTGGTGCGACCCGACGGAATGTTTTCGTTTCCCCTCGTCGGCGACATCCAGGCGGAGAATCAAACCGTCGAGGACATTCGTGGAGACCTGGTGAAGCGCCTCACGAAGTATATACCGAATCCTAATGTCTCTGTGGCCGTGACGAAAGTCGCCAGCTACAAGGTGTATGTCGTTGGGCGAGTGAATAAACCAGGAGAATATGTGATCGGCCATTACGCGGATGTGCTGCAGGCGCTGAGTCTTGCCGGCGGCCTGACGCCGTTTGCCGGAGAGAACGATATCAAAGTAATGCGCCGCGTGAGGGGAGAACAACA
>JAHBWQ010000043.1 GCA_019636915.1 Nitrospira sp. | reverse complement strand
GGTTCAAGGAGAATTCTGACAAGCTGGATGTGGCTAGTGCATTAAATCGTTGGCAGATAGAGAAAAGGGGCGTTGAGTGTGTGCATGAAAAGGATGCGGTAATTGAGTGGCCAGAAGACAAGTCACCCTATCCCGGGTTGGAATGGTTTACCCAGGAATATGCTCCGTTGTTCTTTGGGCGTGATCAGGAGGTGAAGAGGCTCGTCGAGATGCTCAATAGGCCCGATGGGCGATTTCTCATCGTCAGTGGCCCCTCAGGATCCGGGAAGTCGTCCCTTGTCGGGGCTGGTCTGTGGCAGGCCCTCATCAAGGACGGGCAACTCCGGACCAACCAATACCCGCAGTGGTTGCGTATTACACCCGCAGATGACCGTGGAGGGCCATTTCTCTCACTCGCCGCTGGGTTGCTTCATGTTTTTCCTCAGATTCCTGATCGGAAGGCCTTTGCAAGCACATTGGCAAGCAAGCCAACAGCATTTGTCGAGCACATCACCCGTCGACTGAGCCGGGGACAGGAATTGGTACTGTTTGTTGATGGATTGGAGGAACTGTTTACTCAGACCTCTTTATCGGGAGACATTCAGTCTTTTTTGTCATGGCTTGTTACAAAGAGTGGTGAGCCGCAGAATCGGCTTAGAGTGGTAGTAACCGTTCAGACTGAATATCTGGAAAGGTTGAAAGCCGAATCTCAAAAAATTCAGCAGATGATCGATGAAGGGCTTCAGCTTGCTATCGGGCCAGTCTCTCCCCCTGCTTTGAGAGAGATGATTGAAAAGCCTGCGTGCGAGACCAACTATAAGTTCGAATCAGACTTGGTCGACAGGATCCTGAAAGATGTTGATGGTGTGTCAAACCCGTTGCCCCTCGTTGGTTATGTGTTGAAACAGCTCTTTGTACGACAGAGGGACAGAATCTTTAGGCATGATCAGTATGAGGCTATGGGGCGAGTCATGGGCGCTATTGGCTATAAGGCGGATGAAGAGGTGAAGGCACTCGGCGCTGGAGTCGAATCGTCGCTTCATAAGGTGTTTGCCGAACTAGTGTATAGCGACCAGAGTCGTCCACCTATGGGCAAACGAGCTCGTATGGCACAGTTCAGGTCTAATGAGGGAGTCAATAGTCTTATAGAAAAGCTCTCTCAGCCTGACTGCCGGGTTTTGGTGGTATCGGGTGAAGGCGATGAGCAAGTGGTCGAAGTTGCTCATGAAAAGCTGCTGGAAGCGTGGCCGAAGTTAGCCGAGTGGTTGAGAGACGATAATAACAAGGCGTTCTTAATATGGAAACAGCAGCTGCGAGTAGCCATCAGTAAATATGAAGAGAACAAGCGAGACCCCGATCAGTTGCTCAGGAAGCTTGACCTCAGCAAAGCCTTAGATTTTGTGAACAAGCATCAAGACTGGATTTCGCAGGAGGAATATGCCTTCATCAATGCGAGTCGCCGGCGCCAGTTGAAAAAGAAAGTGAGGGTTGCGGGGTGTGTCTTATTGGCGGTCTTGGGTATCTGGGGTGATGGTTGGTTTAGGGCAAACGAGTATAGGGCGTCCGAGCAGCGTGGTCTCAGAATTCTGGCATTTTTTATGAACGGTAGTTATCCGTTGCCTATGAAGCCGGAGATGGTAAAAATTCCAGGTGGTAGCTTTTGTATGGGTGATGACGTGTCGACCGAACAAAGGAAGGAGACTCTGAACGCCACCTCTTGCAATGGCGACCAGAAAAGTCAGGATGCTAAGAAAACGTTTGAACAACGATCTCGTGAACAACGATCTCGAACCCCACGGCATTGGGTTACGGTTAGCCCCTTTCAGCTCGGGAAGTATGAAGTGACCTTTAAACAATATGATCAGTATGCAATCGCAAAAGGAGAGCGGTTGCCGAGCGATCAGGGAAGGGGGCGTGGTGATCAGCCAGTTATGGATGTCACATGGAAGGATGCCGAGGCCTATGCGGAATGGCTGTCGAAGAAAACGGGAGAGAAGTATCGTTTGCCGAGCGAGGCGGAATGGGAATATGCGGCACGGCACGGCAATGACCAGGAACTCTGGGCCGGAACCTCTACAGATTCTCAGTTAGATAAGTATGCCTGGTTCATAGAGAATTCTAAAAGTGAGCCGAGGGAAGTTGGGAAGAAAGAACCAAACAATTATGGCCTCTACGATCTCAGTGGGAACGTATGGGAATGGGTTCAGGATTGTCTGCATGGAACCTATGATGGCGCACCATCAGATGGTTCAGCATGGTTAGAGGAGAATAAGGGCATCTGCCAGGTGCGAATGATTCGCGGTGGCTCTTGGTTCAATGATTCAGAGCTGCTACGTACGTTTGAGCGGGGCAGACTCGATGTAAAGTCTCGCACCAATGGTATTGGCTTTCGCCTTGCCCAGGATATTGATGGACCCTAGCCCTGTGCGTTGTATGGTGTAACGGTAGTCCTCAGTCCTTCAGAAGGTGATCGAGTTGGAGTATGGGCGAGCAATATCTCTCATATGATGCTTTTATCAGTTATTCGCGCCAAGACAAGGTTTTTGCAGCGCTACTGGAGAAAGCGCTGGAGAGTTATAAACCTCCAAGGGGTCTAGGTATTCCACGGCGATACCTGCGGATTTTTCGTGATGAGTCGGATTTTACCGGAGTCGAATATCAAACCTCCCTCGACAAGCATTTGAAGGCATCTTCAAAGTTAATCGTGGTTTGCTCACCGGCTGCCCGCCAGAGCCCATATGTCGATGATGAAATTCGACGCTTTGTCTTGGTTAGAGGACCAGAGCATGTGGTGCCGGTTTTGCTCAGGGGTATCCCAAATAACGAAGTCAAAACCGAGCGTGAGTCAGAACAGGCATTTCCCAGTGCTCTCTGTGAAGCTCTGAGAATGCCTCTTTCTGCTGATTATCGTGGATTTGATCCGAGGAGTGACAAGGTCAAGAGCAGAAATTTTGAAGGATCTTGGCACAAGGTCTTAGCTGATTTGTGTGGAAAGTCTCGTGACCAGATTGAGCAGCGGGAAAAGAAGCGGCTGATTCGCCAACGCAATCTCACGCTGCTTCTCGGTGGATTCGTTATATTCCTGATTCTTTGGCCGGTCTGGCTCTTACGGAATGGGTATACGATCGATCAGGCTTTACTTAAGATTCAGTCGCTCGTGATGGATATCCACGAGCCCCCCAGGATGGTGCAGCTTTCAGGTGGTACCTTTCAGCAAGGGGACACACACGGTGGAGGTCAAAAAGATGAGAGTCCTGTGCGTGAGGTTACGGTCAAGTCATTTGCGATGGGGAAATTTGAGGTCACGTTCGATGAATATGATCGCTTCGCCCTCGCGACCGGTCGGTTGTTACCTGGAGATCAAGGGTGGGGGCGTGGACAAAGACCGGTGATCATGGTGTCATGGGAAGATGCAAAAGCGTATGCTGGCTGGTTATCCGAACAAGCCGGGAAACACTATCGACTCCCGACCGAGTCCGAGTGGGAATATGCTGCGCGGAGTGAAGGAAAGGACGATCTCTGGGCAGGGACTTCCAATGCAGAAGAGCTGAAGGAGTATGCCGTGTATGCTGTGCATTCTGGAAATCGTACCGCCCTTGTTGGTTATGACCAAGGAAGAAAGCCCAATTCGATTGGGCTATACGATATGAGCGGGAATGTACTCGAATGGGTTGAGGATTGTGTGCACGACAACTACGAGCAGGCTCCGACTAATGGTACGGCCTGGTTAGAAGAGGCCCGCGGGGATTGCCAAGATCGTATGAACCGCGGCGGTGCGTGGGGGGCCAATCGTCAGGCGACCCTCCGTGTATCACGTCGGTTCAGCAACTTCGCCGGTACTCGGAACGATGGTCTCGGCTTCCGTCTTGCCCAGGATATTGAGAAATAAGACCGTTCAAGCTTAAGCAAGGAGGGACTCACCATGGCACTGTACGCGTTTGATGGCACATGGAATGAAGATGAAGCCGATGAAGCCAAGGAAACGAATGTTCTGGCCTTCTACAAATGCCTCTCCCCTGATACGAAAGAGTTCTACTTAAAAGGTGTGGGGACACGACTGGGTTTTGTCGGTAAACTGCTCGGTGGTCTCACCGGGGCGGGAGGGTATTTTCGAATCCACGAAGCGATGGAGAAGCTGCGACAGTATTTTGCGGAAGGGGATCGGACAGTCGACATTATCGGGTTCAGTCGGGGAGCGGCGCTGGCGCTGCATTTTGCGAATCAAGTGCAGGAGGAGCAGCCTGGGGCCGTGGTGCGTTTTCTCGGGCTGTGGGATGTGGTCGCTTCGTTCGGCATTCCAGGGAACGATCTGAATATCGGTTGGCACCTGACGCTGCCCGACAATGTTCAACACTGTTACCACGCGATGGCGCTGGATGAACGCCGCCGGAACTTCACTCCCACTCGGGTTGTGCCAAGAAAGGGTGGTGTCATCGGTGATCGGCTTCAAGAAGTATGGTTCCGTGGGGTTCATTCCGATGTCGGGGGTGGACAATGTGCCGGGCTGGCAAACATTGCCCTCTGTTGGATGCTCCGGCGTGCCAAGGAAGCGGGCCTTCCGCTGGTTGAGGAGAAGTTGCGGGAACATGAGGCTCTGTGTAATGCGGATGCTGCCGTGTCCAAAAACTTTGATCCCAAAAAGGACCCACAGCGCACGATCAATTCCGGAGACTTCGTGCATGAGTCGGTGAAAGTCCGTGGACAGTGGGGGGGGAGAATCCATAATGATCCACCCGCGAGTTGCGTGATTGTCCATGGGTAGTGTGTCCATTAAAATGCCGTTGGGCTTGTGCACGAGGCCGTTTGCTGCTGTGGAAATGGGAAAGGGCTTGGCAATTCTTCAAGATGAATGACAGGATAAGGGTACTGAACCAGGAGTGCACATGATTCTGTCGACGACCAACAATATTGAAGGTAGGGAAACGGTCAAGTATCTAGGCTTGGTGTCCGGTGATGCGATTCTCGGCGCGAATATTTTTCGGGATTTTTTCGCGTCGATCCGGGATATCGTCGGTGGGCGCTCGGCTAGTTATGAGAAAGAACTGCGGAAGGCCAAGAACATTGCGCTGGAAGAAATGGAGGAACAAGCCAAGAATTTGGGGGCCAATGCAATCGTCGGCATCGATATCGACTACGAAACCATCGGCACCAACAGCAGCATGTTGATGGTCAGTGCGAATGGGACGGCGGTGGTGCTCGAGTAGCAGGAGGCTGAAAATGTCCGCCAGCTTTGTTCTCGCATCGTTCAGGCCCTCAACATACCCCAGAAGGTATGCCTCGGCCCTTCACTTGCTGCGGCCTCGCTGACAGTCATTTTGAGCCTCCTGCAGGAGAAGGGGCCTTCAGCGTGCAGCGAACGCCGGCTCCAGATGCTTCTCAAGTATGACTCTCCAGCTCCGCATTGGATATTGTGGTGTGGGCTTGTTCAAGTTGGTCTTGGCGCAAAGTTAGTCAATGCGCAAAGCTTCTCAGCGGTATATGCAACCACGTAACCCTTGGAAGGTTGGAGTTCTGGTAAACCTGAGCTCGTGCGGCTAACGCAGCATCATCTTCACCAGACCCACGCATCCCAGGTACAGGACGAGTGATCCGACCATCGCGGGCCAGAAGCCAAGGCGTGGGATACCCACGATCATGGCGGTGACGTAGGCGATCCAGGGTGGGACGAACCAGAGGAGGCTCTTGGCATAGTCGACCGTCGTTGCACCGCCTCCGCTTGCATACAGCAGGATGAATGTTACGCCGGTGATGGCGGGGAAGGTGCTAGCCATGGCTGCCAGGAAGGATTTGCCCTGCGAGCCAAGATACGTGGAGAAGCTGACAATCGAGCCGCCCAACAGAAAATAGAGCAGATACTTGCCGAGATCATTCACCGACTATCCTCCTTCGTTCCCGTGAAATGCCTCCATGGCTTCTCGCTTCAACGCCTCCCCTTGGCCGGTATAGCGGGGTGAAAAGTGAAACACGACGAGGTCTCGGACCTGAGCCTTGCGGGCCATGAAGCCGGCTTGTCTGGCCGTCAAATGATACCGGTCACGAGCCTTTTCTGCATTACAATCCAAATATGGTGATTCGCAATAGAAGACATCGGCGCCACGGGCCAATGCGACTATTTTGGCTTCGTTCTCCTCGTCATATCGCGCATCGACGACGTACGTAATTTTCTGCCCTCGTGAGATCGCCAAGAATCGCTCCTTGACCTCACCCAGCACAAACTCTCGGTCTTCTCGTCGATGCGCGTCGTAGAGGGCCACGGTGAATCGGAAATCGTCAGGTTTGCCCTCCCAGATATACTGCTTGACCTCTTTGAGCCACGCGCCGACTCTCAGCCCCGCCTCATGCAGTTTCTGCTTGTTGACGTTAATATGGAACTGTTCCTCCAGCGAATATGCAAACGAGGGGATGCGATGATTTAGAGCGACCGCCTTGACGGTGAACATCGGATCGTCCAGCACGATGAAAGGTGGATCATCGTGGCGTGGTGCCGGAATAGTTACTTGTTCAGGCGGCTGGAATCCGTTACTGGCGAGAAACACTGCCTGGCGAATTTCATCTTTGTGGAACTCACGGACTTTGATTGTGAGGGGGTAGCCATCCACCAAATTCCAGGTGTAGCCGCGCAGCTTGCCTTGCACATTGTCGATTAAACCCGGAGGGCCAAACAGTTTAAGCGTCTTCCCTCGTCCTAATGCCACACGAAGAATCGCGTCGAATCCGATGAAGTGGTCCATGTGTGTATGGGAGATGAAGATCTCTCCAGCTCGCAGCAGCCTCGTGGGTCCAAGGTTGTCGTTGTGCCCGAGATCGAACAGCAAGGCTCGTTTTGACCACCGAATGTTCACATACACACCAGGATCACCGAAGACATCGTTGACCAGGTAGCTGGAGAAGGAGGGATTCATCAGATCATGTGGACGAGGCCATCATCGCGAAGGAACACTCCATTTTATCCGATCGCTGCTCTGACAGCACTGTACACGATGATGACCTCGACGGCGTGGGCGATGATCGTGATCCAGAGGTTGCGCGTTCTGAGCCAGATTGTTCCCCAGACGAGTCCATCCCAGAGAGCGATCCAGTGGAGATAACGAAAGGTATTTACCATGAATGGGTCGAATGAAAACGTCAGTGTCGTTGCCAGCAACGCAAGGGGGGCAAGCTGTTGGGCTGAGTCAAGCTTCCTCCAGTGCCATTCAAGTTCGGCTAAACGCCCCAAGAGGAACCCGCGAAAGTTGATCTCCACGAAGAATGCGATGCCGCAGATGAACCAGGGCACCATCAGTAAGACCGGCAGACGACCGTGAGGGGTCTGTTTCAAAAAGGTGATATCGTAGCCGAGTGAAGGGTAGATCGAGAGAATCACGAACGTATTGAGGCCGCCCAGGGTCAGCCCTATAAGCAGCCCCCAGTTCAGCCCGGCGATGATCTTCGTTCGTTCCAATCCCAGGTCAGTCGAGAGATCAGCTGTGCGCGAAGCCCAGATGCCCATTGCCAGATAGGCCAGCAACTGCGGGGTGAATTGAAGCAGCAGGTGGTCTTGGAGGGAAGCGGGCAGGGCGTAATAGCCGAGTGTCGCTCCGATGGGGAGCAGCGCCAGTGCTGCTCCCGCCTGAACAACGTGACGGTGAACGAGCCGATGGGGCTCGGGCGTCATGGATGGGTTACGACAGTTCGAGGTGATAGCGATCCAAGGTGGTTGCCTTGTGTCGAGACAAATTCGACAAAGACTTGTTGTAATCGACGATTGCACGCAACTCGTTCCCTTGCGCGGTTGCGAGGTCGCGCTGGAACTCGAGCACGAAGCGCGTCGTGCTGAGTCCCACTTTCAACCGTTCCTGCTCGGCCTGGAGTTGTTTCTCCGCCATGATGCGGGCGGATCTGGTAGTTTCGATTCGCTTGAAATCCGTCTGAACTCGGCGCACCGCTTCACGAACGCCGACGATGATTTGCTGCCGCACATTCGCGAGGGCCACTTCGGCATTCTGCGCTTCAAGTTTCCGTTTATTATAAGTACTGACGGCAGCTCGGTTTCCAAGGGGATAGCTGAGCACCAATCCTGCGCCGTAGTTGTAAAAGTCTCCGCTGAAATTTCTGGTGAAGGATTCACTATAGTCTCCGCCCAGGCCGGCTAGTCCGACCGTGCCTTGAAGGGAGAGCGTCGGAAGCAGCTGGTTACGCGCAAACTGCTTATTGAGTTCACCGGTTTCGATGTTTTTCTTGGCCTGTGTGATTTCGGGTCGTTGCTCGATCGCAGTATCGATGGCTTCCTGGAGACTCAGGGGTTCAAGGACGGTGACGGGAGGGTCGACGGGAGTGAGGCGGACGTCTTGCCGCAGATCCTCCTCGCCAGGATTCAAGAGTCGCCGGAGTTGATCTTCTTGATCGCGAATGGCTTTCTCAGCCACGAGGACTTGCTCCACCCGCGAGGCCACCGCAGCTTCGGCTTGGAGGACATCGACGATCGACATGACACCCGCCTTGGTCTTCGCCCGGTTGGCGGCCAAGAGTTCTTCGGCGGCCTTCAAGGCTGCTTGAGCGACCTTCAGATTTTCGTTGGCAAATACCACTTCCCAATAGGTTTGTTCCACCGAGGTGATGACGGTCATGACTCGATCTCGAAAGACGTGTTGCTCGACAATCGCGTTGTTTTGCGCGACCGTGATGAAGGTCTTGTTGATGGCGATCCCCGCGTTTCTGAGCAACGGTTGGGTGAAGGTGAATGCCAGCCCCCCCGTCCAGGACGGGTTGAACAGAAATCCACGCGCGACGTTTTGGTTCACACTGTTTCGGGCCGGGCTATAGTTGATGTCGAAATTACCGCCGGTGATCAGGTTGGTTTGTGCATCCACCGTCAGCGAATGGTTCCGTTGATCGAAGGTGGTGATCTGGTCAAGGACCCCAATAGTTCCTCCGAAGACGGGGCGATTGAGCGGATTCACGGTTCGATTATATTGGCCGTTGATACTCAGGTTTGGGTCGAACTTCGATTGTTCGATGATGATATCGGCCAGTCGACTTTCGCGATTCTGCCGGCTGATGCTGATATCGAGATTGCTTTGCAACGCCCGCACTGCGGCGTCAGCCAGGGACACGGTTTCGCGCCGTTCCGTTGGGATCGGCTGGGTCACGTCCAGACTCCAACTTATGTGAGGCCAGACAATGCATGCCCATCCTGCGATCGCAATGATCGCCAGACGACAGTGGCGCGCCGAGGATGTGCTATACATAGGTGCCTCCTTGATCAATGATCGATACAAGAGCATACTATAAAGCGTTGTATGGTTCACGTCATGGCTATTCAAAGATATCCGGTTCGACACGTAGGTGCTCAGAAGCGTCAGGTCGGTTCATTAGGGGGGGTACTGTGTCTGCTTACCGCTATGACCCTCTGCGCCGACGTATCTGTATGGGCGCAAAGTACCTCGGGGGTACGATCCTTCGCCGGCGGGGTCTCTCCGCTGCTGAAGCTTCCCGGAGGGAGTTTGTATATCGACAACCAGGGCACGCAGGGTTTGATCTATGCACCGGGACCGAACGTGCAAACCTACAATTTCAGAAATCCCACGACCGGCCAAGCCTGGAGTGGGGCTATCATGACATTCGGACCCCAACTTTCCATTGGACTGATCCAGGGTGCGAATCAGGTTGGAAGTCCGACCGTTCTACCTCCGCCACCGCGCCAGACGGATCTGTTCCCGCCGATTGAGTCCGAGTTGCTTGAACCATTTCCCTAACAGACTATTGATAAAGTCCGCCAGCGGCGCTCTTGCCTCGCTCAGAGGCTCACCCGCGAAGAAGTATCACACTGGTGGAGTCTATCCGTTTACCAAAGATCAATTCGATGGGTGAACGGTTCACACGAAGTGCGGTATGTGCCTCCTTGCCTCTTCGCTCTCTGCGGCCTTGCTGGATGGTCTTTCTGAACAGTCTGCGGAGTATCTTTGTCCGGTCGGCCACCATGTGCACCAATTCCATTTTGGAAACGACGTTGGGTTTCTCAGCAACCTTAACCTGCTAAGCAAGACCGGGAGAGAATTCCGTTGGCGGCAGCCTGCATGCCAACAGAGCGCGGGACGTCAGTTCGTTTGCTGTGGTACGGGAGATCCAGTGGTGGACTCGCCCGCTATGTCCGTCGGTTCGTATGCCAAGTGCCAGGTCAGTGCCAAGGCGAATTGGGTTGCAGCTTTGAGGATCTTGGGATCGATGGTGTCTGCGGTATCAGTTGGTTGATGGAAGTGTGGATGGATGCCGCCGCTCACGATTGTGATGGTCGGGACACCGGCTTCTTTAAACGGGACATGATCGCCGCCAGGGAAAAACCCATAGAGATCCAGCTTCTCCTTCACACCGGCAGACTGGCCTGCCGCTAATGCGATCTCCTTCTCGATTCCGGTTACTCCGACGGTGAGTCGCCCGTTTCCAACTCCAGCGTGATCGATATTGATCATGGCCTTCGTTGAACTGAATGGGACAGGCGGACGCGAGGTGTAGAGCCGGGAACCAAGTAGGTCACGTTCCTCGCCGCTGAACGAGGCAAACAGGATCGTGCGCTGAGGCTGGACTCCCATCTTCGTCAGGACCCGTGCGAGTTCCAAGATGACAGCAGTTCCAGAGGCGTTGTCATCGGCACCAGGGAAGAGGAGTCCGCCGGGACGACCGAAATGGTCTCGATGGGCTCCGATGATCACCGTCTCAGGTCCTGTTCCGGGGATCATTCCCAGCACATTGACCAGAAGCCCCTCCTCAGTCTTCGTTTCCCACTGGAGCGAGGCAAACTGCTCAGTCCTTGTTGCTTGTGATGAGGTTGTTTGATTCAGGTGCTCCTGAAGGACACGCAGGCGGTCCGGACCATTCCCATTCGATTGTTGGAGAAGCTCTTGGGCCAGGGTTGTGCTGATCCAGACGCCGGGAATTGCTTGGTCCAGAGGTAGCTGTCCGTAAAAGGCACTGGGACTCCCCGTGACGCCGCGACGGATTTCATAGGGGTGGAGAATGGGACCCGTTGCCGTCAGATAGCCGACGGCACCACGTTCGCGTGCGACCCGGACCTTGTCGGCGTGGCTGATCGAGTGTGGATAGTGCTCCGGTTTGCCGCGTAGAAACAGCACGATGCAATTATGTACGTCGACACCGGCATAGTCATCCATGCCGTGGGAAGGGTCGACGATGCCATGCCCAACAAAAACGATTTGGCCCTGGACATCCGCAGAGGGCGAATCAAAGATGGGAAGATAGTCTGAGCCAAGAACCTTAGCGGTGAGATGCTCCCCGGGACCGGCTCGCAACGTTGGATCTGATGTGATCAGGGGAGTCGCTATCGGGCTCGCCATCGCACCGGATGAAGCAAGGTCCTTGCTTGTGAAGAACGGTACGGTCAGTGAGTCGTTGCGAACGAGTGGTAAGCGTAACCCAGCCGAAAGAAACCCTTGTGCCACCCACCGTGCAGACTCGAGGTCGGCACTTGTGCCGCTTTGCCGCCCATTGAACGAGAGACCACTGAGTGTTCGGATATCGGACAACATCCGCTCTGGAGAGAGTGTAGTGATCGCGGCCTGCAGAGCCGTCTCTGGTGCTTGTGCGAGAGGGACCTGAGGTTGTAGCACGAGGGCGATGGCAGCGTAGATCACAATTCGAATGAGCGGCACAATCAGGCAGGGGACGACAGTGTTCATGATGATCTCTGGGCCACCGCAGAATAGTGGGTGATCATAACACGTGGAGAAAGCTGGTTGCAGCGCCGTACCCAGCCCAGGTACTATTCGATCGACTGATATGATGGCTGTCTATGTCGTGAGGATGGAGATTCAGGATGGCAGGTGGTGAACAGGGAAAAGGGCTGTACGATCACTTGTACCGACGGTTTTTTGCCGAGCGTGATACCCACGAAGGGTATTCCTTCCAGCAGGCTCCGGGAGGGAGTGCAGCGCCACCGATGGTGACGTTCAGAGAGAAGCTTCGGTGGTGGACCTGGGATCGCTGGAAACGTCGACGAACGATTCTTGCTGAGCGAGACCGGTTGCAGCGCGACATTCTTCAAATCAAGAAACCGGGAAGCTCGAAGTAGGACAAGGTGTATTGAGAGGGATGGGTGTTCACGTGTCACATGTCGGAAGAAACCTGTTAGCGACATTAGCCCTGTTGTCGGTGGTCGGAACGGTCTTCATGATAGAGCCTTCCCTGAGCTATGGCGTTCAACGTGAGACGCAGGAGGAAAAGGCTGCCAACCTCAAGCAACAGGCGAAGGGCGGGCTTTTTCAGCAGTGGCCGTTTGATCAAGAATCGCCTGGAAGGCTGCCCAATGGTTTTGTCAGCGCCGTGTCCGGTGAGGAGCTGCTTGCTGAATGGGTGGTACAACAGCATCCCACGGCTCCTTCTCCGCCCAATATCGTGGCCGCCTCATCGAATTGTCGACAGCTCTGCTATCAGGTATTGTTGGCCGAAGGAATGCAGTATGAATATCCTGACGTGAGTGTTCGGTTCCATGCCGCCCCGGGGACTGGCGGATCAGGTGGAGTGGTGGTCGGGGCACGTGATGCGAAGAATTTCTATGGTGCGATCGTAGATCTGGCTACTCAACAGGTCAGATTCATTCGGCTTTCCAGCGGAGTCGCAACGATGCTCGGGCAAACGCCCGTCAATCTCAAACCGGTTGATTGGCACACCCTCAGAGTGCAACGCAATACGATCATCAGCAAAGACTTCGTCGAGGTGTTTGTAGATGGCACGCTCGTGCTCTCTGTTGAGGACCAAGCGTTGGGATTGGGGCAAGTCGGTTTTGTCGTGACGGATAAGTCCGCCATGCTGTTTGATAGCTTTCATGCGATTCCGCTCTTTTCGCACCGGCCACTTTCTCCGCCGCCGGCGTACTAACGCGACTCTTCCGGTAATTGGAGTTGGTCTCAAACTTGCCTTTATCTTTGCATCTGAGGTACGATTGAAATGCCGGCTTGTGAAAGGCCTGCGCAAGCTCGGCGCAGAAAGTGATGAGGCCTGGGTAGATGTTGTATTGGGCCAGTCCGGGAATCTGATCGGAAGCCAGAGCTAAGCCGCCGTTGTGTTGACGTCTTCGGCCCATTCCTTCCTCGTTGTTTTCTCGAGTCCAAGACAACATCGTTGTGTCAAAGGAGGAGCCTGATGGGTGCGAAGATTTATGTCGGGGGATTGCCCTACGCAACAACCGAACAACAACTGAGTGACTTGTTTGCGGTGCATGGGGCGGTGGCCTCAGCCCGGATCATCACAGACAAGTTTACCGGACAATCTCGTGGGTTCGGATTTGTGGAAATGTCGTCCGATACTGAGGCGCAGGCGGCGATTACGGCGTTGAACGGGACGCAACTGGGGGGACGTACGTTGACGGTGAATGAAGCACGTCCGCAAGAACCTCGTTCCGGTGGCGGAGGCCGCGGTGGATTTGGCGGTGGTCGCGGTTAACCAGAGCGCTCGTTCGTAACTGATGAGGGGCTGCCGGAAGTTCCGGCAGCCCTTTTTGCTTTTTGGGGACTTCGGAGAGATTTGATGCTGATCGAGTACTCATTCTGGCATCTCACGGGAGGTCATCGTGCCTCCCTTTAAGCTCGATGCTCCGTTCAAGCCCTGTGGGGATCAGCCCGCCGCGATAGAGGTGCTCACGGCAGGAATTCATGCGGGGAAGAAGCATCAGGTATTGCTTGGCGTCACGGGGTCCGGCAAGACCTTTACCATGGCGAATCTTGTTGAACGTGTCCAGAAGCCGACGCTGGTGCTCGTGCACAACAAGACTCTGGCCGGTCAACTCTATCAGGAGTTTAAACAGTTTTTCCCTCATAATGCCGTCGAGTATTTCGTCAGTTACTACGATTATTATCAGCCGGAAGCGTATATCCCGCAGAGCGATACATACATTGCCAAGGACTCCTCGATTAACGACGCCATCGATCAGATGCGGCACTCCGCGACGACGGAGCTGCTGCAGCGAAACGATGTCCTGATTGTCTCTTCCGTCTCCTGTATCTATGGGCTGGGATCACCGGAAGTCTATCATGACATGCTGATTTACCTGGAGGTGGGCCTCGAAACGAGGCGAGAAAAGATCTTATCGAAGTTGGTGGAAATTCAATACGAACGCAATGACGTGGATTTTCATCGCGGAACCTTTCGGGCACGCGGGGATGTGATCGAAATTTTCCCTGCGTCGTCAGAAGCAAAATCCGTTCGCATCGAACTCTTTGGGGATACGGTGGATGCGATTCATGAAATTGATCCGCTCACCGGCAAGTCCTTGGGAAAGCTTCCCAAGATTGCGATCTACCCCAACACCCACTACCTCATCGCCCCGGATCGCTATGAGCGAGCCATTACGGGCATTGAGGAGGAGCTCGACGAGCGTGTCGCCTACTTCAGAAAATCTGGGCGGCTGCTGGAGGCTCAACGGATTGAGCAGCGCACGAAGTTTGACCTGGAGATGATCCGAGCCATGGGTTACTGCCATGGGATTGAAAACTATTCCCGTCATCTCAGCGGAAGAAGCCCGGGTCAGGCGCCTCCCACGTTGCTGGATTACTTTCCGAAAGATTTTCTATTGATCGTCGATGAGTCGCACGCGACCATTCCTCAGGTCGGAGGCATGTATGAGGGGGATTTTTCACGAAAGCGGACGCTCGTGGAGTATGGATTTCGACTCCCGTCGGCGGTCGATAATCGACCGCTAAAATTTGCGGAATTCGAACAGTGTCTCAATCAGGTGGTATATGTATCGGCCACCCCCGGCACCTACGAACTCAAACATGCAGGTGATGAAATCGTGGAGCAGATCGTGCGTCCGACTGGACTGATGGATCCGCACATTGAAGTCGTACCGGCCAAAGGGCAAGTCGATCACCTTCTGGGACAGGTCCGTGCGGAGGCGGCCAAGCGGGGGAGAGTGCTGGTGACCACTCTGACGAAACGGATGGCGGAGGATTTGACGGAGTATTATCACGACTTGGGAATTAAGGTCCGCTACCTCCATTCCGACATCAAAACGCTTGAGCGGGCAGAGATCATCCGCGCTCTCCGGTGCGGAACGTTTGATGTCTTGGTTGGAATCAATTTGCTCCGAGAGGGACTCGACCTTCCCGAGGTGAGTCTTGTCGCGATTCTGGATGCGGATAAGGAGGGCTATCTGCGGTCTTACCGTGCGTTGATTCAAACGGCAGGCCGAGCGGCGCGGAATCTCGAAGGTCGGGTGATTTTTTATGGAGATAGTGTGACGGATTCGATGAAACAGGCGATCGACGAAACGAATCGCCGTCGTGGGATTCAGGCTGAGTACAACCGCATCCACGGTATTACGCCGGTTGGCATTACGAAAGGGATCCCGTCTCTTGAATATGCGGTGGCTGATCTCGATTATGTGCAACTGCCGCTTGCGGCTGAATCAAGCGCAGAGTACGGACAGGCAGAATCAACCGATCGACTCATTCAGCGACTGGAGATCGAGATGAAAGTGGCTGCGAAGGAGCTGGCCTTTGAGCGGGCAGCAGAGCTGCGGAATCAGATTCGGGCCTTGCGACTTCAGGCGTTACAGGCGAAGGATTAACAGGATGCTGAAAAATCCCCCAGCGGCGTTCTTACATCGCTCAGAGGCTCAACGTACCGAAGCGTACGCCTCACCTCTTCGCTTACTGAGGCCTTGCTAGACGGTCTTTTTGAGCATCCTGTTAGACGTGCTTATATAGATAGATGCCGACAAACATGCCAAGGACGCTCAAGATGTTGATCTTGAGGCTGAGCCCTAATACGAGTTTGGCCAGCACAAGATCCACAGTCAGGGGGGGATCAATGCCGGGCATAAAATGCGTGGAGAAGATACTTTGGATGGTGCCTTGAGGCGCCATTACATGGAGAATTTCGCCGAGAATTCCACCAAGCAGACCTCCGATGATCACGAAAACAATCAGAACCCAGGGCGATTTTCGCACGCGTCCGCTCCTCCTTGACGACTTCCCTGTACGTGAGTTGTGAGGTCTAACGGCCTTACAGTGGCACCATATCTGACGGGTTTCAGTATGTCAATAAAACTACTGACTTCTGGTGACCTTGACTTGCTTTCCGTGGTTCTATACACTTTCCGATGCTCTTTCTCTAGGATTTTCGAGGCGATCGGAGGTCTGGTGCAAGGCCTCGATGGCCTATTTCTGTGTTGCGGGACGGTGTCATGCTTGATGCGTTGAGTGAGAAGTTTGAAAAGGTCCTGAAAAAGCTGCGTGGGCAGGGTGTGCTCACTGAGCAGAATATTTCTGAAGCGCTTAAGGATGTCCGATTTGCTCTCCTCGAAGCAGACGTCAACTTTAAGATCGTCAAAGAGTTTATCGATCGTGTCCGAGAAAAAGCAATCGGCCAGGAAGTCCTGCAGAGTCTGACCCCGGGGCATCAGGTTGTCAAGGTCGTCTGGGATGAGCTCCGGGCGATGATGGGACAGGATCGGGTTGGTCTTGCTCTCAACTCCCAACCACCGACCATTGTGATGATGGTTGGACTGCAGGGGGCGGGAAAAACGACGGCCAGCGGGAAACTTGCTCGTCTCTTCAAGAATCAAGGCAAGCGAGTGTTGCTGGTTGCCGCTGATCCACGTCGTCCTGCCGCCGGAGAGCAATTGAGTGCGTTGGGGCGAGATCTTGGAGTCGAGGTGCATCGTGTTGATCCGGCACACGCGTCACAATCCGATGTGGTGCGGATCTGTAGTGGCGGCGTGGACCGAGCCCGAGAACAGGGCTTTGATCTTGTCATTTTGGATACCGGCGGACGCCTGCACATCGATGACGAGTTGATGGGGGAATTGACTGCGGTGAAGGCCGCCGTGGCCCCTCATGAGGTGTTGTTGGTTGCCGATGCGATGACTGGCCAGGATGCGGTCACCATGGCCGGACAGTTTGATCAACGGGTCGGCCTCACCGGCGTGATCTTGACCAAAGTCGAGGGGGACGCGCGCGGAGGGGCGGTCTTGTCGATCCGGGCCGCAACGGGAAAGCCGATCAAGTTTTTGGGGGTCGGGGAAAAACTCGATGCGCTTGAACCCTTTCATCCGGACCGGATGGCCTCCCGTATTCTCGGGATGGGCGACGTATTGTCGCTCATTGAAAAAGCGCAGGAAAGCATTACCCGGGAGCAGGCGGAGGAAGCTCAGAAGCGGCTCACGAGCAATACCTTCACGTTAGAAGATTTCCGGACCCAACTGGGACAGATGAATCGCATGGGTTCCTTTGAACAGATTTTGGGCATGCTCCCCGGTGGCCAAAAGCTCAAGCAGGCGATGGAAGGTGATAAGCCAGAGCGAGAGATCAGTCGAGTGGTCGCCGTGATCGATTCGATGACCGTGAAGGAGCGCCGCGATCATACGATTATTAATGGAAGTCGAAAAAAACGGATTGCGCGGGGAAGCGGTACGACGGTGCAGGACGTGAACCGGCTGATCAAGCAATTTCTATCGGCGAAGAAGTTGGCAAAGGCAATGACCGGTGCGGGAGGGCGTCGGCAACTCGCTCAGCTCTTGCGTGCGCGGTAATCGATTTTTAGATCACTTGAACTAGTGTAAAGGAGGAATGGCTGTGGCTGTACATTTGAGGCTCGCTCGCACAGGACGACATAAACGACCGATGTATCGGTTGGTGGCGGCGGATTCGCGGAAGGCGCGCGACGGCCGTTTTATCGAGATTCTTGGAATTTTCGACCCGTTAAAGGAAGCTGGTGTGCCGGAGCTTAAGCAGGAGCGGGTGCTGACATGGCTTCATCATGGGGCGCAACCGACGGTGACCGTGCGGACGCTGCTCCGTCGCGCGGGCGTCTGGAAGCAGTTTGAGGCTGAAAAGTCCGCAAAGGAAAAGGCGCCGGTTGAAAAGTCTGTCAAGAAGAAGGCTTCGGTAAAAGCCTGACCACGGAATGGTGAATCAGCTGGAAACCGTGACGGTGGGACGGATTGAGCGGCCGTTTGGTGTCCGGGGAGAAGTCAAGGTTCTTTCCCTCTCCGATGTCCCCGGGAGACTGGAAGGGCTGACGCGCGTCAGCCTTTTGGCAGCAAACGGGAAGACGCTGGAGACCGGCGTCACCCACGTGAGGCGGGCGGGAACGCGTTTTATTCTTGGGCTGTCGGCGTTCTCCACACCAGAGGAGGCGGGGCTTTGGCGAGGAGGATTGATTCGAACGGTTCGCGGGTCGGTTCCCGAGCTTCCAGCCGGGCAGTACTATGAGTGTGATTTGGTGGGACTTGACGTCCGGACGGAGGCAGGAGAGTCGCTCGGTGTTGTGGAAGCGATTTGGGAGTTGCCTGGCAATTCCGTGGTTGTTCTGCGTAATGGAACCAAAGAGGTCTTGATTCCGGCCGCAAAAGAGTTTGTCGTGGCGGTTGATCTGGTTGCTCGAATCATGACGGTACGGTTGATCGATGGGCTTGACGACTAGTCTATGGTACGGTTCGACGTCCTCACTCTGTTTCCAGGTATGTTTGCACCGGTCTTGGCACACAGCATGCTCAAGCGTGGCCAGGAGAAGGGACTACTCGCGGTGCGTGTGCATAATCTGCGAGACTTTACGGCGGATCGCCATAAGGTCGTCGATGATACACCGTATGGAGGTGGTGCGGGGATGGTCATGAAGGCTGAACCGATTTTCCAGGCGGTTGCCGCTGTGCGGAGAGACGCGCAGTTGCAGGGAGAAGAGATTCGGTTGCTGTTCCCGACTCCCCATGGGCGTCCATTAACTCAGGCCTATGCCCAAGAGTTAGCGACCGAGTCTCGTCGAATGGTGATTCTGTGTGGGCACTATGAGGGCGTGGATGAGCGGGTCCGTCAGGCGCTGGCGCCTGAGGAGATTTCGCTCGGCGATTATGTACTTACGGGAGGTGAATTGCCGGCGCTGGTCTTGATCGACGCCACGACAAGGCTCGTCCCTGGCGTGTTGGGCGATCCAAGTTCTGCCGTCGACGAGTCGTTTTCGGATTCGCTCTTGGAGTATCCGCAGTATACGAGACCGGCGGAGATCGAAGGCATTACGGTACCGGAGGTCTTGCTGTCTGGCCATCATGAGGCCATTCGCTTGTGGCGTCGAAAACAGGCCTTGCGCAGTACGTATCTCAGACGCCCCGATCTTCTCAAGGATCGGATGTTCACGAAAGAGGATCGGCAATTGTTGGAAGAGTTGATGAATGAAGGCCTGTTGACGGCCCCGTTATTATGCGAGGAGGAGGGTTGAGGACATGAATCAGTTGGAGCGAATTCAGCGATCATTGACGAAAAAGTCGGTTCCGCACTTTGAGATCGGCGACACCGTACGTGTCCATGTCAAAGTCGTGGAAGGAGAGAAAGAGCGTATTCAGGTGTATGAAGGAACGGTGATCGCCCGTAAGGGCAGTTTGAATACCGAAATGTTCACGGTCAGAAAACTCTCGTATGGTGTGGGTGTCGAGCGGATCTTCCCCGTGCATTCTCCAATCGTGTCTAAGATTGATGTCGTGCGCCAGGGACGCGTTCGACGTGCCAAGCTGTACTACCTTCGCGGGAAGAAAGGGCGGTTTGCCAAGGTTGAGGAGCGAGAGTTTGTTGGAGAGAGCAAATCCTCGGCACAGCCAGCAGCGCCCGAAGAAGGAGCCGTCACAGCATAGGTCGGTTCAGCGCATGCGTTCCATCATGGTTGGCCGATTGACCGGATCGTCGGTAGAGAGCGGTTGATGGGACCCACTGATGAATTCGAACGAGCAGCACGGCTCTGTGGGTATCGCCGTGTTGCTGGAATCGATGAAGCGGGGCGTGGTCCGTTAGCCGGTCCTGTAGTGGCCGCTGCAGTGATTCTTCCGGTACGCAATCGGCTCCCTGGGGTGAATGATTCGAAGCAACTCTCGGAGCGTGAGCGTGAGCGATTCTACCTCGCCATCCTCGAGCAAGCGGTGGGAACGGGAATCGGATGGGCCGACGCTGCGGAAATCGACCAGTTGAATATTCTTGAGGCGACTCGTCTTGCCATGCGGCGGGCTCTTGAGCAGTTGATCCCGTCGCCTGATTATGTGCTTATCGATGCCGTGACCCTTCCCGGTGTCAGCATTCCGATTCGTCCGATCATCAAAGGCGATTCCTTATCTGTCTCCATTGCTGCGGCTTCTATTGTGGCTAAGGTCACGAGAGATCGGCTAATGGCGAGATACCATGACACGTTCCCGGAGTACGGCTTTCTCTCGCACAAGGGGTATGGGACAGCTGAACACCTGGAACGGCTTGCGCATTACGGCCCCTGCTCTATCCATCGTCAAAGTTTCGCTCCAGTCAAACTTGCTATGAACGTCAGGAAGATGGCGCAGGCTCAGCTGTCGGATCCTACGTTGTCCGAGGCCTAATCTCATGTTCGCTGCAGACCCGCGTCACCAGTTCGGCCAAGCCAGTGAGATGCGGGCGGAACAGTTTTTGATCGCCAAGGGTTATCGCATCCTCGATCGAAATGTGCGGCTGTCAGTCGGTGAATTGGACCTGGTCGCGGATGATCGGGGTGTCGTCGTGTTTGTCGAGGTTAAGGGGAGGAGTACAGAGGCGTTTGGAGGTGCGCTGTTGGCAGTGAATCGTCGCAAGCGGGCGAAGCTTTTGAAGGTGGCCGCACAGTATTTGGCGCAGCGGCATTGGTCTGACAGGCTCTGTCGATTTGATGTTGTTTTGGTTCAAGGAGAGGCGTCGATTTCTGAGCACATTGAACATATCCCCAACGCTTTCGATGCCACTGAGCGGTGACCGGTTTCGACCCTATCGAGAGGGGTTTTTGTGGACGCAATGATTCAGCTTATTCATGTCTCGAAGTGGTACGACCGAAGACCGGCATTGTCCGATGTGATGATCGAAATCGAGAAGGGGGAGTTTGTACTGCTCATGGGCCCCAGTGGATCAGGAAAGTCGACAATCCTACGGATGCTGATTGGCGAGGAACAGCCGGACGAAGGGCAACTCTTTGTTCAAGGTAAGAATGTCACGAAACTCAAACGGTCCGAGATTCCCTATCTGCGACGGAAGGTGGGATCGGTCTTTCAAGACTTCCGGTTGCTGCCGAAGAAATCGGTGTTCGACAATGTGGCGCTCCCTCTGATCGTGCAGGGAGTATCCGAAAAAGATATTCGACGCAAAGTCACGGAAGCGTTGCGGGCGGTCGGCGTTGAGCACAAACGGGACCAGTCGCCGAGCAGTTTGTCTACGGGCGAACAGCAGCGGGTGTGCATCGCTCGAGCAATCGTGAACGGACCAGTTATCCTATTAGCAGATGAGCCGACGGGGAATCTCGATCCGGAACTCACAGGTGAGATCATTGAGCTGTTCAAGTTGATCAATGCTCGGGGGACTACCGTGGTGGTGGCGACGCATAATCCGCATGTCATGCATCAAGTCAATTGCCGAGTGATTACCCTGACGCAAGGGGTTGTCCTTCCCGAACGGGCGGTGCCCGAGCGTGTCGTCGTATGAGACGGCTCTTTTATCTTGTTCGGGAGGCCTGGGCCAACATGCGGACCAATCGCATGACGACGATTGTCGCCATCTTGACCACGGCGTTTACGTTGACGTGTGTCGGAATCTTTCTCTTACTCTATGTGAATTTGCAGCATGTGGCGGGATGGCTCCAAGAAGACGTGAAGATCATGCTCTATTTGGAGGATCGTCTGTCGCGGGATGGGCGTTTGCAGATGGAATTGATGCTCAAGTCCGATCGCATGGTTGCCAGTGTGCTGTATATTTCAAAGGAGCAAGCCCTGACGGAGTTCCGCACGCAGTTTCCCGCCGACTCTCATCTGCTCGAGGGGCTTGGCGAGAATCCGCTTCCGGCTTCGTTCGTCGTGACGCTCGCCCCGAGCTATCGTTCTCCCGAGGCCGTGAAAGACTGGGTCGAACAAGCTCAAACCATGGAAGGGGTAGCGAAGGTCGACTATAATCAACAATGGATCAGCCTCTTGGCTGACATGATTGGCTATATCGAGCTGGCCGCGATCGGTGTGGGGATTCTCCTCTCTGCCGCCGCAGTGACGATCATCGGCAATACGATCAGGCTGGCCTTGTTTGCCAGACGGGAGGAGATCGAAATTCTTCGCTCGATCGGAGCCACCGGGACCTTCATTCGTGTTCCGTACTTCCTGGAAGGGGCGGTGCTCGGAGTCTGTGGGAGCGCCTTATCCTTGGGCATCCTCAAACTCGGCTTCGAGTTGTTTCAGCAACAAGTTCAGTTTGTCAGCCGCTTCAGCGGAATGGAGGGCCTGATTTCATTTTTTCCATTTTCAGCTTGTCTCACGCTGGTCTTGGCTGGAATGGCGCTGGGGTTTACCGGAAGCGTTGTCTCACTTCTGCGTGTTGGAGATGGGCGTGTATGAGATCCTCCCTCCTTCTGCTGACAGGGGTTCTGGTGTTCAGCGGATGGGGCGTGAACGTTGATGCGGCCACAGATCCCCTCGCCGAAAAAATTCAGCGTGAGCGAAAGCATCTTGAAACGCTGAAAGACAAGATAGAAGAAAAGCGGAAGCGGGCCGACGCAGCGGAAAAAAAACGGGAATCCGTTCTGCAAGGACTCCAATCCCTGGATGAACGGTTGGTTCGTCATCGGCAAGATCACCACGACATCAATCGGAAATTGCGGCAAAAGGATCGGGAACTGGAGGAAATTACGGAACAGTTGGTGGCGATGCGAACCAGCATTCAGACGCGGCGAGAGGCCATTTTGGCCCGACTTCGCGTGCAGTACATGGAAGGTCGCTTCGGATACGTAAAGGCGCTCTTGACGGCTGGTTCGTACAATGACCTTCAACGTCGCGGCCAGTATCTCTCCGCTGTCTCGCAAAAAGACTACGAACTCCTGCGGGGATTTCGGACCGATATGGGCAGGATGGAGCAGGGCGAGCGTCAGCGGGCAGATGCCCGAGATGGCCTGATGGTCTTCAAGCAAAGCATCGAAAAGAAGCTGACCGATATCCGAGTCCTTCAAAGAGAGAAAACGCTCTATCTGACAAAAATCACCCATCAGAAGGATGCCTATCAACGGGCGGTCGAAGAACTGGAACGGTCGGCTTCACGGGTCGATCACTTGCTGCAAGACCTGGAATCGCGTCGACGAACCGTAGCCATGCACCCGCCCACGACGGCATCGCTTCCACGCGGCGTTCGGGGGGCACTGCCGTGGCCGGTCGAAGGGCAGGTGGTGTCGTTCTTCGGGCGGCAGAAACACCCCACCTTCGATACCTATGTCCAGCGCAAGGGAATTGACATTCGTACGACCGAGGGAAGTTTGATTCATGCGGTGATGTCCGGGAGCGTCGTCTATGCGGACTGGTTGAAAGGGTACGGACTCGTTATAATCCTTGATCATGCCAACGGATTCTTCTCGCTGTATGCCCATGCGTCCAAGATTCTGACCCAGGTTGGTGAGCAGGTGGTCGAAGGCCAGTCGATTGGGGAAACCGGAGATACGGGCATGACGGGAGAAAATACATTATACTTTGAGTTGCGTGAGGGAGCTGAGCCGGTCGATCCGCTCCACTGGTTGGCGAAGAGATAGGCGAAGTCGTGACCGCGTCTCTCGGCCGAACGGTCC
>JAHBWQ010000042.1 GCA_019636915.1 Nitrospira sp. | reverse complement strand
AACTCGTCGAGATGCTCTTCTAACAGGAGTCGGATGTAATAGGTCTTGGTCCGGCCTGTCCCTTCGGCAAGCTGTTCTAAGCGGTCTTCCAGTTTTTTCCCCAAGCGTAGGGAAACCATCGCACCTCCGTAATACATGTTGTACGTGTATGAAGTATATGACGCATGATAATCTGTGTCAACTATGATATGGACTGAATATTATATATCGTTGTTTTACTTGACAGAATAAAAAGTAAACGTATGATAAAGGACGTTATCATACACCATTATGCAGCAGGGGGCAACTAAGTATCACTTTGTAAAGTATCTGGCGTAGAACTTTGCATGTTATATGGCGTATTCTTTGAGTATGACCCACCTGGTTGAGCTTCCGGACGAGACCCGAACACTCGCCCTTGATCGGTTCCGCCTCCTCCAACCCCATCTGGAGGACGGCCTCTCACTGAAGACCGTCGCGGCGGCGGCCCACATTCCGTTTCGCACCGCACAGCGGTGGGTTTCGCGGTATCGCCAGTTCGGCCTGGCGGCCCTGGCGCGAAAGAAGCGGACGGACACCGGCCAGCACCGCGAGCTGTCGGCAACGCTCAAGAACGCCATTGAGGGCGTCGCGCTCCAGAAACCGCCGCTCCCGGTTGCGACGATTTGCCGCCAGGCTCGGCGGATTGCGCAACACTTGGGTGAGGCCCCGCCGAGCTACTGGGTCGTCTATCGCATCGTGTCGGCCTTGCCCGCCGACTTGATGATGCTCGCGCACGAAGGGACGACGGCGTACAGTCAGACGTTCGAGTTGATCCACCGGCGGGAAGCGGATCGGCCCAACGCTATCTGGCAGGCCGACCACACGCCGCTCGACATCCTGTTGGTGCGCCCGGATGGTCACCCCGCCAGGCCGTGGCTCACCACGGTCATCGACGACCACAGCCGCGCCGTGGCGGGCTACTTCCTCTCGTTCGAAGCACCGTCCGCCCTGCACACGTCGCTCGCGCTTCGCGAAGCGATGTGGCGCAAGGAAGACCCGCGCTGGCGTGTGTGCGGGATCCCCGATGTCCTCTACACCGACAACGGGCGCGACTTCCGGTCTCGACACCTGGAACAGGTGAGCGCGGATTTGAACATCCGACTGGTTTTCTCCATCCCAGGCAAGCCGAGAGGGCGTGGGCGGATCGAACGCTTCTTCTGCACGGTGAACGAGATGTTCCTGTGCGAGCTGGAGGGCTACGCGCCAGCGGGCCGCGGGATGCGGGGCACCCCAACCTTGACGATGGCGGCGTTCGAGGCGAAGTTCCGCACGTTCCTCCTCGACATCTACCACCGGCGCGACAATGCCGACACGAAGACGCCGCCGGTCGAGCGCTGGGAAGCCAACGGCTTTCTTCCGCGCATGCCGGACTCGCTGGAGCAACTGGATCTGCTGCTGATTCAGGTGGCACAGGCGCGGCAAGTGCGGCCTGATGGCATTCACTTCAAGAGGCTCCGCTACATCTCGACCACGCTGGCGTCCTACGTAGGGGAAACCGTGACCCTACGGATCGATCCCAGGGACATGGCGGAAATCCGCGTCTTCCACAACAACACATTCCTGTGTCGCGCCGTCTGTGCGGAGCTGGCGGGTGAGACCGTGCCGCTGCGTGACATTCTCCGCGCGCGAAACCGGCGTCGGCGGGAACTGCGTGGGATGCTGCGAGACCGCGCAACCGCCGTGAACACGCTGCTGGACCTGAAGCGCGGGGACATCACGAAGACCACGGAGGACCCACCAGCCGCAACAGACAACTCGGCACGACAGGCGGTCTCCACTCTCAAGCGATACCGGAATGAATAGCCATCACCCGATCGTGGAGACCCTCGAACACCGACGCTTTACGGAGTTTTGCGACGCCTGCCGAACGTACCAATACATCGGGCTGTGCTACGGGACACCTGGAGTCGGCAAGACCCTCTCAGCACGCACCTACAGCCAATGGGACGTGGCCCAAGCGACCATGCCCTGGAGCGGAGAGCCGCGTGAGGGCCCGACGTTGGCGACCGTCTTCTACACGCCCTCCGTCGTCAATTCGCCTGGCCTTATCAGCCGCGACATCCGCCGTGCCCGCCACACGCTGACGCTCCTAGCCAGACGCCCCGTACAACTGGAGAAGGAGGCGCGGTTGGAATCAATCCGCCAACGGGATCAGGCGCATGAGGAGACCGTGAGGTACCGACACGACTGGCTGCGGGAACCCATCCCGGAACTCGAACCGACCTATGGCGAGGTCGCACGGGACTACACCAAGAAGGAAACTCAGATTCCCGATCCCACGTCGCTGATTGTGATCGATGAAGCGGACCGGCTCCGCATGGCGAGTCTGGAACAGGTCCGCGCGATCTTCGACGAAGGACAGATTGGGCTGATTCTCATTGGGATGCCCGGACTGGAGAAACGCGTGGCCCGGTACCCGCAGTTCTACTCGCGGATCGGATTCGTCCACGAGTTCCGCCCGTTGGGCGCGACGGAGGTCCGCCGACTCCTGGCCGAGCGATGGGCCCCCGAGGGGGTCCAGCTCCCCGTCCCGCCGTGGGCCGACGAGGCGGTCGCGGCGATCATTCGGATCACGGGCGGCAACTTCCGCTTGCTGAACCGGCTCCTCACACAAATCGCGCGCATTCTTGAACTCAATGCCCTGCCCCGCGTGACTAAGGACGCGGTGGACGCGGCACGAGAGAGCTTGGTGATTGGGCAAGCCTAAGGGTATCTCCGCGTTGGGGACGCACACGCGCAGTGTGACAACGAGTCGGACCCACGTGCGTGTCCTGGGTGTGTGGCATTGCAAAAAAGTCTTGCCTGATGATCGGACCTGGCGATAGATGTACGCCATGCGCATCGTCAGCACCAACGCATCACGATCCAGGAGTCGTGGCGTGTGCGCCAAATACTATGCAAAGGTATACGCCAGATAATTTGCAAAGTGACAAATACGAAGTCCAGTTGGCCATTCCAGACACCCGAACGCTCCCGGCGCTCTTCACCCCGACGCCGGACGCCGCGAAGAAGTTCGTCGAATTCTTTACCGCCAACATTCGCAATCCGCACACGCGCAAGGCCTACACCTGGGCGGTCTCCGAATTTGCGGCCTGGTGCGACCGGCATGGGATGCTCTCCTTGCAGGCCATTGAGCCGGTGCATGTCGCGACCTATATCGAAACCTTGCAACGTCGGATGGCCGCTCCGTCCGTCAAGCAACATCTGGCGGCGATCCGCATGCTATTCGATTGGCTGGTGGTCGGCCAAGTCATCCCCGTCAACCCCGCCAGCTCGGTGCGTGGGCCAAAGTATTCGATGAAGAAAGGCAAGACGCCGGTGCTCACGGCCGGGGAAGCCCGTCTCCTCCTCGATGCGATCGACAGCAGGACGGTGGAAGGCCTCCGCGATCAGGCGTTGATTGGCTTGATGGTCTACACATTTGCTCGCATTGGCGCAGCGATCACGATGACCGTGGAGGATGTGTTTATCCAGGGGCGTCGGACCTGGGTGCGCCTGCACGAAAAAGGCGGCAAGCTGCACGCGATGCCCTGCCACCATAATCTCGACGAGTACCTGCACGCGTATCTCAAGGCGGCGCAGCTCACGGAGGCTAAGTCGCCGCTCTTTCGCACGATGCTGGGCCGGACCGGATTGCTCTCCGATCAGCCGATGACGCAGCCCGACGCCTACCGCATGATTCGTCGTCGCGCGGAGGCGGTGGGTATTCGCACCAAGATCGGCAATCACTCCTTTCGCGCGACCGGCATCACGGAATATCTACGGAATGGGGGGAAGCTCGAAGTGGCGCAACAGATGGCCAACCATGAAAGCGCTCGGACGACCGGGCTCTACGATCGGCGCACGGATCAGGTGTCGCTCGATGAGGTTGAACGGATTGTGATTTAATGCTCGGTGTGGCCAGAATCGATCGGAGACTCACATTCGGAACTGCTATCAGGTTACCCCAAACTTTGGCGAGCAACATCGTCGAACCTCCCTCAATATCGCGAGCAGACCATGCCCGGCTCGAAATACCCAGTTCTCGAGCATCTTGCCTGAAGATGGCGAGTCGTCTCGCCGCCTCCGGAGTCGTCAGTTCCTGTTCGAGCCCGAGCCGCACGGCATGCTCACGAAGCTCCTTTGTATATCTCTGTCGCGGAACTCGTGCATCTCCCACCGCCAGCCCTTCAGATCAGAGGGTGAAGGCATCCACTTTTTGAGCCTAGCCCATGCAAAAGGCGGTGCGCGTGAAAAATGCAGTGTGAAGAAAACAGTCAATGGTTTCATGGTGTACTTTCATCAGGTTCAGCCAGGTAACGATTCTAGCTACACACCAGGTATTCGTTTCTTGCTCAAGGACGCTTCCATGTAATGTTCACGGGCGGGTCACCTGGGAACTGAGGGTTATTGGATGCGCATCCCACGAACTGCAAGGTTTGTTGACCGGAGATGAAGAGAGTGGTCGTTCCCCAAATCGCTATCTTCTGATCTGCTGTCATATCTCCATGCACCAGAACAATAGCATTCGGATCACCGCACTCTATCGTCGAATGGTTCGGCCTTACTAATGCGACCGGCGGAAATTGCAGCGGGAAATTGATATTCGTGATGGTGGCACCCGTGTCATAAATTGGCCCAAAAATACCAAGGTAAGGAATATACCCCTCAAGGATTTGTTGTCGTTGCATCCAAATTGTGGTTGTGAACGGGCCTTGATTTTGCTGTGGTTGTTGCTTCGTGGTCCGACCACACACTTGCCGGGTCTTCTCAGAAAGGTCCCAGCGGTTCTCCGCCCACACAGTAAAACAATACTGTTTGTCCTGATCAAGCGATGTGAAGGTCTTTGTAGTTTTGTCACGTGAGATCGCGTAAATCCGGCTATACCCATCCCCCTGTCCTACAATGGTAAAGAAGTCCTCGTTGTTGCTATTGTCACTCCATTCAAGCGTAATGGAAGAAGTCGTTGAGCCTGTGATGTGCAGATAACTTGGCGCATTAACTTCCGGTTGAGGTGGTTGCGTACTGGAGCGGGTGACCGTAATATAACTGGAACCAAAGCTAATTAGGTCGGACAACCCATCGCCAGTGACATCCCCAACGAATCGTATGAATCCCAAAACAAAGTCATCCTTGTAATAATTAGCAGCAGCCCCGGAAATATTTAATATACTGCGCATCGCACTGAATCCACTTGACCCTCCAAGGGCACGATACACAGCACCTTCGCCGTACCCAATGATGTCCATATAGCCATCGCCATTGAGATCCGTCATGAAGCGTGGATGGCGCTCAACGCGCCAGCCTTGGTTGTACCCAAAATCCGCAAGGACGAACTGCGCCTCGGCAAATCCATTGCCGATCGACAGTGCGAGCCAGACGCCAGCGTCACCGAACCCAACGATATCCTGTTTGCCGTCTCGGTTGACATCCGCCAACATCCGTGGATGACGATCCACTCTCCAACTTCCGACGCGAAAACCGAAGTTTGAGAGCACAGGTTGCTGAGGCTCGATAAAACCGTTACCGGTTGAAATTGCAAGCCACACGCCGTCATCGCCAAAGGCCACAATATCTTGCATCCCATCGCCATTCACATCAGCAGTCGTGCGAATGTGACGCTCAGTTCGCCATCCTTGTTTGTAACCAAAATTTGCTAAGACAAAGACGGGATTTGAGAAGTTCCCGTCTGAGGTAGCGAGTGACAGCCGCACACCGTCATCACCAAAACCCACGATATCTTTACGCCCATCATTATTCACATCAGCCAAGAGGCGGACATGCTTGTCGACGCGCCACCCTTGGTCGTACCCAAAGTCAGGTACGACGGGAGTTGGAGACACTGGGGCAAAACCTCCTCCTGTAGAGAGCGCGCGATACACACCTGCATCACCGAACCCAACGATGTCGTCTAGCTTGTCATTATTGATGTCACCGGTCAGTCGTTCATGTTTTTCCACACGCCAACCAGTCCGTTCATTAAAAGCATCTAGTAACACCAAGGCTGGGGTGAACGCTGTTCCATTCGAAGTTGCCAGCCATACTCCATCTATGCCAAAACCGACGATATCTTGTTTCTTGTCATTGTTAACATCAGCGATCATACGCGGGTATTTCTCATTCCAACCAAACTCCTTGGTCAATTCATGGGTCCACTTCTCCGGCGCTAAGACCGATTGATCTGTACCTGGAGGAACGGAGTCCTGAGAAGACGGCTGGCGTTGCTGCAACAATGACATGTACAGTCCCGGATCTGGGTCTCGGATTACAGCATCTCCCGTGACCAGAAGCTCCTCCCAGGACTTACTTGGAGCCATCGCATGAACCTGCGGCGACCATGAAAGGCTAGCCATGAACAGAAACACCATCAGTCCGGCGATCCCTTGGAAGACTCTCGACGCTGGCCCTTTCTGTATATCCACGTTCTCCTCCTCATAGATGGAAAGAATTGATCTGGTTCCGCAAAACAAGACCCGCGTGAAAAACCATACTGTGCCAAATAGTAAGCGTTACTCTGTTCAAGGGTGCTTGCGGCCCACACACGGTTCGTTTCATAAAGGGGCACAGCGCAGACGCTGTGCCCCTTTGAGGTACCCAGCTAACTCGAGACACCTCAATCCTGATGCGGGATTGGCACCTGCTTCACCCGACGACTTCACTTGAGTTTCCCTTTCTTCAAGAGTTCGTAATACTCACATCCCTTTTGGTCCTTGAGATCGCACGCCTTCTCGAAATGCACGAGGGCTTGACCTTTGTCCCGTGCTCTCCCTTGTCCCCTCATGTAGGCAATCGCAAGATTGCGACAGCCGGTCGAACCTCCACTCTCACAGACTTTGTGGTTGAGGTTGGCAGCCTCCTCAGGGTTCAATAACAAACTGTCCTGCTCGCTATACAGATCTGCGAGATGGGCACAACCTTCCACATTCCCACCGTCACACCCTTTTTGGTAACATTTCTCCGCCTCTACAAGATCGCGTGGGACAACGCTGCCCTGCTCGTACATTATCCCGAGATTAGTACAGCCAGTCGGCTCCCCACCGTCACACGCTTGCCGATACAGTTTCATGGCCTGAAAGTGGTCCTTCTCTACCCCGCGTCCCTGTTCGTACATCACCCCGAGATTGGTACAACCGACTACGTTCCCTCCGGCGCAGGCCTTTTTGGAGAATCTCGCGCTTTGCACGTCGTCTTGTTGCACCACCTTGCCTTCCAAATACATCACTCCCAGGGACACACAGGCGGTTGCCTGCTTTTTCTCACACGCAGCCTTCAGCTGTTGGAGCGATTCTGTCGCGTCAGCCGGCGTGACGCCGGAAAACACGCATGCGCTGAAAACCAGAAGCACGGAACGCCAGCAACGAATCATCATCACCTCTCCTCTTGGCAGGAGCCAGTTGTGACGAGAGTCACCTCTCGCCACTCCAGCGAGTCCATTGTTGGGGATGGGCCAGAACGTGCAGGCTACTGCTTTCCATCGCGACAGTCTTTGCATTTCTCAATTGCCACTTGCACGTCTTCGATCCGTACGCGGTAGTGAATGTCTTGTTGGCTCTTCCAATAGGCTAGTCGCGGAGTCGCCTCTTTGACGACAGCCGGATCGGTTTCACTTTCCGCCTTGGAGATGACCGCTTTGAACACCTGAAACATGTCATAGCGTTCCCGTGAACATCGTTCGCCGTTCTGGATGCGTTTATCGATGGTCGCAATATCGGTCTGGAGATCACCATTCATCTGTGAGAGCGTCTTGTATCTATTATTGAGATCGGTCTCCATCGTGCGAATATTGGCGTTGATACTCTGTTTCTCCGCCTCACTCGTCGCTTTCGCCACAGCCTCTTGCAATGACTTCACTCCAGACTCCAGTTTCTTAATTTCGTTCGGGAGATCCGTGTCGATTTTCTGTCGCAAGGCTCTTGTTCCTTGGCTCGCCCTCGGGTACTGACTTGCATCTTTGCAATACTTATCAACATCCAAGTTTTGGCAGCTTCTCTGTAAACCAGCATACGGAATTGACTCGCAGCCGGTCTTCCCGATCGTATTGATGTAGTCCTCTAGCGTGCCGGCATGCGCCGGATACATCTCTATCACCGTTGCAAGTACCACCACGAAAGCCCCAACGATGCATCGGATGCTTGGGATCATGCTTGTTCTCCTTTCTCTACGAGGGTGCGCGTCTACATAGGTCGAGTGAGATTCATCGTTACACTGGGCTGCGTACAAACAAGAGGGTCCCTCATGCAGCCCCCCTACTCGCACTCTTTATAGTTCGAACTCTGACAGCGTTCCGCCAGCTCCTGCGCCTTCTTAATCTGCGCGGCAGTCATCTGGCGTTCCAGCTGATCGCGCATCTTTTTCGCCTCATCCGCCAACATGGCTGCGAGGCTGTACCACATGTACACATGCACAAGATCCTGCTCGCTTTTCTTTAACCGATACGACTCGGCCAGACGAGCCATACTGCCGACATCCTCCTGCGCGGCCCCCAGGCGATACCACTTACGGGCCTCCGTGATGTCCTTCCGAACATCCTTTCCGTTTTGGTACATCAGGCCCAACTGGTTCTGCGCCCAGACATCTTGCTGCTCAGCCGCTTTTTGATACCAACGCACCGCTTCCTTCGGATTCTTCGGAACGCCGTCCCCATTCAAATACCTCGTCCCGAGCTTTTTCTGCGTTCCAACATCGCCCTGTTCCCCGGCCTTGTGATACCATTGCAGAGCTTCCTTGGAATTCTTGAGAACCAGCTTTCCCTCTTCATACATCTCAGCCAACTGAATCATGGCATTGACATCCCCCTGCTCGGCGGCCTTGCGATACCAGGCTTCCGCCTCTTTTCCGTCCACCGGAAGGCAACGCCCCACGGCAAACAACTTCCCCAGTCGGACCATCCCAGGCGTGTAATTCTGCTTTGCCGCCGTGAGATACCAGTTCACCACATCATCGCAGGTCGGAGTACGCCACCCGCCTTTCTCGGTCGGTAGAATTAAGTCTCCATCGGTAATTTTGCTCTCAATCATCCGCTCAACCATTACCCCTAGAGAGACCATTGCAGGGGCATGCCCCTGCTTGGCAGCCTTGAGAAACCAGTTCTTCGCGCTTTCTTTGTGCCCTCTGTGGTTCCCAGAATATTCCCACAGCCCCATCTTGTACTGCGCATCGGCGTAACCTTGCTCGGCCGATTTGCGATACCAGGCCAATGCTTTCTGGTCGTCCTGCGGCACGACTTTTCCATATTGATGCATGACTCCTAGAGTAAACTGTGCCCAGGCGCGGCCCTGCTCCGCCAAGGGGCGCACCAGGGCCGCGGCTCGCGCGTAGTCACCCTTCTCATAGGCAGTTTTGGCTTCGTCCTCTTGCGCCTGATGCTTCGCGCGATTCATCAACTCCAGCTTCACTTGTGCCCGTTTGTCTCCCTGCGCGACGGCCTTGCGATATAAGTCCTCAGCTTGCTTCTCATCCTTTGGGACACCCTTCCCCTCCTCCAATAGTGTGGCCAGATTGAATTGCGCCCACGCCTTGCCCTGGTCGGCAAATGGACGTGTGAGGACCGCTGCCCGGGTATAGTCACCACTCGCATACACTGCTTTGGCTTCGTCTTCACCGAAAGATGTTCCTGCGCTGGTGGTCCCAGGTACCACCTGCACCTCATTCTTGGCCTGATTCATCGCCTCCAACTTCGGCTGAGCGTTTCCCATAGGCTCCGCCGCCGCTCCAGTGTGGTCACCACGCTCAGCGACTGCTTTGGTGTTGTCTGTACGGGGATCCGCACCCGCACAGGCTCCGAGCACCATCCCGAGAAATACCAACAGAAATAGCTGCATAATTCCCATCCTTCTCTCATCTCACGATGCGTAGTAGGAACCCAGCAGAGGCCGGGCGTGCTCGTCAACGGCCATGTTGGGCTAGCCCGCTGACGACCAATTGGCGTTCCACTTCACCACAGGTCTGTTCAGGGCCTAGCGACAGGACACGCTTTTCACTCGACACTGAAGGTTCTTCGTCAGCCCAGCCTCGCCACCGATGTTCTGCTTCCCACTGCGCCCTGCTACGGGTCGGTTGCGATACGAGTACTCTCTGCCCGAAGGGCTCGTTTCGACCTCCACATCACAATGCCACTCATGGCTCCCTCTGTTCTCGACCTTCACATCAAACCCGTCTCGATCACTGCCGGTCACCTCACAGGTAAATACCAGGTCCTGTCTGTAATCTTTCTTGTCTTCGGCAACGGCCACCGTTGCCACCATCAATACCACCATGGTCATCACTACGGTCTTCATCGTGAAATCTCCTTCCACTAAGGATGAAATGAATACTTGGCCGTTCTGTGACGGCCCGCCTACTCGCACGCCTGGAACTTCGAGTCCTGACAGTGCTGCGCCAGAGCCTGAGCTGTTTTGATCTACTCGGCGCTCATCTGGTGTTCAAGCTGATCGCGAACCTTTTTGGCCTCCTCATCGGACACGGCAGCGAGGCTGTACCAGAAATACGCATGAACAGGATCCTGCGCTTCTCCAGTTCCCACTTGGTACAACCGGGCCAGATTCCGCATTGCGCCAACATGTTTCTGCTCGGCCGCCTTGCGATACCAGACCATGGCTTCCTTCTTGTCCAGCCGAACACCGATTCCATTTTTCAGCATCGTCGCCAAATCGAACTGCGCCCAGGCGTGGCCCAGCTTCGCCAAGGAGCGCGTGAAGGGCGCTGCCTGGGTGAAGTCGACATTGGCATCAGTTGATGCCACCTCGTCTTCATAGGGAATAGCGCCCGCGCTCGTGGCACCGAGCATGATCCAGAGGACGGCAACAAGTATTTGCATGCTTCACCTCCATATCCCTACTGTTGATGGACTCAGGGAAACTCTGACATGGTCGAGAGCGACATATTGACCTCCACATCACAAGACCCTAGTGATGATCGTTTCTGGAATATGTGCTGCCTACCCGCATTATGCGGCCGGGTATCGGAAGCTGACACGGGAATGCTATGTGGGCTTAAACGCGAGGATCTTTTCGGTCTGGATCAAGGAGACTGAGGAGGAACACTGAGCGGACTCAGAGCACGGACCACACCACTACGGGGTCGTTTATGGTAACGCACGAAACGGGATCTCGACGACGATGAAGTCCTAGGACGATCGGGACAGGTGAACCTGATACGAAGATCGGAGCATCACACGATGGACACAAGAACAACACGACCCATACGATTACAGACACAATCATTGGCGACAGTAACACAACCTGACAACGCCCATGGAACGCTCCAGCGAGGAATACGGCCTCTCCCTCTCACCTCCTGACCCCATCCACTGCCGATCGCGTGCTCGGGACGGTTGCGTTGTCGTTGGGCTTGCTCCATCTACATGGGGTGCTCTGCAACTTCTGTTTCGCTAGTGGATGGAGAGCCGGATGCAGGACCTTGTCCGAGATTCTTGAACACATACCGACGCCCGATGAGGTCTTCTGCTTCATTCCCTTTCGCGCTCTCTCGACGAATCCGGTGCCAACCATGGTTGGCATTACAGAGAAGCGCGTTTTCGACGCGAATCCTGATATCGTCGGATTTTCGATCCGTGTCATCCTGTTCCGCGGCCAGAATGACATCAAAGCGATGGCCGATTTGGTCTGACGGCTCACCAGGTTCATCAATGTATAACGCCGTCACATGCTCTTTTTTAAAGAGCTGTAACAAAGCGGGAATAAAGGTGGTATCTCGTTGAAAGAGTGGTGAGCTTCGGAGATGCGCCAAGCTGGAGATGACAATACGCGTCACCTTCGATGGACCGCGTTTCGCACTCGTTTCGATCGCTTTGCCTACTTCACGCGACATCCAATCCAGAATCCGCTCGGGACCATACGGCCCGGACGGACGGTACCCGAATGTCACGCGTGAGCTGAACCGAGCGCCATCTAAGAGATACTTACTGAAATGTGGATACTGTCGGATAATGGTAATCAGCTGGGCCTCCGTTTCCCGTAATGACAGAAAAATCACGTGATCGGTCTTGCTGTTTCGTAACCCGCTTGCCAGAAATGCAAGGCTGATCGGAAGCCGATGGGTCCCCCGTTTCCCACGGAGCAAGATCGACGACCCACGGACGACATCATTCTGCACAACCTGGTTTAAACTGAAATGGTCATCGACGGAGAAATTTTCAGGAATGGGTTTCCCCAGATGCGGCTTTCGTTTGACCCAAATTGAGTGTCTCGCATGCGTCGACAGATAGATCACGACGCCTTCATCAGCCCGGCCGATGGAGAAATGATGCTGCTGCCGGATATATCCCTGGGTGCGGCACTTCGTGATCTCCAGCGTGCGATCTTTGATATTCTCTTCCCGTTCGCGCATGGTCAGATGAAGAATGATATCCATCTTCTGCCGCATGAGCTGCTGACTGCGCTCCGTCGGCCAATTGCCTGAGGACAGCAAGAGCCCGATTTGTTTTGGTGGGAACGTCAACAACTCGCTCAACTGCGTCGCTGCTACGGAGTGGAGCTCTCCCCATACATCATCCAGACAATCCAACACAAAGCAGGACGGGAGTCTCTCCGGCTGATGCAACCTCTTGAGCGCATGAAGAAAGGGCTGTGCCTCCGTACTCCACCATGGTGCATCCACCATATACACGGTCAGCGTTTGACCATCATGATCACGCTTGACGCCGAGGTCATGAGTGTCGGTGATCGGTTCGCCACGACGATCGCAGATGCGCAGGGTGAATTGTTCTTGGCCTGATGAACAGACCCAACTATTCTCACTCCCAGACCCAAGTCGGTGCCGGTATCCGAGGAGGGCAAGTCGGTCAAGGAACGATCCCACTTGACCTTGCGTGGACACATACACGGCTGGGAAGCCTTGTTTTGCAAAGGCGGTCGCCATATGCAGAGCCAGCATGGTTTTCCCAATCCCTGCATCCCCTTCAAGGAGCATTGACGTGCCTCCTTCGCCGCTATACCGCAGGCCACCCTCAAAGAGCTTGTCCATGTGTTTACCCAGCGAGACACCCCACACACGATTGATGAGATATTCAGGAGAAATCTCCCATCGCGCCACGTAGATCTCCTCCACTTGAACCCCAGCCACCGAGTCCAACTCGATCATACGTTCAGCGCTGAGTATGTGGAGAATATGGACCTTGCGTCCGTGCACAGAGATCACCGGATCACCCAAGTACAATCGGATAATCTGCTCAAGCTCGTTCCGGCTGAGACAGTGCCCCGGCGCCTGCATGAAGCTCTCATTGATGTGATGACACATTCTGCGAAACGCGGCGATCGAAGCAGCCGTCTCCAGGTACGCAGGGAGACTCGGCACAACCACTTCCTTGCTGGGCTGTTCAGGCTGCGGAACCTCGTCCTCAACGGACCCCACACTGGTCTCTATGGCGTCATCCGTGGAGTCTTCCGTGAGGAGGTGAGTCACCTCGTCCATAAAGGATGACAGCCGTGCCGTATCACTATCGCTCAAGAACGTGAACAGATCGTGTGCCGTTGTCTTCATAAAGGCATTGAAGCAGGACTCGCACGCCCCCACGTGGTGACTGACTTCGGCGGCACGGTCCGCATCAAGCCGATCATCCAACCAGTCACGAACAAGATCCGCACTCATTTCCCCGCACGATGGGGTTTTCATATGGCCTCCTCGAGAATTAGTCCATGCGCGTGCAATGTCTGCATTGCTCGTTTGATGCGTTGATAGATCGTGTTCTGGAGCGCCCTCTTCCATTGAATGGTCGTCTCGGGCATCGCACGGAGAAAGTCCATCAGTGAGTCGGAGACTGCCCAATTGTGCTTCGTGACCAGACGGATGCGTCCGGTAGGATCGTTCGGGAGCGTGGTCCTCTTTCGCCCCTGCCCGAGGTACCGTCCTACCCGCACGTCGTCGACGAGCACACGGTGGTTGTCGCACGTCACCCGCTCGATCCCAACCGTACACAAAATGCCAAGCTCGCCCCGAGCATCACAGGCTTGAGTATAGGCGAGGATCCTAACCAAAGTCTCTCGTTCCACTATATTCACCGTCTGATCAATTACCGCCTGTAGGCAACTGATCGCTCGGCTCTGAGCATCATGCCAGCGTAATCGCTGACTCTTCTCAGTACGCTGTCGCTCCAGCTCGCTATCCGGTCTATGACGCGTATCCTCCAGCTGATAAAACATCGTCTGTCCATCATCCCCTTCACCCCCGCTAGAATCGATCGGATGATCAAGGAGAACTTCCGTGCAGAACCGCCGAGCCTGCTCACGCTGATGCTTTTGGATCGAACCAACCGTTTTCATTTTTTTAACCGTTCCATTATCCGTTCGATAGGTCAGTGGAATCCCATCTGCGATCCCAATGGCAGTGGCTACGTACGTCTCGGCATCACAATGCAGGCTGCACGTCTTGTCAGTCACCATCGGTCCAGCTCCTCTCGTGAAAGACCGCTCGCACCAGTTTCATCGAACCACACCCATCAGCGCTCCATCATCATCGCCTCGCCTGAATATCACCTTTTCAGCTGCATCCATCGCGTCGAGGTGGTCTAGACCTTTCCTGCGATACCGGTGGTACAGCGCATGGACCAGATCACTGAAGGCCTCCTGAAACAGAGGCTGATCTTGCGTGAGCCCTGCCTGATCTAATTTCGCACTAAGAGCGTTGGTACTAAGTCGTTTCAGTCCGCTGCGGCACCATTCACAATCCATGCGTGCTCCCTTTCTCCCAGCCGCCGCGAGGGCGACACATGGGATGAACAACGCCAGCCCAGTGATCAAGCCCATGGGTACGGGTCTGAACCATCGATGGTTCAGACCCTTCCTCATGAGACTATATGTGGAACACCAGAAGAATCTGACATCGTTCATGTTGAACATCGGAAGGCATTGTAATTATGTGAGAAAGAATTTCTGCCTCACCTGCGACTCAGTCGTGCCTGTCCATCAACCGAGCCCGCTTTTCCAGTAATTTCAGAATGGCCTTGGCTGCGGCTTCCTTCGCCTCCTGATGGCCTAAACCTCTCTTGCGACCCCTGTGATAGATAAAGTGAGCTAGATCATCGTGACTCGATTCGTACAAGGCGAGATTCTTATCATGAGCTGCAAATTCCAGAGCAGCACTAATCTCCGAAGGTCTACATCGCTTGATCGCTTTCGCGCACCAATCACATTCGCATTTGGGTTCCATATCCCCCCCTTCTGCTGAATAGGAACTGCCCATCACCGTTCCATCTGGTGATCATGGATCATTACACCTCCTTCCCCACTGCATTGCCCCTTGATCAGTCGTGTTTCCGACCCCAAACTCCACATGCCGTCTCCCCCGGCCATTGACCATGCTCACCTATTCGTCCGAGCCATCTCGATGAACCCCGGTTGCGTCTCTCTGAGATGCGCTCTCATTTCGAACGAGAGGTTACGCTCGTGCTACAATGATTACTCAATGATTCCGACTTAGGTAGATATTGTACTATCCTAACATTTTGTCATGCTACCGATCACACGTCTTTCGACTCAACGGACAAAAGTTCATGAGCTCGGCGCCAATATGTCCAATGCTGTTTGCCTACAGAGTCAGGAAAGCAACGGTGCTGCCATTGCGCGTTAGAACTTCCTAATTTGCGCATGTAATTATACTCATGATGCGAGTGACCAAAGAGCAAGTTATCTGCCGTGGGGTACGTAGTCCGTATGAGAAATATTAGTTTCTGTAATCAATTGGATACGTTTTGTTGTCTCATGAAGTAGCGAAGGCGTTGACCTACACCCAACCGTGACAGAAATGTTTATGCCCAACTAAACTGCCTCATTCTTGACGCAGAATTTGATTGTGTGGGTTATGGTAGCCTGGTCAAGCGTGGCGAGAGGTCTAACACGCTGCGGGGAAACGCTCTGTTCATCCTGCTCAATGAACTCACCAAAGACTTTGAGCGTCTGAGGACGAACGAAACAACTATTGAGCGGCGGGCCGTGTCCGATGGGTGTGAGGAAACAATTGCGAGATCGAAACGCTCGCGATGACCGAAAAGAGTCATGACATCCTGAACCACTGCATTGAAGCCTCGATCCTCGCCTCTTTCTAGGTGTGACATCTCCCTGCCTGACCGGCACTCGTCCCGCCGTGGGTCCGATCGTAGCTCCTATCCTTCTCTCCCGACAGGCCTTAGTATCTTATGTTAGAGATGAAGATCTCACCATCGTTACTTCTCCCGCATCAACACAACATGTCAGACGCATGACAACCGTGTACGGGTGTGCGTCGCTTTGTATCTGTTGTCGAGGTGAGGGAGGGAATCGCCATGGTGATCTGGAGAGCTGTGGTCCTTTTGTATGTTCCATGCTGGTCCTCTCGACATTCGCCACGTCAATTATTCTTGCGGCTCACAAAGGTTGCGTTGACATCACCATAGGTCCTCATAGACTCACGATTCATGTCGATTCACAATGTTGCGGACCAAAAGATTATCACCTAGATAATGAGGAATACCCATTCCGAACGACCGTCTCATGCCTTTCCCTAGTATTGCATGTATTATTGATTCGTGTTGGAGTGGAGGTAGAGGGGATTATGTGGTATCGCTCAAGCATTTGGAGAAAGGGAGCCCTAGCGAGTGTGCGGAGCCCGCTCCGTCGAGCGATCATGGCCAACTGAAAGGCCCGGCGCTCGCCATCTTTACTGATGGCAAACTTCTTGTGGACCGCCCGCCCTGTGTGGGTCGGCCATTGCGCGTCCCAATCGCGTCGTCGAATGTGACGCCCACGCGACCATTCCCACGCCTCAATTCTCGTGACGCCAGCGATTCCCGATCGATTAGTCTTCTTCCGAATCTGACACCCCTCACGACGCGTGACCGACCGACGACGTAACAACAGGACATCTCGATACACTCGTGCCGCATGAAGGGCGTTGGCCTTCTCGCCATAGCGTCCATCACTGAAGTGTCGTGAATCGTTGTGCCCTCGGCGCTGCACTCGCACCAACCACCTTGCTCTCACCCCCGCCCTTCACAGACGGGGAACTCCCCCTGGCTTAGTGCACGAGTCGCTCATCTAACAGACGTCTGCTCTCTGAACGGTCATCTCCTGCTATATAACTACGGATTACTGTGACGTACTCTTCTCGTTTGGTCAGACCTCTTTTAAGAGTGCGCATTCTCCCATCCCTGTCAAAGGAAACTACGGATCCATAACCAGGATACTCTGCAAGCGATAGACCGACGCTATTCGCGACGTGCATCAACTTCTTCCAATCCTGCACGGTCGAGTCAAATAGGATTCCAAGTCGATCGCCTCCGATCCTCTCATACCATCTCCGTATGGGTGGGATTACTACCAAAAGTTTCGGATGGAGACCGGTATCCCTAAGGTGCGAGAGTTCCCACCGAAGACTGTCAGAGTGTCCAGGCCTCATGATGATGAAGGCACTTCGAGCGGCAAGCTCCCGAAACCGTGTCTGCCAGCTCTCGTCATCACAATACTCGCGAGCAGCACCCCCTGGCGGTATGGAATCTTGCGGATCACCCAACGCGATGAATGGCCCAATCTCACGTTGGATGATAGTTGCGAAATATTCTTCGACTGTGACCCCATGTCGATAGGCTCTTGGATTACGAACGGGGATCTGTAGTTCGCCCAGCTGATCCGTCGACACGGCAGCAAAGACCTCGTCCTCCTGGTCGAATGGGCGTAGGTAGAGCACGGGTGCCCGTGGGTCTTCGTTTAACACTCTCGACATAGACGGAGCAGCAATCCGTTGGGCATAGTACGCAAACGTTCCGTAGAGACTCCAACATATGACTCCGAGCTTAAACTGGTCCGAAGCCTCGGCATCAAAGACATAACCCACTACAGTCGCGACGCCCCAAACAACTACAGAGAGACGGGACAGTAACCGCCAAGGGATCTTCGTCTGTCGAGCGCCAAAGCGTCGTCGTCGGATCGGCATCAGGAACGCCACTGCGGCTGATCCCGCCATTATCGCGAAACTAGTCGGTAGGTAGTTCTGAAGGAACCGAATCGTATGTGGCCAAATGAGATGCTCCTGGTAGTGTTCCGGGTGACTCATGGCGCTACAATTCATGCAAGCCGCTGGATCTACTACATGGACAATCCATCCCGCAGTGAACGATAGAACATACATAATTGTGAACGCAGTCAAGCGAAAGGGAGACTGATAGCCTTTTCTCCGCACGTACTTGTCCATCTGATAGAACGGATAGGCGTACACACCAGCGCAGAGCGCCATAACAGCCAACTGGTAGAAAACTTCCTGATTGACGACATCGTTGGTAGTCATACCCAGCTCCGAGGGAAAGCGTCTGACGCACTGAGCACATATCAGCGCCACTCTGTAGGCAGGGCGATTTGTACACCTGCCCAACAACAGGCAGATGGTCTGCAAGAGTGATGCTAGGCATCAGGCTTGTCTTGGTGCCGCTATTTTTCATAAAACTATACGTCAACGACAGGGCCCATGCAAAAACTCCATGGGTTAGCTGTTCCCGAAAGGGCAGATCGGTCGCTTGGTCGAAGAGCGCGTACACGATTGAATTTGCGAGTTGCGCACCACGTGAATGTGCAGCAATAGCCAAATCGACGAACGACCCTGAGTTTCAACCTTGCTGAATCACGATGCGATCTTTACCTACTTGTTGGAGTATAGGATGTATCGGACAGATACACCTCTGTATCAATATAGATTCAAGCACAGTTGTTTCTGGTGATAGATGATCTTCCTCTACCAAAACTGGCTCACCGATATTCCTGGACGGTCACCACTTGTTCAAAACGAGTGAGGAGACGTGGAAACACCGCGACTCGTGCAGCCTGAATGACCTCGACGCCGTCACGGTCGTCCTCGGCCACGCAAACGTGTGGCTTACGGAGCGTGACGGGGGTACCCGTCTTCACTCCCACGTCCAGATCGGATGGATGTGGCTTTGAACATGATCTCGATGAATGGGACCAAAGTAGCGAGCGTCGAAAGACCGGCTGTTGGTATCCGACATCAACCAGAGTTCCGATGGGGCCAGCTGATGATCGGTCACACGGAACCGTGGGAGCAAGCGGCCCATCGAATCAGTTTCCATGGGCTGACTGGCTGGTAGGAGCGTGCCGTTAATCATGACCCCATCATCGGTTACGCTCACCACATCGTTGTGAGCAGCCAGTATTTTTTTCATCATGGAGCCATACCCACCAGGACAGAACCCCGCCCCGATGTAACCCCGCTCCTTGGCGAGGTCAAATTCCTGGCGCTGAGGTGGACACCACAACACAGAGGCCCCCTTCACAATCGAATCGTTCGTCATCTTGTAGAGCCCAAGCGGAATGCTGCGCGTGGTGTTGAGACGAAGACCGGCTTGATGCGCCAAGAGGAGGCCAAGTGCGAGACAGATCCCCACGATCACGAGGGGGTGACGCAGACGGCTCCGACACGTCGTCATAGCTCAATCTTCACAGCCGGTGTGACCTGTGGCTCACGCAGCGTGTCGCTGACTGCTGGTGGTGGAATGGCAGCGCGAGCCGCAAAGGTGGGATCGTGGAAATAGAGCGGCTGACGGCCGTAAATCGCCGGACAACCTGCCGCATAGATCACCATATCCCCGGCTTCCATGATCTGTCCCTGTGCGTCTTTCTTCGGACCTGGCATGCGGAGACATTCATCAGGCGTGAGCAACGGACGTTGGATTTCTTGTTGAGTCCGAGATTCATGGGCGTGCCAGGTACTCATGCGACGGGTACTCACCGTCAACTTTTCTTGAACAATGGTCGTTTGCCCAGTCAGCCGTGACAGATGTTCCGCTGTTTCAATCCGATTCGGCGGAAACGCATTCTGAATGTGGCAATTGGAACTAATGGTTTCATCTTCTCCGTAGCCAGTCTGACGACTCTTCAGCTGATTGATATCCTGACAGATCAAATAGAACTTCATCCCATACCCGGCCATAAACGCGAGCGATTCTTGGAACACATCCAATTTCCCGAGGCTCGGAAACTCGTCAAGCATGCCAAGCAACCGATGACGAGCGGTGGATGACACGGTGAGCTGTGGCGCAGTGGATCGGAGGCCGAACCGCTCCAGTACGCCACTCCACCAAGAGAGTGGAATCGGCTGTCGATCGAATGTAATGGAGTCCGTCAGCAATCGCATCGCCATCGTGAGGAAGACCCGGATCAGTGGACGGAGCCGTGTTTTATCGTTGGGTTTGGTCACGAGGTAGAGACTCACCGGACTGGGATGGTGCATCAGATCTCGAATCCTGAATTGTGAGACACTGACGTTGTGCGCCACGAGCGGATCACGATACAGCGCCAGATAGGATTTGGCCGTGGAGAGCACCGAGCCTGCTTCTTCCTCCGGTCGATCCATCATGTCTCGGGCAGCGGCTCCCACCACAGGATGCACCTGCCCGTTCACGTGGCCGTAAGTCGTCATGTCCTTCCAGAGCTCGGTGATGGTCCGGTTCGGATCGGACAACATGGCATCCACGGCTGGCAATGAGGTCGTGGTCCCTTCGTTGCGGGCTTTGTAGAGTGCGTGCAGCATGACGCCCACCAGCAACGATTGGCTTGTCTTTTGCCAATGCGTCTCCAGACCTCGTCCGTCTGGATCGACCAAGATCGTAGCGAGATTCTGCACGTCTCCCACTTCGTGCTCGGTGGCGAGTCGGATTTCTTCCAGAGGATTCCATCGCACACTCCCCTGCGCCGCCGCTGGGTCAAAGCGCAGGACGTTATTCTTCGCATGCTGTTGCCGCCATCCCGCTGTGAGGTCCCACAACTCCCCTTTCAGATCGACGATGATGGCGCTATGCGGCCAGGAGAGGAGTGTGGGAATGACCAGCCCGACTCCTTTCCCCGATCGCGTCGGCGCATAGGTCAAGACATGCTCAGGCCCGTTGTGTCTGAGGTAGTGGAGCTTTCCTTTCGCATCGAGCCACCCGCCCACGTAGACTCCATCGGTGGATGGATGTGGCATGCCCGTCACCCATTCTATGAACGTGCGTGCACGAGGGAGCAAGGTGGCAGCCTCAATGTCCTCTTGATTGGCCCATCGTGCCGAGCCATGCAGAAACGGATTGGGCCGAGGCCGTGACGCCTGCACCATGCGAGCGATCGCCAGACACAGCAGCCCGCTCGCCGCCACGATCATGCCCATGCTTCCGGCCTGTCGGAGTTGCAGTGGATAATCGTTGACCCACCGGACGGCCCATTCAAGAATGGCCCACGGTTTATACAGGGAGCCGATCTGATCGCCGAGCACCGCTTGATACTGAAAGATGTAGGCGAAGTATTGAGTGGCGGCTTGCAATCCAACGACGAGGGACGCACAAGCCAATAGCGGAATGAGGAGCCCCGGCTTCGGCAATGGGGCTCGGACTTGTGGCCCGACGGCATTATTATGGACGGTGCTCATATTCGTCGTCCTTTCCCAAGTTTCAGCGCCCCTGACGCCCCCACATGGAGGGAGTGCCCTCGTGTCAATGTGGCAAGTCTCCTATATGTAGCGTCATCGACAGACATCACCAACGTGAGGTCCTGACGATGCACCAAGGCATACGACATACCTTCGATCTGTTCCACACGTCCGAACTGCACCAGACCCTGATCTCGTTCCTCGAATCGTCGGACGGTCGGTGTGCGAATGACTTGCAACCGCTTTCGTTCCTGTTCCGCCAGCTCACGGAGAATGGCATCACTCGGCGGGGCGATCTGCGTGGGTGGGCTGGTCGATGGTGTCCCTGGTGTGGATGGGCGTGTCCCGCCCTGCACGTGACGCTGGCGCTGCTGTTCCAGTGTGGGGTCATCGAAGCGAATGGTGAGCCGAGACTGCGCCGCGACTGCTGCGACACGGCGCTTGAAGGCATCGGACCCCGAGACCGCAATCGTGGTGCCGTATTTCTGCACGGCAAGCCGAAGCGCCGCGTCAATACCGTCGTTCGTCACTTCTCGCGAGACCTGGAGCCGGGTCCCGTCGTCGCGGACGGCAGACAGCCCCACTCGATAAATGATCGTGCCCTGTTTGGTGATGGAGTCCTGAGTGGCACCCACCACGGCGGCAACAAGTCGTATCCCAACCGCCGTGATGGTGTCCCCTGTGAGCCCTCGCGCGGCGTCTCTCGCACGTAACGCGCGAAGTGCCTCCGCGTCGCCGGCCAACGCCTGTTGTCGAAGCCAATCGGCCCAGGTGAGCCGCCGATGCCGTGCCGAGATCGCGAGACAATCGCGGCGATGAATATCGACGATGTGTCGAATGTCGGAGCGAAGCGACTGCGACACCTGCATGGAGAGAAGCCTCTTCGTCATCCGTCCTGGTCTGGTCAGTCTAATCGTGGCGCGTTTCATCTGTCCGGCTCGCTGTGCCGCCTCGATGAGCTGAGCCTTGCGGGTCCGCGCTTCGTGCATGGCGACGGCTCTGCCTTGAGCACGGGTCAGCCGGTCCTGCTGATACCGGGCATAGAGCGCCCTCATGTCCATGCGGCTCCGAATTGGTGTCGCTTCATAACGTCGCGTGGGCGTCGCGATCTGTCTGGTCCCCGCCGCCTCGAACGGTCCCAGACGACGTTCAAGGGAGAGTTTAGACAGATCCCGCGCAACGGAACTGGCGCGAACAAAGGTCCCCTGCCCGTCCGTGATGACCAGGCCTTGGCCCCGTGGTTGGATCGCGAGGCCATGTTGCTGCAGCACGTGATGCAACGCCGGCCAACTCTGTGCGGCTCGGAGGTGGTCCAGACTCTCACGCTGAATCCACCCGACCAGACTTTCCGTGCCTGCCTGTCGTTCCATATCCGTGGCGCGATTCTCCCGACTGGTTTTACGAACGTGGTGAGGGTCGGGTTGTAAGTGGAACTCCTCTTCTAACCGATCGCACAGTTCGCCACACGCCCGATAGGCCTGATACGGCTCATGCAGGGTGTAGCGGGTCGGGTGGATCTTATTGATGGCCAGGTGAAGATGCACGTTGTTGGTGTCATGGTGCACAACACTCACGCGCTGATGCTCACCAAATCCGAGTCGCTGACACACGCGGGCTTCAATCGCGCGCACGGTCGCCACCGAAGGCAGTTCACCAGGCCTGAAACTGACGATGAGATGATAGGTTTTATCCGACTGCGCCCTCTGGTTGAGTGATTGGGTATTCACCATTTCGAGTGACGCGGCATCGTGTCGGTCGCTGTGGCAGTTGGTCACGGTGATCTCCCCGACTCGCTCCTGTCGCCCTTGGGTGTTCGTGAGATAGTCCACCAGCGACACGACGCTGCTCTTCCGTAAGGATCGCATCGGCACATGCTTCAGAATCATGTGCCTCGCTCCTTTGGTGAGCGCGTGCCTGAACTCGTGATGGGATCGGCCTGTGGTCGGATGACCCGCTGCATCAGGGCAAGCATCTCATCTTGCGTGGTGTCGATCTTCTTCAAGCTCTCGCGGACGGTGCGGGCCTCGATCCCCGCCATCGGCGTGTCTTGCGAGAGCCAGAGCTTCAAGAGTCCGCCGAGTCGCCCAAGATCCCCGTTAATCTTCGCCAACGCTTCGACCTGGTGATGGTCCACGATGCTCCGAATGGGATAGCCCATGCCGACCCGCAACAGGTACGACGACTTGCTCAATCCGGTCGAGCAGGCTTGCTGCTCAATAGTCTGTTTCTCGTCGGGGAAACAATAGACTTTGATCGGTTGATAGTCTTTCCGATTCTTCGGGTCTTTCGTTTTCATCTCTACTCCGCAGGATAGAAACCCCGTTGAGCGCGAAGGCGCGAAGAAGGGAACCGTGAAGGGTGGCTCACCAGCTTTACTGGTGGGCCCCCTTCACCTATCCTGC
>JAHBWQ010000413.1 GCA_019636915.1 Nitrospira sp. | reverse complement strand
GGTTTCAAAGCCTCCCACCTATGCTGCGCAGACCGCCCCACGATTCATTGTTAGGGTGCAGTAAAGGTGCACGGGGTCTTTCCGTCTAGTGGCGGGCATCCGGCGTCTTCACCGGAACCACAAGTTCGCCGGGCAGGTTGTTAAGACAGTCGCAGGATCGTTACGCCATTCGTGCAGGTCGGAACTTACCCGACAAGGAATTTCGCTACCTTAGGACCGTTATAGTTACGGCCGCCGTTCACCGGGGCTTCAATTCAGAGCTTCGCCTTGCGGCTAACCCCTCCTTTTAACCTTCCGGCACCGGGCAGGCGTCAGCCCCTATACGTCGTTTTTGTGACTTTGCAGAGACCTGTGTTTTTGTTAAACAGTCGCCCTGCGCTATTCTCTGCGGCCCACGTCTGAGGTGGGCACCCCTTCTCCCGAAGTTACGGGGTCAATGTGCCTAGTTCCTGAACAACCTATCACCCGAGCGCCTTAGAATACTCATCTCGACCACCTGTGTCGGTTTGTGGTACGGACTCCCTTGGCCCTTAGCGGCTTTTCCTGGCAGACGAACCGGCGGATTTGCCTCTCCGGTCCTCTTCTCCCCCAACAGTGGAAACCATTGCCACTGCCAAGCTCAAAGCTGCGTCCCCGCATCGGTATCTCCTTAGGAGGTCACGGAATATTAACCGTGTGTCCATCGGCTACGCCTTTCGGCCTCACCTTAGGCTCCGACTAACCCTGAGCGGATTAACCTTTCTCAGGAAACCTTAGTCTTACGGCGGCCAGGGTTCTCACCTGGCTTATCGCTACTTATGCTGGCAGAGTCACTTCTGTCCGCTTCAGCAGTCCTTTCGGTCTGCCTTCAACGCTGAACAGAACGCTCTCCTACCGCCTGTTCCGAAGAACAGACCCGCGACTTCGGTACCATGCTTGAGCCCCGTTGGATTGTCGGCACCGGGCGGCTCGACCAGTGAGCTATTACGCTTTCTTTAAAGGATGGCTGCTTCTAAGCCAACCTCCTGGCTGTCTTAGCCTCCCGACTTCCTTTCCCACTTAGCATGAAT
>JAHBWQ010000412.1 GCA_019636915.1 Nitrospira sp. | reverse complement strand
CGCCATGCGCCGTTTCGGGCGTATCGGTTTCGGGCATGACCATCTTCGCGAGCATAATCGCACCCGGCGCGGTCATAATCACCGAAGCAAGCAGGTGGCGCGCGTCGACGCCGGCGACTGAAACATAGACGATCAGAATACCGGCGCTGCAATGGCACATACCCGAAACGGTGATCGTAAAAAGCTCCGATTTGGTCAGATTCGCAAGATACGGTTTTATTGTCAGCGGCGCTTCGGTTTGTCCCATAAAAATATTGGCGGCGACGTCGAGGGTTTCGGCGCCCGAAGCACGCATGAAGCGGTTGATGAAACCCGCGATGTGGCGAATCAGCGGTTGCATGACCCCGAGATAATAAAGCACCGAAAAGATCGAAGCGACAAAGATGATCGTCGGTAAAACCTGGAATGCGAAAATAAAAGCCACGCCGCCCGCTTTATCACCGAGCGCCGCCGTAAAAGAGGCGCTCATCTGTTCCTGCGAACCGAAGACACCGAAGACAAAACTCGCGCCGGTCGAAGAGAATTTCAGAATCTGCGTAGCGCCTGTCTTGAGCCCCTCGAAAACGACGCCGACGATATTAAATTTCAGTGCATAGAGCGCAAACTCGGCGAGAACAAAACGCTTGATCCAGCGGAAGGGAACATTCTCCGCAATGTTTTTCCTGTACTTAGCGACGAGGTAAAGCGCGGCGAACTGCGCGGCGACGAGGACTAAGAAGAGCGTGTGACTCAACGGCACAAAATCGAATAGCCTTGCGATGTCACCGCCGCGGATAATGAGCAGCGCGAAGACGAATTGCAGCACAAGACCCCAGATAACCGTGCCCCAGTGTATCGCGCGGCGGTTCGCGGAGAACGCATAACACGCGCCGATCACCGCCGCAATACCCAAAAAGCCTGTAAGATTCGAAAATTGCATGTTACTCCTTCACATTAAAGCGCACGATTTCTTCGGTGGTGGGACGCATAAAGGCGATCAATGCAATGAGCACCGCCAGCGGGATCAGCATACTTTTCTGGTGGGTGAGAAAAAACACTACACCGATGAATACCGCCGCGCCTTCGAGCAGAGCCCATTGTA
>JAHBWQ010000411.1 GCA_019636915.1 Nitrospira sp. | reverse complement strand
GCAAACTTCTCCGATCGTTCAGCTATAGCGGCCATCACTTCCCGCCAAGCCCACAATCCCCGCAATGTACTCAACGTGTACCTCCCGATGCAGTCCAATTAGGTTTGTTTCTGTCCCATCTACGCTCTCCACGTATGACAATGACGCGTCTACCACGAGGTACCCCATTTCTTCCAAGATGGCGAATACGGCCTTTCTATTTCTTGTAATCTCGATCGCAACGGCAGGTCTATCTCTACTCAAAATTCCTCTCATTCCCTCTAGCACCACTAGCTCAGCACCCTCAACATCCACTTTCACGAATTCAATTGGCCCCCTGTGGGGGCATATCAGGTCATCAACAGGCATTGTTTTAACAATAATCCTTTTCACCTCAGCACGTCTAAAAGCAAGCGCTTCATTCCGCTGCAGTACACCGTAATCCTGCACTAACGAGTCATTCTGGCCAGTCAGCGTTTCTACAAAGAACTCCGCCTCACCAACATGATTGCTCGCAGCTGCCTCCACTACGACCACATTTGACAAACCGAAGGTATTATCTCTAAGATAATTCACGTTCATAGGTGATGCCTCTAATACCAATACCTCCCCATTACGCCCTACGCACTTGGCAAGGTGAACCGTAATCCATCCGATATTTCCACCAATTTCCACAACTCTCATGCCCGGCCTTACCAGTCTCGGGATATTAGACATTAGCCCCTTCTCCCGTCTCTTTCTATGATACCAGTATCCTTTGTGTCGGAACACATGCAGGCGCATTCTGCACTCGGGATGCCATGAATGTGGAATGTACCAGTCACGATCTCCAAAACGCTCCAACAGGAACAGTATTAGTACCCTCGGGACCCTCCACGTGTGGAGTGGCCCAATTACGTATCCGGATTGGCGCCCGAAGAGCCGCATGAGCGTCCTCATGGACACTTCCCCCGCTCGAGACATTTGAGATCTAACTCCGCGAGGCTCGATATCTCCCGATCAACAACTTCGCTGCTGTCCTCGACCTCGACATCATTATGCAGTCCGCCCTCTCGCCTAATTCTGACTGTCCACCAGCCTAACTTCAACGGGGCTTGGAAATC
>JAHBWQ010000410.1 GCA_019636915.1 Nitrospira sp. | reverse complement strand
AGGCCTGGCGGATGCAATGCCGGTGGCCGACAACTTGATCGATCTGATCATCTCCAATTGCGTCATTAACCTGGCACCCGATAAGCGCAAGGTCTTTCGGGAGATGTTCCGTGTCACCAAACCAGGTGGGCGTTTTACCATTTCCGACATTGTGTCAGACCAGCAGGTCCCGCAATACCTAGTGCACGATGCTCAGAGATGGGGTGATTGTCTCTCCGGCGCCTTGACGCTCGCAGACTACGTTGCCGGTATGGGTGAAGCCGGGTTTCTCGGTATCCATCTCGCCACGTCCTCTCCCTGGCAGGTCATCGACGGAATTCATTTCTTCTCCGTGACGCTGACCGGCTATAAGCTCGCGACGCCTCTCACGGCCCCGACCGCTCGCTACGCGACACTTCGAGGACCTTTCAGCCGTGTGATGGATGAATGTGGCATCAGTTACCAGCGAGGGGTCTCGCAACCAATCGGGCCCGAGACGGCGCTGTTGCTGAGTCAGCCGCCTTTTGTCCAAAATTTTGTGCTGTCCCATGAACCAATCTTGTTCGAGCGATCGGATGCGCGCTGGAGGGCGGTGTCGCCCACACAAGCCCCTTGCATGTGGAAAGGAGACTTCGCCCTCCTCGCAGGACCGTTTCTCGAAGTGGCCGATGACGATCATCACGTCTATCGACGGGGAAAACCTCTGGAGGTGTGCTCTAAGACTCTCACAGTGTTGACAACTGAAGAGTACGCTCCACATTTCGTGATCATCAACCGCGCCGGCGAACGGGTGAATGGCGGCGAGGTGACGTGTTCACCGGCTGGAGGCTGCTGTTGAGGAAGCCCGCTGCCACTCGAACCAGGCTTACCGTAGACCAATGCGCCCTGACGCTCAAGGCCCTGGCGGACCACACGCGGTTGCGTATCCTGGAGTTGTTACTGGTTGAGGAGAAATGCGTGACGGACCTCGTGCGGCACTTACACTGTCCGCAACCGCACATCTCCCATCATCTTCGGATTCTTCGAGATGCCGGATTAGTTGAAGGAATTCGGGATGGCCAGCAGGTGTGCTATCGCATTGCGCCAAGGGTTCAACACCTGCTCGCCAATCGGCAAGGACGGGCGCTCAACTTCG
>JAHBWQ010000041.1 GCA_019636915.1 Nitrospira sp. | reverse complement strand
CAGTCGTTGTGTCTGATCCCATTCCGGCACCGAAGGTAATGGAGGGATCGGTAAGGGCGCAGATATTCCGTGCCCATTCATCTCCTCGCCAAAGATGCTGATCTGGCCACACTCACGCTCGTGCTGGGCCGCTGCTCCTTCCTCCACTGCTTGATCCAGCACCGCGATCAGTTGGGACCGCTTGGCTCCGGTGGAATCAAAGGCACCGGCTTTGATTAGGCCTTCCAGCATCCGCTTGTTGACCTTGTGGAGATCAACTCGTCGGCAGAAGTCAAAGAAGGAGGTGAAGGGGCCGGTCTGAGTTCGCACGTCCAAGACCGACTCCACGGCGCCTTCGCCGACATTCTTAATGGCGGCCAACCCGAATCGGATGACTCCCTCGGCGACGGCAAAGTGTTTTTGGCTGGCGTTCACATCGGGGCCCAACACTTTGATCCCCAAATCTCGACATTCCGTGAAATAGCCGACCAGCTTGTCTTGGTTCCCCATATCGGTCGTCATGAGGGCTGCCATAAACTCGGTCGGATAGTGCGCCTTGAGATATCCTGTTTGGTAACAGACAACTGCATAGGCCGCGGCATGTGATTTATTGAACCCATATCCGGCGAACTTCTGAATCAACTCATAAAGCTTCTCAGCCTTCTTCTCGGGAATTTTCTTCTGTGTTGCGCCGTCGATGAACTTGACGCGCAATTTTTCCATTTCCTCGGGCTTCTTCTTCCCCATCGCCCGACGAAGGATATCGGCTTGTCCCAATGAAAAGCCGGCGACCTTGTTGGCGATCGCCATGACTTGTTCTTGGTAGACGATCACCCCGTAGGTATCTTTGAGGATCGGCTCCAATTCAGGAACCTCGTAGGTAATGGTGACCTTGCCCTGTTTCCGCTTGATGAAGTCCGGAATAAGGTCCATAGGGCCCGGTCGATAGAGCGCGATGATAGCGATGATATCTTCGAACCGATCGGGTTTCAGTCCGGTGAGCAGATCGCGCATGCCGGAACTTTCCAGTTGGAACAGTCCGGTGGTTTTTCCGGAGCTCAACAGTGCAAAGGTGGCCGGGTCATCGAACGGGATCTGATCAATGACGAGCGGAGGTGCATCGGAGTGCGTCTCGTTGATCAAGGTCTCGGCCCGGCGAATCATCGTGAGTGTCTTGAGGCCCAGGAAATCGAATTTTACCAAGCCGATTTTTTCAACGTCTCCCATCGAATATTGGGTGACGACTTCGTCGTTGGCGCCTTTGTAGAGCGGGACATGGTCGGTGAGGGGGCCTTCGGAGATCACCACACCGGCTGCGTGAGTTGAGGCATGTCGTGCGAGGCCTTCCAAGGACTGGGCATTCGTCATCAGTTCTTTGACCTTGGGATCGGTGTCGACCAACTCGCGTAAACGAGGTTCCGTTTCCAGGGCCTGCTGGAGGGTGATATTCAATTGGTTGGGAACGAGTTTCGCGACCTTATCCGCGTCGGCGTACGACATCTCCAGCACACGTCCCACATCGCGGATGGCGGCTTTGGCGCCAAGCGTTCCGAAGGTAATGATCTGGGCGACATGGTCGGTGCCGTATTTCTCCACCACATAATTGATGACCTCTCCACGGCGATCCATGCAGAAGTCCATATCGATATCGGGGAGGGAAACGCGTTCAGGGTTCAAGAATCGCTCGAACAAGAGGGTGTACACCAGCGGATCAAGATCCGTAATCCGAAGCGCATAAGCTACAAGACTTCCGGCTGCCGAACCTCGCCCCGGCCCTACCGGAATGCTTCGGGACCGGGCAAAGCGAATGATATCCCAGACAATGAGAAAGTAACCGGCAAACCCCATCGAACAGATGACCATGAGTTCTTCACGAAGCCGTTGGTCATAGACTGCCGAGGCGATGCGACTGGGGCGCTCCTTGAGTCGTGCTTGTAGACCCGTCAGGGCGAGATGTTCGAGATAGGACTCACGGTCCTTGAACCCGTCCGGGATCCGATACTGCGGGAGATACGTCTTGTTCAATGGAAGGTCGAGTGCACAATGATCCGCGATGCGGCATGTGTTCGACACCGCGCCTGGGAATTCCGCGAACGCCGGTGCAATCTCCTCTGTGGATTTGACGTAAAGCTGGTCTGTATCAAACTTCATCCGGCTTGAATCGCTGACTGTTTTTCCTGTTTGGAGGCACAGCATGAGCTCATGGGGACGCGCATCGTCCTTATTCAGGTAGTGACAATCGTTGGTGCCAGCCATCGGGATGCCGAGTTTCTTATGGATTTCCACAAGGCCGGCGTTTGCGATGCGCTGGTGATCGAGTCCGTTCGCCTGCACTTCCAGGTAGAAATGGTCCTTTCCAAAAATCTCTTGAAATTCTCCGGCTACCGTCATGGCCCCGGCCATATCCTGTTGGCCGATGAGATAAGGAATTTCACCGCTCAAGCAACCCGAGAGCGCAATGATGCCATCGTGATGCAGCTGTAATAATTCTTTGTCGATTCGAGGCTTATAGTAGAACCCTTCAAGATATCCTTTGCTCACCAGCTTGATGAGGTTCTGGTAACCGGTGAGATTTCTCGCCAAGAGGATCAGGTGATAATAGTCGTTATGCGCAAGCCCGCTATCTTTCTTGGCATGTCGGCTGCCTAACGCCATATAGGCTTCACAGCCGATAATCGGCTTGACGCCTACCTCTTTTGCTTTGCGGTAAAACTCGACCGCGCCGAACATGTTGCCATGGTCGGTCATCGCGACGGCTGGTTGGTTGAACGATTTGATTTGGCGCACCAGCGGCTCGATCTGGTTGGCGCCGTCAAGAAGACTGAACTGTGTGTGAAGGTGTAGGTGTACAAAGGACGAAGACATGACGGGATTTTATGGAGACGGGGAGGGGAAGTCAAACATCGGAAGGTGAGGGAAATTCAGTTCCATGCTTCGTCAATCTCATCGTGGTTGGTTCAGCGTTGACTGGAAGCGATTCACGCCGTAGCCAGTAGGAGAGGGGATGCGCCAGTATACTGTGACCTTGCCGGGAGTCAGCGCGCTGTGGTTATGAAACTCGATGACGTTGCCTCGTTCGACTGCCCATTGGACGAGTACGAACGTATGTTTGCTCTTTCTTCCGACGATCTCGATACCACGATCATCGGGGTAGGCGATGGGCCACCCGGCTTCAACGAGGAAACGTTTGAACGAAGGAAATCGATGATCTCCGTTGATCTGCTCTATGTGTTGCCGTCTTCAGCAATCGAACGGCAATTCAGTCTCATGGAAGACACCATCATTGACCAGTTGTTCATAGCTAAGCCCATAGATACTGATGGACATGGGGATGGATTTGGACAATCCTGTGGGCATGAGATGCTCGTCAGACTTGTGTCAACGGGTGGTGGATTTTGTGCGCCATGGTGGAAGGAAAGCCGAGGCGGCGCGGCGATTCAAAGTGGGCGAGGCGAGTGTGTCCCGCCGACTCAAGCCGGGCGGCGTGGCCTACAAACGCCCAGACCCTCGCCGATCTCACAAGCTGGACTGGGAACACTTGCGCCGTCAGGTGGAGGCCCATCCTGATCAGACACAAGCGGAGCGGGCACGCCATTTTCAGGTCTCGCGACATTGGATCTGGTACGCGCTGCAACGACTGCAGGTGACCCATAACAAAAAGGATCGGGTACCAAGACCGTGATTCTCGCCAACGCAGACAGTTCTTACGTCGGCGCGAGCGGTTTCTGCGCCACGGCAAACAGCCGGTCCCTATCGACGAATGTGGCTTTGCGTCTTCGACGGCACGGCGCGATGGGTATGCCCCAAAGGGCCAGCGCGTGGACGGCCTCGTCTCCGGGCATCGGCGACCACGCACCTCCTTGATTGCGGCCCGTATGGACGGGCGACTCAAAGAACCGCTTTTGTTCGAAGGGACCTGCGACACGGTCGTCTGCAACATCTGGCTGAAGACGAGGCTGTGTCCCCGCCTGACGGCCCAGCATCTCGTGATCATGGACAATGCGGCCTTTCACAAATCTCCGGAAACGGCGGAGCTCATCAAGGCCACCGGTGCCACGTTGCTGTTCCTCCCGCCGTACTCGCCGGACTTCAATCCGATCGAACAGGATTTTGCTGCGCTCAAGAAACGCAGGGAATACCAGGAAACTGCTTCCCTTGATGAAATCGTCAGAGCCTATCAATAACTATGGCCTTAGCTATAGCGAGCGGTACCTCAACTATTTCATGAAGGTTCGTCGGTGCTTGTGACCACTACAATCGAAGGCTCTCCGATCGCGCTGTATGTGCACGCTTCTCACTGGTCCATGTCTATCGGCTCTTCGTCGGTTGAGCCGGACGATTTGCAACCATCCCAGAAAGTGAACTGATCCCGTCCACGATAGGGACGGGATCATAAGAAGTCAGATGTAGGCCTACCGCTTTCCTGCATACGTGGCGGTATAGGTGATGGGTTGTGGTCCTACTTGGATGGAGTGTGTGGAAGCACCGTCATCCGACCATGATTTGAATGTCCGAGATCCTTGAGTGAGAGGAGCTGATATCTCGCGCGACGCCCCGACCGGAGCCGTTATCGAAAAAGGGGTTGTCTGTAGGCTTCCATTATAGATAATCCCCAACCCACCGGGTTTTGTCTTGAACGTCAGCGTGGTGGTGTTCGGGAGAAGACTGATACACCGAGAGTCGCTTAGTCCGCCGTTATCCGTGGCGGTCAGGCAGAGTTCGAGCCATGTGTTGTCACCGTGATCGGTTGCAATAAAGGATCCACTGTTCCCGGTTGCATTAAATAAATTAAAGTGCACATGTTCATTGTGATGCAGGATGACCTCCCAGGCGAGACTGGCACCGGTGAGTTGTCCTTGTTCTGGGTCCGTCCCTTGACCCTGGAACGTGATGACATCACCGATATTGTATTTTGTGCCTGTGGCGGGTGCAAGAATGGTGGCGGTTGGTCGGCTGTTGCCGACCGTGATGAGGACCTGATCTGTACTGGAGGCATTACGTGAGTCGGTGACGGTTAATGTAGCCGTAAAGGTGCCGTTGGTTCCATACACGTGTGAGGGATTCGCCAACGTGGAGGTACCGCCGTCGCTGAAGTTCCAGAGAAAGGTGAGGCTGTCCCCGTCTGGGTCCGAGGACCCATTTGATGAAAATGTAACATTCAACGGCGGGAGGCCGCTTGTCGGCGTCGCCGTCGCCTTCGCAACCGGCGGGGTATTGGTTGCGCTCTGGTATCGAATGCGTCGGACTTCGCTGGTGTTCGTGCCTGTATTGTAGACTACATAGTGCAGGTTCGTATCTGGTCCACTGAGCAATTGCACAGGTCCACCGGTCGGCGAGACGTCGAGGGCAAAGTCGAACGAGGTGCCCTGGCCGGTGGCATCGAAAGTCACATATTTAATCCAGTCCCGATTGTAATCTTCATAAAAGAGCGCACCCCTATATTGAGATGGATAGGCCGTCCCGGTATAAAAGGCGCCGGCTTGGATCGATGCACCGAGACCGCTATGACTGTAGGCATAGGCCGGCTGTGCAACTGCGCCGGATCCTTGGCCGTACAACTGACTACACCGTGCTGCTGTGGCACCGTTGGTGGCATAGCCTGGTTGTTGTGCGCTGCCTGAGTTATCTCCCTCATAACAGGGCCAGCCGAAATTCACGCCGCGGCCTGTGTTGATTTCTTCCCAGGTGTTGTATCCAACATCACCGATATAAGGAATGCCTGTACTAGGATGAATAGTGATCCGAAAAGGGTTCCGCAGTCCAAGATCATAGACTTTTGAACGATTGCTCATACCATTGCCATCATAGAAGGGATTGTCAGGATAGCCTTGGCCTGTCAGAGGATCGATCCGCAGAATCTTTCCTGCCAGACTGTCGATCTCGAGCGAACGGAGTGCGCGAACGTCCGTATAATTGAAATGGGCGCCGTCTCCGTTGCTGACGAATAATGACCCATCAAGCCCAAAGATGAGGGTGCCGATGGTATGCGAGGGGCTGTCGGCCGGGAGACAATCAGGCACATAGCCCGTGAATCCATTGATGTTTTCACAGGATGGAGGGCCATCATTGCTTAATGGGTTGCCAATGTTGGCGAGTTGGCTGTTTGCTCCCAACAGAACGACCGCACTGTTCGTCACGGCCGTCGCGTAGTTGGTAGCACTATCTGCGGTGAGTCGGATCAGGCGCGATACTCTCGCGCCGCTGCCGTTATCCGTCGTTCCAGGCGGGTCATAGGTAAAGAGAAGATAGACATAAGGTTGCGCGGGAAAGTTCGGATGAATCGCAAGACCCAGAAGTCCGCGATCCCAGTAGTTATTCACCTGCGAGGAGAGATCCACGAAATCAGTGGACGACAACGCGCCGTTTTGGAAAATTCGGACTCGCCCATCCTTTTGCCCGATGAACATCCGCCCATCCGGAGCGAACGCAATCGTCGTAGGAGAGGATAAATTCGGCACCACGATCTCACTCACAAATCCAGGTGGTAAACTGAGAGCAAAGGCAGGTCCGGCAAACGCCGGGAATAGGTTCAGGGCCAGCAATAGAATTGTCGCGTAGAGGGCTCGTAGGGCTACCATATGCCAATCGTCCTTCCAGTCTGTGCTTGCACTAAGAAAAATAGTTATGGCAAAAGGGAGGCTAGACTACAGGAGGGTTCAAAATAACCACAATCCATTTGAATACTTATAATGCGTAGGTGTTAATATGGCTTCATTGGCGCAGCATGCCGTCGGAGAGCAGTGCATGGCGACGGCGGTCATTACGAGAGAGGATCGGGATCTATATTGGAAGTATGTCTCTTGGGCAGAATTCATTTTCCGGCAAGCATACTGAGGTTCTTGTAACGCTGCAGGGATGTGGCCGAGAAACCATTGATGGTGAGGATGTTATAGTCGCTCTTTATGCTTTTGGGCATGCAGTTTCTTGGCATCCCCAATCCAATTCTCACGTTTGATCCGCTCCGGATCGGTCGCCAGATGCTTGGCGATTTTCTCCACATCCTCGGGTTTCCATCGGGCGATTTGGATAAACGTCCTGGTGCCGAGTTTCTGCAGGGTCTCGGCAAAGACCGGGCCGATGCCGTGAATTTTCTTGAGATCATCGTCCTGCCCGGGCTTGCTGCTTTTGGGGGGACTGCCGGGAGCGGTGGTTCCGGCCCCATTCCGGCGAGGCTTTTGAGCAGGCGCCGGTGTCGAAGTTGCCGGCGTCGTACGCAGGGTTGTTCGTAGTTCGCGCAGGCGTTTTTGTAGGCGTTGAATCTGCTCGTCTTTTTCCGGAATACTCTGAACTTCTTTCTGGAGGGCCTGACGTTCGGTGTGGAGATCCTGTAGTTCGTGCTGGAGGGTCGCCACTTGTTTGTCTCGTTCCTGTACCCGTTGCTCAGCGAGGTGATGTTGAGCCTGGAGGTCTTCGCGGATCCGGTTTTGTTCGAGAAGTTTTGCGGTCTCGCGTTCGAGGGTTTGGACGGTCTGCGCATGGGTGCGTTCCCATTCCGTAATCGTCGCCTCTTTCTCACGCAGCAGATGAGTCGCTGGCGCCAGGTCCTCAATCCGTCGGTCACGGTCAGTGAGGGCTAGTTCGAGTTGTTGGATCATGGTGCGATGAGCGGCTTCGCGATCACTCAGTTCGACTTCCAGTTGGTGGATGCGGTCTTGTGCCGCCTGAAGCTGCTTGACTTGGGCACGCAGCCGATCCCGATCGGCCAATCCTTCGTTCAGTTGCGCAATGTGGTCTCGCAGGGCGCTCACTTCTCGCTCCATCACCTCTCGGGCCTGCTCGGCGCTCTGACAGGTTTGTTGAGCGGCACGGAGGCTGTCCGCTTGAGCCGCGGCGACGGTATCGAACTCCCCAATCCGTTGGTCACGCTCGGCGAGGGCGTGTTCGAGTTGTTGGATCATGGTGCGATGAGCGGCTTCGCGGTCACTCAGTTCGATTTCGAGCTGGTGGACGCGGTCTTGGGTTGCCTCGAGCTGTTTGACCTGGGCGCGTAACCGATCTCGATCGGCCAATCCTTCGTTCAGTTGCACGATATGTTCACGCAAGACTCCCACTTCTCGTTCCATGACGTCCCGGGCCTGCTCGGCGTTTCGACAGGTCTGTTGCGCCCCTTTCAGTTCATGAGTCTGCGTGGCGAGAGTTGCTTCCATTTCGTTCATGCGTCGGCGAGCCGCAGCTCCTTCTGCTTCAGCATGTGTCAGTTGTTTTGATCGGGTGGTGAGCTCTGCTTCGAGGGCTTTGAGCCGTTCATTCCGTGCGATCAGCTCTCGTTGAACGGACGAATGCAGTGTTTCGGATGACATGATCTTTTGTTCAAGAATCTGCACCGCCGAGGTCTTGACCTTTAAATCATGTGCCATCGCGTCCAGAGCCTGCTCCTTGGTCCGTAACTGGCCAGCGAGGTCATGAGTCGGATGCTCCGGTGAGCGTTTCGGGCGTTGTCGCATCCACCAGCCGACCCCGAATCCGATTCCTGCTGCAATCAGGAGGCATCCGACCATCTGGCTAATCAGCGTCATCATAGGTCACGTGGTCCTTATCATGAGCAACTCGATCCGTTGATTCTGCGGGAGACCCGGTTGATATTTTCGGTTTGACAGAGGACGTGTCGATCCGTAGCCGATGGTCGTAAACGGGTTTGTGAGTCCCTGCCTCGTCAAGTATTGCTTGACCGCATCGGCCCGATGTCGGCTCAATTGTAAATTATGCTCTGCCGCACCGCCAATATCGGTATGGCTGGCGATTTCAATGGGGGCGGTCGGAACTTTTTGTAGGAGGACGACAATGTGATCCAGCACTGCATGACCTTTGGCCGTGATCGTGGCGCTGTCCGGTTCAAACTCGATCGAGGACTTTGCGAGAACCTGGTTCAGTGACAACTGTAGGGCTGAAAGCGAAACAGAAGTGGGGGGCGAGGTGGTTGTCGGTGCGACCATCACGCGGTCTTCAATGGTTAACCCCGCGCGTACTGCAGGAGCGATCGCATGGAGGACATCCGCTTTTTCGCGAGGACTCGAGACCTGCCCGGTCAGGACTAGGGAATGTCCATCAATGATGATGGAGCCACGTTCCACCATCCAGCCTAAGATCGGTAGAAGTTGTGGAATGGTGTCCACCCATGTGGCTGCACCGACTTGCGGATCAACGGTGAACTGGTCGGTCACACGGATCCCCTTCTTGGCATACAGGGTATGTGCTTGTTGAAGAATCGCCGTCTTGCTTCGTTCACTGGGCAATGAGCCGCGAAACACCAGGCTGTTTTGTTGGAAACTGATATAGAGAGAGGCTGGTGTGATGGCTGCAGCCAGAGGTTGCGAGGGGAGATGTCGAGGAATGCACACCACCGCGAACAATATCAGTGCGACGAGCCCACCAGCCAGAATTCTCGCACGCCTCATGAACTCGGCCCGTTGCGGATGATTCTGATCACTGGATTGCGGGTCCTGACGGTACAACATGTCACGACTATGTACTAGGTGAGAGCTGCCCAGTCAAGCCGGTCAACTACAGAGGGGATCACAATCTGGTTGCGATTTAATCACAGCCGGGCTGTATAGTTGCAATAGTAGTGATGAATCCTATTGAATCTGATACCCCATCCCCATTCAATAGATCGTGGGAAACAGCTCGAGAACCGAACGACCTGATGGTGGACCAGAGTCTGGAATCCACCCTTACTCGAGTCACTACCGAACCCTTCTCACGGACGAGGGGGATTAGAGGCGTTCTCCGTATTTTTGGTAGTGCTCCTTCTTGGCGGCGGCAATCCAATTCTCCCGCTTAATCCGCGCTGGATCAGTCGCGAGTTTCTTGGCGATCTTCTCCACATCCTCGGGTTTCCATCGAGCGATTTGAATAAAGGTGCGGGTGCCCAGCTTCTGAAGCTGGTCGGCAAGGACCGGTCCAATGCCGTGGATCTTTTTGAGGTCATCGTGTTGCGCGGGCGTGCTCACTTTCGGTGCCCCCCCTGAGGCCTGTGCCTCCGCCCCATTCGAGCGAGATGGGCGAGTGGAGACGGTGGGTGACGGAGGCGTCGCCCGTAGGGTTGCCCGCAGCTCTTTGAGCCGCTTTTGCAGGCGATCGATCTGCTCGTCTTTTTCCGGAATACGCTGCACTTCCTTACGGAGGGTTTGTCGTTCCGCGTGCAGGTCCTTCAGCTCGTGCTGGAGGTTGGCAATCTGGGTGTCGCGTTCCTGCAGCTGTTGTTCGTCGAGTTGATGTTGCGCCTGGAGTTGGTCTTGAACTGCACAGGATTCTTGAAACTTGGCGGCTTCCGCTTCGAGGTCCTGCATCGCGCACGCGTGGGTCCGTTCCCATTCTTTGATCGTCGCTTCTTTCTCGTGCAGGAGGTGGGCCGCCGGCACCAGCTCGTCGATGCGATGGTCACGGTCTGCCAGTGCCCGTTCAAGTTGCTGGATGGTGGCGCGATGAACGGCTTCCCGATCACTCAGTTCGACTTCCAGCTGATGCACGCGGTCTTGGGTCGCCTCCAGCTTCTTCACCCGGGCGCGGAGTCGTTCCCGGTGGGCCAGGCTTTCATTGAGTTGGGCAATCTGCTCACGAAGGACGCGGATTTCCTCCTTCAGGACTTCGCGGGTCTGCTCGGCGGTTCGGCAGGCCTCCAGGGCATCCTGAACTTCGTCCGCCTGCGCGGCCGCCATCGAATCGAACTCATTGATGCGCCGGTCTCGCTCCGCGAGGGCCTGTTCCTGTTGCTGGAGTGTCGCGCGATGAGCGGCTTCCCGATCACTGAGTTCGACTTCCAGCTGATGCACGCGGTCTTGTGCCGACTCCAATTTCTCCATGCGGGCTCGGATCTGATCCCGGTCAGCCAGCCCCTCGTTGAGTTGGGCGATCTGTTCACGGAGGACGCGGATTTCCTCCTTCAGGACTTCGCGAGTCTGTTCGGCGGCCTGACAGGCCTGCTGCGCACCACGGAGTTCGTCTGTCTGGGCAGCGGCACTCGCATCGAACGTTCCAATCCGCTGATCACGCTCGGCGAGGGCTTGTTCGAGTTGTTGGATCATGGTGCGATGGGCAGCTTCCCGATCACTGAGTTCGACTTCCAGCTGATGCACGCGGTCTTGGGTTGCCTCCAGTTTCTTGACCTGGGCGCGCAGCCGGTCTTGATGGGCAAGCGCTTCGTTCTGTTGGGCGATCTGTTCGCGGAGGACGCGGATTTCCTCCTTCAGGATTTCGCGGGCCTGTTCGGCAGTTTGACAGGCGTGCTGCACACCACGAAGCTCGTCCATGTGGGCCGCAGCGAGGGTGTCGAATTCTCCGATGCGCCGGTCTCGCTCCGCAAGGGCCTGTTCCTGTTGCTGGAGTGTTGCGCGATGGGCGGCTTCCCGATCACTGAGTTCGACCTCGAGTTGATGGACGCGACCTCGCATCGACTCCAACTCCTTGACTTGAGCGCAAAGACGCTCTCGGGCGGGGAGGCCTTCGTTGAGTTGGGTGATCTGTTCCCTGAGGATACGGATTTCCTCCTTCAGGATTTCACGGGCCTGTTCGGCAGCCTGACAGGCCTGCTGGGCACTACGGAGCTCCTCCATCTGAGCAGCGGCGTTCGTATCAAACGCTCCAATTCGCTGATCGCGTTCCGTGAGGAGCTGTTCGAGCTGCTGGATTCTGCGGCGATGGGCGGCTTCCCGATCACTGAGTTCGACCTCCAACAGATGAACACGATCTTGAGCCGATTCCAGCTTCTCCATACGGACTCGGACTTGATCTCGGTCAGCCAGCCCCTCGTTGAGCTGGGCAATATGTTCACGTAGGACACGGATTTCTTCCTTCAGAACTTCGCGAGCTTGTTGAGCCCCGCGGAGTTCTTCGGTCTGGGCAGCCATGATTGACTTCAGCTCATTCACCTGTTGTTGCGCAGCAACTCCATCGGTCTCGATGTCCGCCACTCGCTTCGATCGGAGAGCCAACTCTGCCTCGAGCGCTTTGATTTGTTCGCCGCGAGAGACAAGCTCTCGTTGGGCGGAGTTGAACTGCGTCTCCGATGACATGATCTTCTGCTCGAGAATCTGCATGGCGGCGGTCTTTACCTTCAGATCATGAGACGTCGTCTCCAGCGTCCGTTCCTTCGTCCGCAACAGATTGACAAGCTCTTGGTATTGTTGCTCCAAAGAACCTTTTGGAGGAGGTTGTAGCCATCTGCCCAGTGTGCTCATAGTTGATCAGTCCTTACAGCAGCTGCGTGATGTGATGATGCGGTTGAAGACGTATGTTTGGGTTAATGCCGCATGTGACGTGAGGGAGTGTATCGAGTCATATCCGGATCTGCTTGTGGGCAATGGAGCCGCACGCTTCTGGGGAACGAGGGCGTGGTGGTGGGATGCTCCGGCTGCAGGAGGGAGTATCAACGCCATGCCGCCGGTAAGAATCTCCGCATGCTTCACGAGCTTCTGCCCACTGTGGATGATGTGATGCCTGGGATTCAACGTCTGACCGTACCACAATTGATGAGGCATGTACCAGGGTGAAAGTTTGATAGGCTCTTCCTCTTGATAGGGTAGGGAGTCGAGAGGCTGCTCTCAGTTTGGTCTGAGGGATATCGAGAAAACTGCGGGGTTCGTTACGGGTATGAGTTGGCCGAGGGACTGGATGGAATATCAAGGGAAAGACGGGTGAGTCAGTGGAGGCCTCTCCAGAAGCGATCGGATCCGAGTGAAACGAACGCTCTATTCGATATGCATGATAGCGGCGACCTCAGGATCCACATGGATAGGACGTTCTCGGCTGTACAATCAGGTCGGTTGTTCTGGAATAACTGGAATAAAACGCTTGACAGAACAATGATGTGGGGCTCACCAGTGTACGGTGAGCCCGCCGGTAGGTCGTCTGCGGAGTTACCCTGCCACAGGCCTATGCATGCACTTTCTGATGATCGTCCCTGCGACGGCGGAGTTTCTCTCCGACGCGAGTGCGTTCGCGCTCATACCCCACGGCGGCGTAGTACAACGCCCGATCGAAGAATTGGCCGAGGATGTGCATGAGCTCCAGCTCACCCTGCAATTCCATAGGGCCGTCCGAAAAGCCTTCACGCTGAACGAAGGTCACCATGTGTTCTCTGGTGGCGGTGATGGCCCACAGGAAATGGCTGAACGCGACGCCTTGCCCCGCACGCCGCACACCTAAGTCTGTGTAGCGCATCTCAATCTCAAGCTCGGTCATATCCATCAACCAGTTGTTTAAGTTTTGGTAGATTTCGCTGGTACGGGCTTGGAGTTCGTCGGATGGGACTTTGCGTAAATCACTACAACGGGGAGAATTCCATACTTTCTCACTAAGCTCTCTCGCGAGCTTTTCGGAGTTCTTCTCGATCAACCTCACCAATCGGCCAGCCAGCATGGCGCACCTCCATATGCAGGTTTACCCAGATTACTCTTGACGGGGGGACGTTACCCGATTGGTGGTGTGAAGGTCAATGACACGTTCGTCTGGCCTCGTAGATTGTCTGCATCTTCGTACGGATCACTGTTTCTGTTTGTAGAGTACGAATGTGAGCAAGTACGATGGTACCGCTTCTTGAACTTGCCAGACCCATTTGCTATTCTTCGCGAACCTATCGTCATAACCATCACCACTTCCCACTGCCTAGGAACCGTAAGGAGTACACACATGGCCGGCATCAAGCGGGCGTTGATCAGTGTTTCAGATAAAACCGGAGTCGTCGAGATGGCCAAGGGACTGGAAGCGCTCGGGGCGCAAATTTTGTCGACAGGCGGAACGTCGAAGGCGCTTCGCGAGGCCGGGGTGAACGTCACGGATGTGGCTGCCTATACCGGATCGCCGGAGATTCTTGATGGTCGGGTAAAAACATTGCATCCCAAGATCCATGGTGGTTTACTGGGGCGCCGTTCTCTTCCAGCGCATGTCGAACAGATGGCTCAACATGGGATCGGTCCTATCGATGTCGTGGTGGTGAATCTGTACCCCTTTGAGGCCACCATTGGTAAGCCTGATTGCCGTTTTGAAGACGCCATTGAGAATATCGACATCGGTGGCCCGTCCATGTTGCGTTCAGCCGCCAAGAATCATGAGGATGTGCTGGTCGTGGTCGATCCGGCCGATTATTCCCGGGTGCTGGATGCTGTGAAGACCAATACCGCGACAGCGGCGCTCCGTCGTGAGTTGGCCATGAAAGTCTTTCAACATACCGCGCGCTATGATGGATTGATCGCCGGGTACTTGGAGCGGCAGACGAAGGGCGGAGAAGTCAAGTTCCCCAAGGTGCTGTCGCTTCAGTTTGAGTTGAGCGAAACGCTTCGTTATGGCGAAAACCCCCATCAACAGGGTGCGTTTTATCGTGAGCTCAGCAATCATGAGCCTTCAGTTTCGCGAGGGAAGATCCTGCATGGAAAGGCAATGTCGTACAATAATTTTCTGGATGCCAACTCCGCGCTGGAATTGGTGAAGGAATATCAGGACACTGCCGTTGCCATCATTAAGCACAACAATCCGTGTGGCGTGGCCCTGGGAGCGACACCGGTGGAAGCTTATGTGAAGGCCCGCGAGACCGATCCGGTCTCGGCGTTCGGAGGGGTGCTGGCTTTTAATCGTGTCGTGGATCTGGCCACTGCAAAGGAAATCACGTCCACGTTCGTTGAGGTCGTCATCGCTCCCGGGTTTGCCGATGATGCCCTCGCCGAATTGAAACGCAAGAAAGATCTTCGGTTGTTGGATATCGGCCCCCTCACGAAGGTCAAGCAGGATGGGTTTGACCTTAAGAAGCTCGTCGGTGGACTTATCGTGCAGGACCGCGATCTCGGAGTCTTGACCGATCTTCGTGCACTGACGGTGCCGACGCTTCGCAAGCCGACTGACGAGGAGTATGCCGCTTGTGCGTTTGCATGGACCGTATGCAAACACGTGAAATCGAACGCCATCATCTATGCGAAGCCGGGTCAGACCGTGGGGATTGGGGCTGGACAGATGAGCCGGGTAGACTCCGTCAAGTTAGCAGCGATGAAAGCGCAAATACCGGTGAAGGGGTGTGTCATGGCCTCGGACGCATTCTTTCCTTTCCGTGATGGTCTCGACGCCGCTGCCGAAGCCGGGATTACCGCCGTTATTCAACCGGGTGGATCAATTCGCGATGCAGAAGTCGTCAAGGCGGCGGATGAACATGGGATGGCGATGATTCTGACTGGCATGCGCCACTTCCGCCATTAGTTCGGATGCTGAAACAGGTCCCCAACTTCGTTCTCAGACGCTCGAGACCTTCAGCGTACATTCCGTCAGTACGCGTCGAACCTCTCACTCCTTGCGGCCTCGTGGGATGGCCTGTTTGAGCATTCTCGCAACATCAGCATCCACGGGTGTTCCTTCTCTGTCCTGTTGTGCGCAACTCGTTTTGAACGACGTCAACGCTGAGCATTCTCCATCCAGGAAAATATCATGAAGGTCCTTGTACTTGGGAGCGGGGGGCGTGAGCACGCAATGGTATGGAAGCTCGCGCAGAGTCCACGGAAGCCAATCTTGTATTGTGCTCCCGGTAATGCAGGTATTGCTTCGTTGGCGACCTGTATGCCGATCAACGTGGACGATGTTCAAGGGCTCAAGGAATTTGCCATTCGTGAACGAATTGATGTGACGGTGGTTGGGCCGGAAGTACCACTTGCCCTGGGAATCGTCGATGAATTCCGCAAGGCCAAACTCAGGATTTTTGGTCCGACCAAGAATGCGGCTCGTGTGGAGGCCAGCAAGACCTTTTCAAAAGAGGTGATGGCACAGGCCAAGATTCGCACCGCACAGGCGAGGAGTTTTGAAAAGTCTGCAGAGGCGTTGGCGTATCTTGAGCAGCACGAGGTGCCGGTCGTCATCAAGGCGGATGGGCTTGCACAAGGCAAAGGCGTCATCATTGCCACAACTCGTGAGCAGGCAAGACAAGCAATTCGAGATTGCATGGAGCATGCGGTTTTTGGGCAGGCTGGTCAGCAGGTCTTGATCGAACAGTTCTTGGACGGTGAAGAGCTGACGATTATGGCTTTTACTGATGGCAAGACCATCGTGCCGATGCCACCGGCACAAGATCACAAGCGTGTTGGGGATGGGGATACCGGACTGAATACAGGTGGAATGGGGGCGTACTGCCCCGCTCCGCTGGGGACTCCCTCACTGAGAGATCAAGTATTTCATGAAGTATTGCAGCCGATGGTTGATGCCATGGCCCGTGTCGGTTCTCCGTTTCAGGGTGTACTCTACGCTGGCCTGATGGTGGTGAATGGGACTCCCTATGTGCTCGAGTTCAATGCTCGGATGGGAGATCCTGAAACGCAGGTTGTGTTGCCTCTGCTGAAGACAGACTTACTCGATGTGATCGAAGCGGTGATCGACCATCGCCTTGAGCAGATACGAGTCGAGTGGCATCAAGAGGCTGCGGTATGCGTGGTGATGACATCCGGAGGTTATCCCGGTACCTATCAGCAGGGGATGGTGATTGCTGGACTCCCCACGACTGCTGGCGCGTCATCGTCTTTTGTTGTCTTTCACGCTGGCACTGCACAACGGGACAACAACGTGGTCACAGCCGGTGGCCGTGTCCTTGGTGTGCTTGGCCTGGGGGCGACACTCTCTGAAGCTCAGCGTGAGGCCTATCGAGTCGTGGGAACGATCTCGTTTCAAGGATGTCACTTTCGGACCGACATTGCTCACCTGGCGCTGAGACGCTAGCCAGCTTGTGCTGAAGACGGCTCTGCCGTCATCTCTTGTACGCTCCAATCCAACTATGGCATCGCTCCACATACCTGACGAGTGTCGGGAGCCTAAGAGAAGTCTGCCCCGTTTCTCTTAGGTCCGAATAGCCAGGGTCAAACACCTTCAGTGACTGCTTCCCCAATCTGCTAGAATATGCTGGTCTTGTCATATGTTGAAGCCATTGCCCAGACAATGGAAAAACCGTCCGGAACGATGTGATCAACAGGTCCACATGAGGAGAGGGGAGACCAGCATGAGTCGTCAACAGCGGCGGTTCGTCGGAGTATTCTTCTGTGCGGGGGTCGTGGTGAGCCTGGTGGGATGTGACTATTGGCCTCCAACGCTGCAGGACGAGATCGAACAATTGCGTGCCGAAATTCAAACGTTGACAATGGAGAAAACACAACTCCAGGCTCAAGTGGTCGACTTGACCAGGGCGAAGCAGGAACTCCAGGGACAGATGGATGACATGAGTCGAACGAATCGAGAGAAAAGCGTCATCATCAGTGGGTTGCAGAGTCAGTTAGAAACGTTACGTATCAAGGCGATTAAGGCGATGAGTCCTAAAGCCTCGCCCCATAAAGGTCCCTCCAAGTCACCTGCGACGGCCACTTCCAAGGGAGCGGCAAAGTCTCCGGCAAGCAAACATTCAACCCCACGATCCATCGGTGTGCGATAGCCGGATTCCGATGGTTATGAAGAGGACGTAGATGTTGAGGAACCGGTTGAGCCTGACGCCGGCGCCGGAGAAGAGGCTGGCGTGGTTGTCGTTGTTGCAGCTGGTGCGGTTGAGTCTTTCTTCTCGCCTGTTTTTGCGGAGGGTGTTTCACTTCCGCCACTTGATGGTGGTTTGAGCTTGTCTGAATAGTCGGTCACATACCACCCACTTCCCTTAAACATAATTCCAGGTGACGAAATGAGGCGTCTGACTGTTTTCCCGCAGCGTTCGCACACGGAAAGAGGATCATCCTTAATGCTTTGCTTCACCTCAAAGCGATGCAGACAACTGTCACATTGATATTCATACGTTGGCATGAGTGCGTCCTTTCTCCATCAGTCCTCTGTTCTCGGTACTTAGGCGGCAAGCCCCTTGTGATTTATACCAGTTTGGCAAAGGCTTGTCTCAGTCGTTCGAGTCCTCTCGTAATGTTCGTCATGCTGGTGGCATACGACAATCGGAGATGGTTGTGACTGCCAAATGGTTCGCCAGGGACTACCGCAATGTGCGCATCGTTCAAGAGATAGTTGGCCATTTCGTTCGGTGTCTTGAGCATACCTGAAGGGCCTCGTTTACCCAATAATCCCTTGATATTAGGGAATGCATAGAAGGCGCCACGAGGCATGGAACACGTCACCCCTGGAATCTTGTTCAGCCCCTCGATAATGGTATTCCGACGACGGGAAAACTCTTCGACCATGTTGCGCGTGAATGGTTCTCCAAGGCGTAATGCAGCGACGGCCGCTTTTTGTGCGATCGAACAAGGATTGGAGGTGCTTTGGCTTTGGATATTGGCCATGGCTGTGATGAGCTCTTTCGGGCCTGCCGCATAACCGATGCGCCACCCGGTCATGGCATAGGCTTTCGAAACTCCGTTGATAATAACGGTCCGTGCAGCGATTTCAGGACCCAGCGATGCGATGCTGAGGTGGTTGGCTCCATCGTAGAGGACCTTTTCATAGATCTCGTCGGAAATCACAATGAGATCATGGCGAATCGCCACTGCCGCGATCTGTTCCAGGGTGGTTCGATCATAGGTCGCCCCAGTTGGGTTGCAGGGGCTGTTGACCAGAATGGCTTTCGTTTTCGGCGTAATGAGTCGTTCAAGCTCAGTGGGATGAACGGCATATCCCTCGTCTTCTCTGGTTGGCATGAGGATCGGAGTCGCATCGTTCAAGAGTGCTTGATCTGAATAGGAAACCCAGTAGGGTGTGGGGATGATGAGTTCATCGCCGGCTTCGAGCAACGCTTCCGCCAGGTTATACAGCGAATGTTTCGCCCCGCAAGAGACCAGGATTTGAGACTTTTCATATCGAACGCCAAGCTCCGTCTGCAGTTTCTCAACGATAGCCCCACGCAACTCATCAATGCCCGAGGAGGGGGTGTACTTGGTGAACCCTGCGCGAATAGCTGCTTCGGCAGCGGCCTTGACCGGCTCCGGTGTATCGAAATCGGGTTCTCCAGTGGAAAAGTCGATGATGTCCAATCCTTGTGCGGCCATGGCCTTGGCCGTTGCCGCCATGGCGAGTGTGGGAGAGGGAGCAATGCGGCTGACACGGGCAGCAAGTTTCATGATTTGAGACTCCGGATACGATCGTTCAAACGGCGTGCGACTTCAGGGTGAAGAAACTCGATCAGGGGACCTCCATGCCGTGCCACCTCTTTGATGATGGTTGACGACAGGTAGGAGTACTCTTCACTGGGCATTAGGAACACCGTCTCCACGGTCTTGGCTAATTTCCGATTGATCAGTGCCATCTGAAATTCATGCTCGAAGTCTGAGATCGCCCGTAAGCCTCGAATAATGGCGTGGGCGCCAGACCGCTCAACATAGTCGACCAATAAGCCTTCAAATTGCGTGACCTCAACCTGAGGCAGGTCCTTCATGACGAGTCTTACCATATCGACCCGTTCAGTGACATTGAACAGCGGATGCTTGGACGGATTTGGCGCCACGGCCACCACCACTCGATCAAACATCCGCAGACTACGAGTGATGATGTCGGTGTGTCCGTGGGTGATAGGGTCAAATGTGCCCGGATAAATGCCAGTTTTCATGTCTTGTGAAGATCAGGATAAGAGTAAAGCGACAGGGTGGTGTCGCCATAATGATATTGCCGGCGTAAGGTAGTGGGGCCAAGCGTCGTGGGAACCGCAGTCCTTTCTCCATGTTCGACGATCAGCCATGCATCAAGTGCGAAGAGTGTCCCTGTCATCGATGCATTCAATAGCGAGGAAAGTTTTCCTGTCTCTGCGTAGGGAGGATCGGCAAAGACCACATCGTAGGGGCCATTCCAGTGGGCTGGACGCCGAACAAACTGCTCAACCGTATGAGGCTGGACGGTCAACTCCGAACCAATCTGGCAGAGGAGTCTATTGCGTTGGAGAAGGCTCACGGCGTCTCTGTCCGACTCGACGGCGGTGACACGGTCTGCACCACGGCTGAGAGCTTCGATTCCGACGGCTCCCGTTCCTGCATACAGGTCTAAAAATCGACTATGTGGCAACCGATTTCCAAGAATTGAAAACAATGCCTCTCGAACGCGGTCAGAGGTTGGACGAAGTACTTGTGTCCGTGGCCCATAGAGGCGCCTTCCGCGGTAGGTCCCTGCAATCACACGCATTCCACACAGCACCACATTATTAATGGATCGTATGAACTCTAACATAGCGTTTTTACAGGGGTCAAGAAAGCAAGGACAAGGTGAGCTGCGTTCGTTAATGGTTGGTCCGGCGACTATCAATGATCGCGTGGTTTTTCCGAGGGTGAGGGGTGTCTGCAGTTTTGACCGACTTCCGTGGGAGGACTATAATGCCCATGCGTGATGTGGAGGAATGCCAGTGATCAGCTTGGACTGTCACGACGGCCTTACGGGCTCGACATTCGAGCCCGAATGGTCGATGGGTTTAGCGCGTACCGACGGTCTGAGACTCGCGGGCAGCCAAACTCTTTCGGCGATTGTTAGAAATGGTGCGGTCGATAATGGCACCGCAATTGATGCATTTCCATGCATAAAACACAAGAAAGAAGTCCGAGAACCGCTCCAGCATCATCATTCCCTTGCACTTCGGACATTCCATTACGCCCTCCCAGGGTGGTTACGTTCACAGCTGACGGCGAATTTAAGCAAGAGCTGCACCAAATTGTCGTTCGTCAGTTTTTCAATGACTTATGTGTTACGTAGTTGACTGGAATCGGTCGTTTTCAGAAAATTGACGGTACAAAAGAGTTCGGTTCGTCAAATTTTTGTCCATCACGAGGGGTGTTGTGGCAGGAAAAGGGCGCGGAAAGGGTATTGCGCACTGGCCCCAGGCCGAGCGACCTCGTGAACGTCTCCTCGCGAAAGGGCCTGAAGCCCTATCCGACGCCAATCTGTTGGCGATCTTGCTGAGAACCGGCCGTCGTGATGCATCAGCGGTCCAGGTTGCCCTTGAACTCCTTGAACGGATGGGTGGGTTGGGGGGGCTTGCTGCCTGCGGAACGGACGAACTCTGCACCATCCCTGGAGTCGGTCCGGCCAAGGCCGCTCAGCTCAAGGCTGCTCTGGCACTGGGGAGACGGTCGCTTGCGGCTCCACTCTCAACCGGGACGCGTATTTCGTCGAGTGCCGACCTCTATAAGCACTTTCACCCGTTGTTGCGCGAGGTGAAGCATGAGCTTTTTAAGGTTGTCCTGCTCGATGCCAAGAATGTCGTGCTCAGAGAGGTGACGGTGTCTGAAGGAAGCCTCACGCTCAGCATTGTGCATCCGCGCGAGGTTTTTGCCCTGGCGGTTCGTGAATCGGCGGCTGCCGTCATTCTTCTTCATAATCACCCCAGTGGGGATCCCACACCGAGTGTCGAGGACCGGCACCTCACGAGCCGACTGGCCGAGGCAGGACGACTGTTGGGGATTCGTGTGGTGGACCATATTGTTCTTGGAGACGGTCGGTATGTGAGTTTTGCAGACGAGGGGTGGCTCACGGACCAGTAGGTGAAGGATGACACCTTGGAACGCTCGGCAAGCAGGGCATGATCACAGAAAGGTAAGGATAAGAATGGCGTAAAAGACCATCGCTGCACAAGGAGGGCTGATCATGGAAACAACCTGTGTAGAATCCGTCAGGAATGTGGCTATCGTATCCAGTGCCGGTGCAGGGAAGACCTCTCTCTGCGAGGCCTTGCTGTACATGGGAGGAGCGCTCCCGGCACTTGGCTCTGTTACGCAGGGAACGACAGTTTCTGATTTTGAGCCTGAAGAACTCCGTCATCGTACGTCGACCAGCGCCAGCCTGCTTCAGTTTTCGTGGAATCACACCCATCTCACCCTCATCGATACTCCTGGCGCATTGGCATTGCTCGGTGAGTCGATGGCTGCTCTCCGTGCCGTCGATGCGGTCGTGCTCGTGATGACCGAACAAATCGGTGTGCGCACTGAACTGGCTCGTTTGTGGGCAAAGATCAAAGACTTGGAACTTCCCTGCCTGCTGTTCCTCAACAGCTTCGATAAGGATGGGGCATCTCTTGAGAACACGCTTGAGATGTGTCGTAAGCAACTGGACTGTACGCCGATTCCCATGACGGTGCCCGTCAATGCCGAGGGGAAATTGGACGGCGTGGTTGATGTGCGGCTCAAGAAGTTCGTGCGATCCGGACCGAACTCCGCGAACGTCGAGCTTCTTCCGATTCCACCGCATGTGGAGGATAGCCTGAGCCGAGCACGGACACAGCTCGTGGAGGCTGTGGCAGAGAGTGGAGAGACACTTCTGGAGACCTATCTCGCGGAGGGGGGGCTGAGCGAGGACGCTCTGCTTGAGGGACTACGTCGGGATATCGTGACGAGACAATTTCTTCCCGTCTATGCCGGATCGGCCACGCAGAACGTAGGGGTCTGGTCTCTGCTTGATGCCATGGTCAGTCTCTTTCCATCACCGTCCGAGCGTGGTGTGGTCCATCCATGGTGCGGCATCCAGCCAGAGACTCATGACAGGTGTGAACGGAAGGGGACTGTCCATGAACCCTTTTCCGCCTATGTCTTTAAGACGATCATCGACCCATTTGTCGGTCGATTGTCCTATTGTCGTGTGGTGTCGGGCAGCGTCCAGGCTGATTCGACCGTGTTCAATGCTTCACAACATGTGCGAGAGAAACTTGGCCATTTCTACCGAGCCTTGGGGAAACGACATGTGGCGGTCGAGTCAGCCAAAGGCGGAGACATCGTAGCGATCGCAAAACTCAAAGACACCCACACCGGTGATACCTTGTCGCACGAGGGGAATCCTCTCTGCTATCCGGGGCTTGGTCTGCCGAAGCCGATTCTGTCGTATGCAATCGAGTCCAAGTCGAAGGCGGATATCGACAAGGTCAGTCTCGGACTGCATAAACTCATCGAAGAAGACCCGACGCTGGAATTTTCACGAAACGACGAGACCAAAGAAATGGTGCTCAGCGGGATGGGGCAATTCCATATCGATCTGGCGCTGGAAAAACTCCATCGAAAATTTGGTGTCGATGTCATCCTCCATACTCCCAAAATTCCCTATCGAGAAACCATCAAGACCACGTCACAGGCCCAGGGGAAGTATAAGAAACAGACGGGGGGGCATGGGCAGTATGGCGACTGTTGGCTTGAGGTGGCGCCATTGTCGAGGGGGCAGGGATTTGTCTTTGAAAATCGAGTCGTCGGAGGGGCCATTCCTCGGAATTTCATTCCGGCGGTCGAAAAGGGGGTGCATGAGGCCATGCATGAAGGCCCACTCAGTAGGTGTCCGGTCGTGGACGTGCAGGTTGCGGTCTATGATGGGTCCTACCATGTCGTCGATTCTTCAGAAATGTCGTTCAAGATCGCAGGCTCGATGGCATTCAGAAAAGCGATGGAGAGCGCCCATCCCGTGCTATTGGAACCGGTCATGACGGTTGAGATCAATACACCGACTGAAACGGTCGGGGCCGTCATGGGAGATTTGAACGCCCGTCGGGGACGAATCCTTTCCGTGAATGCCCAGGATCATGTGGAGCAGATTACGGCGCTGGTGCCTTTGGCGGAACTCCTTCGGTATGCCACTGCGTTAAATGCCATGACCGCCGGTCGAGGGAATTATGCCATGGAATTTTCGCAGTACGACGAAGTTCCACGGGATCTCACAGGAAAAATTCTAGAGAAGCGGAAAGCCGAAGGACTGGCTGTGGCGTCGCACGCAGAGCATTAGACCACATGCTTCATGGACGCTTGTACGGAAAGCGTTGAGCCGCAGGACAGTCTGGATAATGTGGGTCAGTCAGAGGTCTTCAAAACGACATAGAACGCGCGAGTTTCACGAAGCACGCGAAGCAAAATGGTATCGCCGCGCCTCGTTTTGGAGATCGCTGCAGAATAGTCGGCGAGGGACGCAGTCTCTACACGGTTCACCTCTTTGATCAAGTCCCCCTCGTGCAGCCCTTCGGCTTGAGCCAAGCTGTTTGGCTCGATCCGCATAATCACGACACCTTTCGCCTCTCGAAGCTTGAACTTTTCAGCGAGACTGGGTGTTAACTCCTGAACCTCAATTCCTAGTTTCACTTCGGCTCGTGCAGGAGGAGTCGTGGACACCGCTGCCGCGTCGCGGCGTTCCGTGAGGAGAATGGTGAGTGTCAGGGGTTTCAGATCTCGGATGACGTCGATCTTGGCGCGTGCTCCCGGAGTCAGTGTCCCGATCAAGCGAGAGAGCTTATTCGGTGAATCGACGAGAGCCCCATCGATCCGG
>JAHBWQ010000409.1 GCA_019636915.1 Nitrospira sp. | reverse complement strand
GGTGCAGCGGCAAAGGCATATCATTTTAACGGTGTGAGCAATTCGATGTTCAATAGCTCCGTAACTTTACCGTTGAGTACCGGCAATGCGAACAGAACAATGTGCTTCTGGGGGCGGGCAGACCAAGCCATCGCGGGAGTGAGAATCGGCGTTGCTTACGGTAACAGTTCGATCAACCAAGCGTCGCAAATTGGTTTTAATAGTATGGATACCAATGCACCGTCAACGCTCGGCTGCGCTTACGGTGCCCCCTGTTCGCCGGCGGGGTACATCCACCAGAATACATGGCATCATGTCTGTATGGTCGTCAATGCGTTGAATGCACAGCTTTATCTCAATGGCGGTCTTTTGGATACAAACGGCCCGAGCGCTGGCACAACGGTATCTGCAGCGACGTGGAATACGCAAGCCGGCCCTATCGAGGTTGGCTCTTTCTCAGGGAATTATCGCTTTCCCGGCGATCTCGACGACATTCGCATCTACAACCGCGCGCTGAGCACGGCGGAAATCCAGGCGCTGGTGCAGCAACCGAATAAGAAAATTTACGTAACAAACAGCGCGTACAACGGTAATCTTGCAGGCATTAGTGGTGCAGATGCGAAGTGCAACAGCGGCGATGCAAATAAACCGGGCGGGGCCGGAAATTTCAAGGCGATGTTAACCGATTCTGGTTCTAATACACTGCGCAGAGCCTGCACTACCTCGTATTGTGGCGGTACAACTACCGGAATCAGCGAGGGTATCGATTGGGTTCTGCGGCCGAATACAACATACCTGCGCGCCCTCGACGGTCTGCCTGTATTCACCGCGAACTACAACGGGATATTCGATTTTTCCACGAACAATTTTACGAATGCAATTCATACTACTTCGTTCCAGGTGTGGACAGGAATTAATTTCGGTGTCGGTGGCGAATGGACAATCGACGGTGGCCCTGGTCAGTGCGGCAGTTCTGGCACAAACATCGGCTGGATGAGCTCTGCGGGTCCTTACAACGGCGTCTATGGCAATTCATCGGCTGCGGCACAGACGACGACGCCCGCGGGCGTGCTCTATAATGGCTTTGAAACCGCCGCCTGCACAGTAGCAAGGCGTCTTTACTGCGTCGAACAGTAGAT
>JAHBWQ010000408.1 GCA_019636915.1 Nitrospira sp. | reverse complement strand
CAACTCTGTGGTTCCTTACAAACCATAATCCCGTCAAACTCCTCGCCGACATCCAGCCGGACCGGCTGACCCGTCTGGCTGAGGATCCCTCATTTCTTCGCCAATATTCAGCCGTTTTTCGCTTGTTCGATGAATACCTGGCCAATAAGAAGAGTTGGGCCGGTACTCATCATGCCGATTTGACCAAGACGGCCATCGCATACTTCTCGGCTGAATTTGGGTTGCACGCCTCTGTACCGATTTATAGTGGCGGTTTGGGCATCTTGGCCGGGGACCATTGTAAAGAAGCGAGTGATCTTGGGTTGCCTCTTGTCGGCGTCGGATTCATGTACCCCCAAGGCTATTTCCGTCAGCGCATTACCCCCGAGGGCTGGCAAGAAGCCGCCTACGCACCCTTTAACCGTGACGAGTCGCCAATCCATTTGGCCAAAACTCCGTCCGGAGAACCCTGTCGGTTTACCGTCGACATGGGCAATCGGCGCGTGACCGCGGCAGTCTGGAAACTGCTGGTGGGCAGGATCACGCTGTTTCTCATCGATACAGACGTACCCGAGAATAGCCCTGAAGACCGCGCCCTCTCCGCCCGGCTGTATGGCGGGGATCAAGAAATGCGAATCTGCCAGGAAATTCTGTTGGGAATCGGGGGCGTGCGCATGTTGCGTTCGCTCGGGATCTCTCCGACTGTGTGGCATGCCAATGAGGGGCACTCGGCCTTCCTGACCTTGGAGCGGATGCGCGAGTTGGTGCAAAAGGGCTCATCCCACGCGGAAGCAAGCGAGATCGTTCGGCAAAGCACGGTCTTTACTACGCACACCCCTGTCCCAGCTGGACACGACGTCTTCCCCCATCATTTGATGGACCGCTACTTTTCCGGGTACTGGGAGCAACTGGGTCTTTCACGCGACGAATTTCTGCGCCTGGGTGAAGCTCCCGAATCGCACGGTGGATTCAACATGACGGCATTGGTCATGCGCCTCTCCGCCCATGTCAACGGCGTCAGTCGGGAGCATGGCCGCGTCACGCGCGAGATGTGGCAACACTTCTGGCCTGGATTGCCGACCGATCAAATCCCGATCCGAAGCGTCACAAACGGCATTCATGCACCGACCTGGATTTCACCGGAACTCCACCATCACTACAGCAGATCAC
>JAHBWQ010000407.1 GCA_019636915.1 Nitrospira sp. | reverse complement strand
AGTGCTCGTAGCTTAGGTTGCGGGTATCACCTTCAAGATAGACTTGCGTCTTCCCAGAGCAATGATATTGAGCATGAACAAGAGCATGAATAGGAGGTTCCATAGAAGTTCCTCTGGGTCAGTGAGTAAACGGGCGCTATTAACTAGGAGGATAAGTATTAGGACAATGTTGGCACGCCATGCGTTCCGCACAATCCGCAATGTGCTTTGAGGTCCAAAGCCACGCCAAGCACCGTATAGTGCTAACACGTACAAAGTACTGAGCAAGAGTACCGTTGTGATAAGGATGCCGGTCAAATATGCTGCGTGTTCTTGCGAATACTGGTGAACTTTAGGTGGAACGCTGATGACCCAGCCAAGTATGCCAACTCCCAATATCATTAGGTTTGCAATGCGTAATAGGCGAATCAATATGGCAGATTGATCGGAAGCTTGTTGAGGTGCATTACTTTTACGTTGCTTTAGAGCAAGAGATCTATTGCACTTTAGGGGGACCTGTCCGAGCAGGAAGAACTTGATGACCTGCGATTTGTTAGTTTGCTGCCTGTCGAAAAGTCCTAGAACAACAAAATGTTAGAGTGACTGCTACCACCAAGCTTCCAGGATGGAAGGTACGGCTGGGAGTTATGATGGGAAAATCACATGTGAGGTATACGGAACCGCTGGCAGTCAGTTTCAATTGGATAATCAGCGGGGCAAGCTATGCCCAAAAGGATGACACGGCTGTTAGCTAAGTGCCTAACTCCGAGGTTATCACCCTATACCCCGCATCAGGATGGGGCCGACTCCGTCACGGCATGAGCTTGGGTTTCCCTATTGGGCTTGTAGCGCGAGATAAAAAGCATGAGGGTGCGAGACTTGCAAACGCTTCCATTCCCGAGACTATAGACCTCAATCTACTCCTATCGTTTCGTTCTCAGTCACTTACAGAGGATCAAGAGGTAGGTGAAGAACCAATGAAACCACATCGGGCACGATAGTTCTGCCACAGTTTAGCCACAACGATCTTCTAGTGATATGATTGGACGATGAAAGGGGATATGTCTAATCTTTGGGACGGCGTCAGATTCAAACTCGACATGGCCCAGTTCTATCTATTCGAAATGCAGCAAGACTTAGTTCCCGCTACTGTTCAGGGACCTCAGGTTTACTATCAGCGCGATGC
>JAHBWQ010000406.1 GCA_019636915.1 Nitrospira sp. | reverse complement strand
TCAGTTTCCCACGCCTCAACAGGGTTGGGCGGTGGGATCCGGTGGAACTATTCTCAAGACCACCGATAGCGGGAAAAAGTGGAAGCGGGTGGTCAGCGGAACGACGACCTTACTCACGTCCGTATTCTTTGCCGACTCGTCGAATGGATGGGTGACGGGTGCCGGAGGATGGCTCAGCCGAACGACGAACGGGGGAGAGTCCTGGTCTCCGCAGCCGGTCGATACACAACAGCCGCTGTATGCCGTCTATTTCGCGACTCCCGATGTCGGATGGGTGATTGGGGGGGGCGGGACCATTTTTCACACCAAGGATGGAGGCTTGCATTGGAGAGAGCAGGTCAGTGGTACCACGGCGGCGCTCTATGCCGCACACTTCCTTGATGAGCAGAAGGGGACCATCGCGGGCGCACTGGGAACTATCCTGTCGACCTCCGATGGTGGTGCGACGTGGACGGCACAAGCCACGCAGAATGCGGCGACCTTGTTCGATGTTTTTTTCACGGATGCTCTGACTGGCTGGGCAGTTGGCAATGCTGGGGCATTGTTTCAGACGACAGACGGTGGTGCTAAATGGGTCGATCAGACTCTGCCCTGCGGAAAGACCTGCACAAAAGTGATCGATCTCTTGAAGGTCCGGTTCACGAGTCGGCAAGAAGGCTGGATTGTTGGTGAACGAGGGACGTTGTACCGAACGATCGACGCGGGCCTCACCTGGAGCGAGGGGAAGGCGATCGCCCCTGCGTCATTGTTTGGACTCAGTTTTCCTGATGCTGTGCAAGGGTGGGCAAGCGGGGAAAACGGCACCATTGTTCGTCTGCAAGTAGGCCGTTGAACACACGATAGTTGCACTGGTTACGATCCCTTGGGCCTGCCGCGTGGTCGGAGCGTTGATTCCATACCAAATCGTTTTGCCATCCGGTTCACCCACGCCTCGTCGCCGAAAGGGCGTCCTCGCTGCACACTCACTCGAAGGGTTTCCAGCTCCTCGCCGGTTTCAGGTCGATTCACCCGAGTCATCCAATTGCGCGGGGGAGGGACCGGCCAATCACTCAGCCAGGTCGTCAGTTTCGCGTCTCCCCGAGCACGTCGCCACAGGCTACTCCATCGCCAGTGTTCTGCCTGTCTGACCAACTTGGCCCGCAGCGCGTTACGTTCCACATAGCGTGTGACGGTCAAAA
>JAHBWQ010000405.1 GCA_019636915.1 Nitrospira sp. | reverse complement strand
CGCAGCCATTCCTGGTGCCGATGACGGGGCAAGCAGGTGGAGATCACGGAGCCTTCCGCGACGTTGAGGGCGGCAAAGAGCGTGGTCGTGCCGTGGCGCTTGTAGTCATGGGTCATCGTCCCACACCGGCCTTTCTTGAGCGGGAGGCCAGGCTGTGTGCGATCGAGCGCTTGGATTTGGCTTTTCTCATCAACGGCCAGCACCACCGCATGCGCTGGCGGATGGAGATAGAGCCCCACCACATCCTCCAATTTCTCCTGGAAGTGCGGATCCTGACTGAGCTTGAAGGTGCGGACCCGATGGGGATGGAGCCCATGCGCAGTCCAGACCCGCTGCACGAACGTGGGATTCGTCCGCAGGTGTCGCGCCAAGGTGCGGGTGGACCAGTGGGTGGCGGCAGGTGGTTTCGTGTGCATCGTTGTCTTCAGGATGCGCGCGGTCAGGGTCCGACGTGCCTTGGGGGGCCGCCCTCCGCGAGGGGCATCCCGGGTAAGACCGAGCACCCGCTGGGTCACGAAGCGCTGCCGCCAGAGCCCTACGGTTTGCCGGCTTGTGGCTACGGCAGCGGCAATCTGGTGATTGTCGTGGCCTGCGGCCGCCAACAACACAATCTTGGCGCGGAGCACCAGGCGCGCAGGCGTTCGTCGTCCACGCGCCCACTGCTTGAGTTGCTGGCGTTCAGGACCACTCAGATGAACGGCGGGGGCAATGCGCATGGGTCACTCCTCCTTGGGGAACAGAGGATACTCATGCGAGACAATAAGTCAAGTCACTTATGCCCCACTACACTAGTTCGTGCTGATCAGTGCGTCGCGGTCCCCCAACTCCCCAACAGCACGTCTTGTGGTGTCGTGAGACGGTTCCACCACACCGGGAACGATCAAATAAGCTCGATTTTAGGGGATCCAGACGTCTTGGCATTCGCGAAGAAGGTGACTTCTTATGCAAAATCCGATTGGGCAAAAGACGCTGCCAAACCTATTGTTGACAAGATTTCTGAAATAGAGCGTCGATTTGATCTAACTACGCGCTGCAGCTGACACACGGAATTGATATGTGGAGACCACGAGAAGGACACTGGGACAAGAGTGTCATCGTTTGCGAACGTCCGAATCGTTCGGGGGGTTGATCAGTCGGCAGGCCCGCTGGATGGACGTGACACACTGATCGCAGCGGGCCCATCCGGTGACGGGCGTTATTTCTTTCCGAGGATGGCGTCTT
>JAHBWQ010000404.1 GCA_019636915.1 Nitrospira sp. | reverse complement strand
AGCCAATACCCCCTCCGCCACCACTTCCCGTCGTTGCGGAAATACTGGCAGAGCTACTTCGATTCAGCGCCCCATCCACGGCACGAACCTGATAGGTATAGGGAGTGCTGGCCGCCAAACCGGTGTCGGTGTAACTAGTCGTACTGACGGTGGCAATCAGCGTGAAAGTGGTGCACCCTGTCCCCTGACAGCGCAGCACCTCGTAGCCGGCCAGACCACTTCCCCCGTTGTCGGTGGAGGCCGCCCAGGTCAGCGTAATCTGATTAGTCCCGGTCGTCGCAGCCAGACTAGTTGGAGCGGTGGGAGCCGTCGTGTCCGCCGCAGTCGTAGTCGTAGCCACGTTCGAATAATTCACACTCACATTGCCAGCGCCATCAACCGCTTTCACCCGATAACTGTAAGCCGTGGAAGCAGCCAAGCCGGTGTCACTGAAGGTGGTCCCGGAGGGAGTCGCGATTTGCGCAAAAGTCGTGCAGCCTAGCCCTTGGCAACGCTCCACGCGATAGCCGGTAACGGCAATGTTATCGGTGGCCGCCGTCCAGGTGAGGTTGATCTGTGGACCACTGACAGCCGTGGCACTCAATCCTGCCACCGTGCTCGGCGGCGTGGTGTCGGTCGATCCTGGAGCGATGGGCGTGGTGCGATCCGTTTGAATCTCCGCAAGGGTCAGCACCCGATTGTAGATCCGCAACTCATCAAGCTGCCCACTGAACGGATTACTGCCGTGCAGATTGCCGAGAGTCACCACATGCCCCGCCCCATCCGCCTCCAACGCCTTCGTGGTCGTCGTGATCAAGACTCCATCCACATACATCCGCAGGGTGTTGGTGCTGTCCGCAAACGTCACCGCCACATGGTGCCAGTTCGTGTCGGCAATGGTACCAGCAACGGTGTCACTCGTGCTGAACGACCCGAACACCAACTGATTGCTAGTGTTAAAGTACAGTTCTTTACAGCCGACAACCCAGGTCGTCGCATCACATTTGCTCAGCAGATGCCGTTGGCCGCCGCCCAGCACGTTACGCTTGACCCAGAGTTCAATCGTGAAATCGGCCGTGCCGAAGTTGTACGTGTTGGGATTGGCCACCGACACCGCATCGTTGATGCCGTCGAATGACACCGATTGTCCATAGGTCGCTTGGCTCGCGACCCAGAGCGGCCCGTTGACCAGCGTCCCCGTGTGGTTGTTCCCCGAGGCATCCCCCAGCGTCGTCCCACTGCCCTCATTCATCCCCAGGGCTGTCACCA
>JAHBWQ010000403.1 GCA_019636915.1 Nitrospira sp. | reverse complement strand
CCGCCAGAGCCTTGCCTTTGCGCTCGATGACGAATTGATCATGCCGCAACGCCACCCGATTCAGAAGATCCCCCAGGCGTTGACGCATTTCAAGTGTGGATACCGTTTCAATCATCAATCACCTCATCTATCACAACTAGTATAGTTGTTAGAAATCTACCAGTCAACCCAATCTTAGGTGACTCCTCAAGAAGTATCAGTGATCTTCAGCAAGAGACGGGGATACCATGTCCTCGTGAGTGTACTAGCGCACATTACTGTGAATCCGGCCCAGTGCGGTGGTCGCCCCTGTATTCGTGGGATGCGGATCCGCGTGAAAGACATCCTCGACCTTCTTGCAGCTGGTGTATCAACAGAGACCATCCTGCAGACTATCCCTATCTTGAGAAAGAAGATATCCAAGCGGTCCTTGAATTTGCGGCGGCCTAGTCCGACCACGTCATGCTCCGGGCCGGATGAACTCCCTAATTGACGCGATCTCCCTCCAGCATGAGCTCGTCTTATCATATCTCTCGGCCATGGAGCCGGTCACGTCGAAGAAGTAGGCATACTCCTCGCAACGGACCAGGTGATCTGGAACTATGTCGTTGTCAATGCATAGGCCATCATCACAAAGGATGAAGACTTTAAAAATATTCTCTTACTTGCCTCTCCACCGGTAACGTCCGTTGTCTGGGTCCGGATCGGCAACTGCTCCAACGCGGCACTCGTCCGGTGGTTTCAGCCCCTGTTCTCTCAAGTGATCGCCAACCTTGAACAAGGTGAGCGGCTCATTGAGCTATACTAGGTCCTCGCCCAACGTCGACTCACTACGCTTAGAATGATTACTCGATAGATCATTGGCTTGCATACAGGCTCCAAAGAACGACCTCTAGTTTCCTTCTCAAGGGTCTGTCGCGCATTGCTGCGACTGGGCATATCGCAGGCGACAAACTGTGCGTCTCTCTCGGAGTGGTCGAGGGCAACGTATTAACGGTACGATTTTCGTATACGAGAAAGCGCATACGCGTGTATGGAGCAGGCTACTGGAGCAAGGGAGGAAACGTTTTGAACAAGAAAATAAGATACACCGATGCGCGTTTGGCCATGGGGGAACGTGTCACGGAGTTTTTGCCTCCACCGTCAGCCTTCGTCAAATGTGAGCCGACCACAAAAGTCACGCTGGAGTTGACTCAAAGCAGTCTGGCGTTCGTCAAGAACCAAGGCAAGCGTGCAGGTGTCCCTTATCAACGCATGTTATGCGGTCTCATCGATGCGTACGCCAACCAATACGACGTGGCCGTGGAAGGGACTCACAGTAGGCGTGAGACGAGGCCCATATCGCCAACTGTCT
>JAHBWQ010000402.1 GCA_019636915.1 Nitrospira sp. | reverse complement strand
CTGCCAAGAGCGGCGCGGGATTCAGCGCAGTCTGCAATTTCTCGATCCCACGCGGGTGATGATCAGTTACGAATTGCCGCTCAACGAAGTCATTCTCGATTTTTACGATAAACTCAAGTCCCGCACGCAGGGCTATGCATCGCTGGACTACGAGCTGATCGGCTATCGGGAATCTGATCTCGTCAAAATCGACATTTTGCTGAACGGTGAAACGGTCGACGCCTTGTCCTTCATCACGCATAAAGATCGTTCGGTGCAGCGCGGACGTCAGCTCGCGGAGAAAATGAAGGAATTGATTCCCCGGCAGATGTATGAGATCGCCATTCAGGCGGCCATCGGGAGCAAGATCATCGCCCGCGAGACGATCGGGGCCATGAAGAAGAACGTTCTTGCGAAATGTTATGGTGGTGATATCACGCGGAAGCGGAAATTACTCGAGAAGCAGAAGGAAGGAAAGAAGCGCATGAAAGCGGTCGGCAGTGTCGAAGTTCCACAGGAAGCCTTTCTGGCGATTCTCAAGGTCGGAGAAGAATGAGCCCCGATTCGAATCAACGCAATGCGGACAAGTTGTCCGGTGGGTCACGGCCCGGTGAACCGGCCTCGCTGGGCAACGCCAAGCTCGCCGAAAACGCCGACCAGACCGGACGGAAATCGCTCGTTCGAGAGTATGCCGAAGCGATCATCGTCGCCATGTTGCTGGCCTTCGCCATTCGAGTGTTCGTCGTGCAGGCCTTCAAGATTCCGTCCGGATCCATGATTCCAACCCTGCTGATCGGAGATCATATTTTGGTCAGCAAGTTGTCCTATGGCCTGCAGTGGCCGACGGACTGCAAATTGCAATGGAGTTTTCCACCGGTCAATTGTTATACGTCTTCCACCGTCGTCACGTTCGGCAAACCGCAACGTGGTGATATCATCGTCTTTCGGTTTCCCGAGGATGAAGAGAAGGATTTTATCAAGCGCATTGTGGGCTTGCCCGGAGACACGGTCCACCTACGGAACAAGGTCGTCCTGGTGAACGGTCAGCCGCTTGATGACAAAGCCTTTACCCAACGCATTGATCCCGGCATCATCGACGGGACGGTCAACCCTCGCGATAATTTTGGCCCAGTGACGGTCCCTGAAGGGTCCTATTTTGTCATGGGCGATAATCGTGACCAGAGCCTGGATAGTCGGTTCTGGGGGTACGTCCGTGAGGAGAAAATCCGCGGCAAAGCGTTCCGTATCTATTGGTCCTGGAATGGACAGGGAAATTGGACGGAGTGGGTTCGGTGGGAACGATTCGCCAAAGCCATTCAGTAAAAAAACGAGGCGGGAGTATTCTTCCCACGCAGGA
>JAHBWQ010000400.1 GCA_019636915.1 Nitrospira sp. | reverse complement strand
TCATCCCGATTCCATTCAAGCAGATGGTGGATCCTGCCACCGGACGGACCAGGGTCAGGATGGTAGAGATTGAGTCCCAGTCTTACCAGATTGCCCGGCAATACATGATTCGACTCAACGAGGAAGACCTGGAGTGTCACGATACTGTGGGCCGGTATGCCGCGGTGGCGAACCTGCCTCCCGACGTGTTTCGGGATCGGTTCAAGACAGTCTTGTAAGCAACAGGGTGCGTTTCGATTGAAGAAAAGGATATCCACTATGAAAATTCTGGCGGCAACGGATGGATCAAAGTATGGCCGGTGGGCATTGGAATGGTTGGCGGAAATCCCGTTCGCGGTGCAGCCGGTTGTTCGTGTCCTGCATGTCGTCGATGTGGCGGGTCTTCGGGCTCCCTTCATGATCCAACCGGTGATCGTCGGGACAGAACGGTATATTCAGTCCGAAGTGAAGCGGATGGAGGCCGCGGCGAAAGCGGCGAAAAAGGATTCGGAAGGCCTGTTGTCGACGCTCGGATTGAGTGGGACGGTGACGACTGAACACGGCGCGGTTGCGGCGACGATTATGAAGCATGCCCAGCGTGGAGTCGGGCTCTTGTCGATCGGATCAAGAGGCTTAGATGCCCTGGATCGCTTTATGCTGGGCAGCATCTCGAACCATGCCATCCACCATGCTCCTTGTTCTGTTCTGGTGGTGAAAGAACCTCCGAGGCCTGTCCGGCATCTGATCTTGGCGATCGATGGGTCGGCTGCTTCAGATAAGGCGGTCAAGTTTGTGATGCGTACGATCAATCCGACACCCGATGGTCCTGACCGCGAGCCGGTTTTGGTCACCATCGTGCACGCCATGCCCTTTTTAAAATACCCGGAGGTCAAGGAGGTCGGGAAGGGGCTGGTGCAGCGCTCTGGAGATAAGCTCGCGAAATCAGGCTTCCAGATACGTGAAGCCGTGAGGCTCGGGAAACCGGCGGATGAGATTCTGACGGTGGCCAAGAAAAACAAGGCGGACCTGATCGTGACCGGAGCGAAGGGGTTGGGCGCGATCGGCCGTGTCCTGCTCGGCAGTGTGTCCACTCGTGTGGTTCAACATGCTCACTGTAGCGTGCTCGTCGTCCGCTGAAATACAAAAGTAGGGGATGGTCTCTGGAGCGCGAAACAGGCTTGACGGGGAGGAAGACAGGACAATAGACTACCCTCCGGCTAATTACCGAACGAATAGTGCCGATTGCCGAACTAGTAGGGAGAGGAGGGGTAGTTATGACAGCAATAACAACGATTGACCAGGACTCGCTCCCTGATCGTTTGGTGACGGGGCTTTCAAAAATCGGTTTGGCGATGAAGAGCCGAACCTGGAGACGGAAGGGGCGACAGGGGATTGGTCCCTTACA
>JAHBWQ010000040.1 GCA_019636915.1 Nitrospira sp. | reverse complement strand
GAAAGGCATCCGCCGTCTGAAGGATACCGAGCTGTTCTCCCTCTGGACCGATCACACGAACTTCTCGGACTCGAATTTCACGATTCACGCGTAATTTGGGGACGATAGGCCACCTCTCTCTTAGTGGGTGTGTTGAAGCTCTCGCTGGGTATGCTTGAGCTCAGATTGCAACAGATTCACGATCTCAGCCACTGTCATATTGCCTAAAGTGGCCCCACTTCGGCCTCGGACTGAGAGCGTACCATTCTGGACTTCTCGATTTCCTGCCACCAACATGAACGGGACCTTTGCCTTTTCAGCCTCGCGAATCTTGAATCCAATCTTTTCATTTCGCAGATCCGCTTCGGCCCGAAAGCCGGCTGCTTTCAATTGTGCCACAACGGCACTGACATAGTCCTGCTGCTGATCAGTGATGTTGATGACCACTGCTTGTACGGGTGCCAACCAGGTCGGAAAGGCACCGCCGTAATGCTCAATCAGAATACCGAAGAACCGTTCAATCGATCCCATCAGGGCACGATGGATCATGATCGGTCGATGGGCCTTCCCGTCTTCCCCGATATAGCTCAAATCAAACCGTTCGGGATTGTTGAAGTCCACCTGGACCGTGGAACATTGCCATGAACGGCCTAACGCATCTTTGATCTTAATGTCGATCTTGGGACCATAAAACGCTCCACCTCCCGGATCCAGTTCAAAGGCGATGTGACGACTCTTTAGTGCGGCCTCCAAGGCGCTGGTGGCCAATGTCCAATGCTCATCACCACCGACCGATTCCTTCGGTCTGGTGGAGAGAAACACTTCGAATTCAGTGAATCCAAATGTTTGAAGCACAAAAAACGTAAAGTCCAGTACCCGGCTGACTTCCGTTTCCATCTGATCAGGCCGGCAGAAGAGGTGGGCATCATCCTGGGTAAATCCGCGCACTCGCATGAGTCCGTGGAGGACTCCAGTCCGTTCGTAGCGGTAAACAGTCCCTAGCTCACCATATCGAATGGGAAGATCTCGATAGCTTCGTAAGTGAGACTGATAGATCATGATGTGGTACGGACAATTCATCGGTTTGAGCTGGTACTCGCTGCCCTCCAGCTTCATGGACGGAAACATGTTTTCTCGATAGTAATCGAGGTGCCCGCTGGTTTTCCAAAGATCAAGGCGAGCCGTATGTGGAGAGTAGACCAGGTTGTATCCGTCACGAATATGTTGTTCTCGCCAGAAGTTTTCAATCAATAGACGGATTGCCGCTCCCTTTGGATGCCAGAGCACGAGGCCGGGACCGATTTCATCCTGGATGCTGATCAAGTCCAGTTCTTTCCCGACTTTTCGGTGGTCACGGCGCTTAATCTCTTCCAGTCTGGCCAAGTAGGCTTCGACTTCGGCCTTGGTCGGAAAGGATGTCCCGTAGATGCGCTGCAACATCGGGTTTCGTTCATCGCCGCGCCAGTACGCGCCGGCAGTAGTGAGCAGTTTGAGAGCCCCGATATGGCCGGTTGTTGGAAGGTGAGGGCCGCGGCACAGATCGACAAAATCGCCCTGTGTGTATGCGGTAATCGGTTCGCCGTCGGGAAACCCTTGAATCAACTCGACCTTGTACTGTTCGCCACGAGCCGTGAAAAAATCGATGGCTTCCTGTTTGGAAAACTCCCTCCGCGTAATCGGGAGGTTGCGTTGAATGATGTCCGCCGCACGAGCTTCGATCTTTTCGAGATCTTCCGGTGTAAAGGGGCGTTCGAAGGAAAAGTCGTAGTAAAAACTATCGTCCAGCGCTGGGCCAATCGTTAGTTGGGCCGAAGGAAACAGCTCTTTCACCGCTTGAGCCATGACGTGGGTACTGCTGTGACGGTAGACCTCCCGACCTTCCGCACTATCAAACCGAAGCGGTTCGATCAGTGTGCCACCTGCAAGAGGGCGTGACAGGTCAACGACGGTTCCATCCACCATGGCTGCGAGCACATCCTGTCCGGCCACTCCCAGTGAGGAAAGGGTAGTCCCCACGGTATCACCCGCTCTTGTCTCTATACTGTGGCCGTCTTTGAGCGCAATCTTCATAGAGTTCTACAGCGAATCGAGGGCATAAGGAAACGCAGACGCCTCGCCTCTGCTAACGACCCCCCCACTCATTTCAACTATGGTAGGCGCGGACGGTCTTGAACCGTCGACCTCTACCGTGTCAAGGTAGCGCTCTCCCCCTGAGCTACGCGCCTATCAAGAAGAGGAGGCATGCTAATATAGCCTCGCCGACACTGTCAAGAAAACGAAAGAGAAGACAGTCGCCCTTCAGGAAACTGAAGGAGCTACCACCTTCTCTTCCTTATATTCTGTCGGCACTCCTGGCGAAATCTATTTCACCGCAGAGCGAAGCTCTTTCCCTGCTGAAAATTTCGGCACTTTCGCCGCCGGAATCCGGAGTGACTCGCCCGTTCTTGGGTTCCTCCCCATTCGGGCTTTCCGCTTAGAAAGCGTAAAGGTGCCAAAATTGACAAGAGAGACACGTTGTCCTTTCTTCAGCGAAGAGGTCACCGCACCGGTAAATGCCTCAAGGGCAGTTCCCGCTGCGACTTTGGTGATCCCAGCCGAAGCGGCCATCTTCGCGATCAGCTCTTCCTTTGTCATAATGTTCCTCCTTATAGGTGGTGAAGAAATGGAGAAAATGACTCCGGTGGCACTGCACTGGCACACTTACGCACTACGATTCGCTCTCAGTTTGGTCTGTTTCAGCGGAATATGCAGATTGACGATCTTTTTTCGCAACGTGTTCCGGTTGAGTCCGAGCAATTCCGCGGCCTGAATCTGATTGCCTCGTGTTTCTTGCAGGGCCGAGGTGATGAGAGGGCGCTCCACGGCGGAAATGAGAATCGGGTGGAGGTTCCTTGCGGACCCGTTGCGCATTCCTTTGACGAATTCACCCATTTTCACCTCCAAATAATTTTCCAGAGACCCGTCTTGGGTCTTGCTTGGTCGGAGGCTGTTCGGTGTGATCGTCGCTTGGATCATGGTCAAGGTTTGCCGTAAGACCGCGGATGAACCTTGGATGAAAAGGGTGTGGGCAAAATCGAGATGATCGCGCCATGCCGTGACGGAATCCCGGGTGCCCGACAGTTCCTCGATGATGACCTCCGCATGCTGGTGTGGCGATTCCATCTGAAAGGTCTGAGCATCAGGGAAGATGCTGATTGAGGCATCCGTAAAGACCTGTTGAACTTGAGCCTGGACGGCCGGATCCTTCGTAAGCAATATAATGCTGTATGTCGATGATGACGCTGGCATGAAGGCACCATGTAGAAGAAGTGCGCGGATTATTGCCCGGGGCTGAATCGATGTCAATCGGATTTTCGGCCAGGGCCTTCTGGCGGACAGCTTTCCTGCCACTGTGGTGCGTGGAGAACGATCAGGGATTCAATGGCTTGGAGATGAGTGGAGAAATCGGATTTCGGAGGCCGCGGTAAAAATGAGAGGAAAAGGTGTAAATACTTAGATCATCAGTGGGTTGTGAGCTTGACGCGGGAGGGCCACGCTTGACAGTGTCCTCTACGGGAAGGTAGAGTGTGGATCTCAAATTCCTACAGGAATTGTAAAGAATGAAAATGTCAAAGCGTGTGAGCTACGGAATCCTGGTCGCCGTTGATCTGGCCATTCATGCGAATGATGCGCCGATTCAAGCGAAAGCGGTCTCAAAACGCCAGGGCATTCCGCTCCGCTTTCTGGAACAGGTGCTCCACACCATGAAGAATGCCGGCTTGGTCGAAAGCCATCGCGGAGCACAGGGTGGATATCTGTTGTCACGCAAGCCTGCAGACCTTTCGCTGGCCGCGATATTTGAATCCCTTGAAGGGCCGGTCTTTCATCGGTCCGGTGTCAGCCCGCTCCCTCGACATCGGCACATGGGGAAATCTGATCTCCTGCTCGGTGATGTGTGTGATCAGCTTCAACAGGCGGAACGGAAAGTCCTCGAGAGCATCACGGTCGAACAGTTGGCGGCACGCCAGCGCCTCGAGGATGCGCAACGCAGCCCGATGTATCACATCTGAAATAGAACAGAAGTCTTCCCGCAAGCGATTGAAGGAGTGACCCATGAATGACGCCGCATCTCTCACCGTCCCACATGTTGAAACACAACCGATTCCAGCCTCCATCCTGGAAGAAATTGAAACCTTTGAAGTCGAGGCTATGCGGACATTGGCGGGAGACGTTTCCACGGACCTCTTCAAGCCGTTCCGATTACAGTACGGCATTTATGGTCAGCGTCAGCCGGGAGTGCAGATGGTACGGGTCAAGATTCCATTCGGTGGGATTACTGCGAACCAGCTCCGCCGTGTGGCTGAATTGGCTGACTGCTATGCCACTGGCGTTGGGCATGTCACGACCAGGCAAGACATTCAAATGCACTTTGTCGAGCTGAAAGATGTGCCGACCATCATGCGAGGGCTTGCCGAAGTTGGTCTGACCACGCGCGAGGCCTGTGCGAACACAGTTCGCAATGTGACGGCCTGCCACCTGGCCGGCGTGTGCCAAGGCGAAGTCTTTGATGTGACACCCTATGCCAAGACGGTCGCATACCATCTGCTCCGGAACCCCTTGAATCAAAGTCTGCCTCGCAAGTTTAAGATTGCGTTTTCCGGTTGTGCGCACGACTGTGCCCTCACACCGATTCACGACATCGGCTTGCTCGCAGTGAAACGAGCGGACGGGGTCATCGGATTTCGTATGGTTGCAGGTGGAGGGTTGGGTTCTACGCCTCGGATCGCGCAGCTGCTCCGAGAATTCACCCCGATGGAGGAGCTGATTCCCAGTATCGAAGCCGTCATCAAGGTGTTCGATACCCTTGGGAATCGGAAAAACCGGAACAAGGCGCGTATGAAGTTCGTCATCGATAAGTTAGGCTTCGAGGAATTCAAACGCCGATGGGAAGCCGCCTATGTCTCAATGGGACACACACTTCCGAACAATGGCTCGATCGCCTTGCTGCCCTATCAGGATGCTCCTCCGGCCCTCATCATGCCGACTCGCAATGGGACGGCCAATGGCAATGGGAACGGGAATGGAACATATCCGATCGGTCACGAGACCCCATTTGAGATGTGGAAGCGGACCAACGTCGTCCGTCAAAGGCAGGATGGGTACGTGACGGCAGCGATCAAGCTCTTTATGGGCGATATCACCTCTCAACAACTGTTGTTTGTCGCGGATCTGGCAGAACGGTACTCCAATGGGAATCTTCGCACGACGATTAATCAAAATCTCGTCATCCGTTGGATTCCTGCTGATCAGATCCCGCATCTCTATGAGGATCTGGCGTCTCGGGGATTGGCCGATCCCGGCGCTGAACTTGTCGAAGACATCATCGCCTGCCCGGGAACTGATACCTGTGGACTAGGCATCACTTCATCAAAAGGGTTGGCGAGAGCCTTAGCCGAGGTATTTCCTGCCGGGCGGGTCCCGGAAGAGTTGGCGGGGGTGGATATCAAAATCAGTGGTTGCCACAACTCTTGCGCTCAGCATCATATCTCCACGATCGGGTTGCATGGGGTCGGGAAGCGAATCGGGGAGCATGTGGCACCGCACTATGAATTGCACCTGGGCGGGTCGGTCAACGGTACGGCTAAGATCGGTCAGATGATCGTGAAGCTGCCGGCGAAAGCGGTCCCGGCGGCGCTTTCCCATTTGATCGACGTGTATCGGCGTGATCGTCAGGGGAATGAAAGCCTGCCGAAGTTCATTGCCCGTGCAGGAAAGGCCAAGCTGAAGGACGAGTTGATTCCCTATACGATCGTTCCCTCGTACGAAGAGGATTCCACCTTCTACTATGACTGGGAAGGGGAGGATGAATTTATTTTGGAAGATCTCGGTCCAGGCGAATGTGCCGGCGGTGCACTGGAGATGATCGAAAACGGAATTCTGGAGGCGGATCAAGAGCTCTATCAAGCGAAACTGCTGGTCGAGAAGCATCAATATTCAGTGTCGGTGAACAAGTCATATCGAGCGGTGTTGGCGGCGGCCAAGGCCCTGTTGGTGACCGAAGGGCTGGAGCCGTCGACCGATTCCGAAACGTTTACGGAATTCGACGGTCGGATCGCCCAAAAGGGTGTTGTTCCCTCCATCTATCGAGACCTCAACAAAAAGGTCGGCGATCTCGGTCCCAAAGAAACGTCGCCAGAATCAGCGCGTGAGAAGATGGCGTTCGCCAAGGGCTTTGTTGAGGCCTGCCGCGTAGCCACGGATCAGATGGGGAAGGATCTCAAGCTGTCGACGGTGAAAGAAGAGCAGATTCCTTCTGTGCCGATGCCGACGGAGACAAAGCCGGCTATTCCAATTGCAACCGGTGCGCCGGTCTACGACCTGCGCGGGGTTTCCTGCCCAATGAACTATGTGAAAACCAAGCTGAAGCTCGAAATGATGGACGCGGGGGACAAGCTGGAAGTCTGGTTGGATGCGGGAGAGCCGATCAAGAACGTGCCCATGAGCCTCAAAAATGACGGGCACAAAGTCTTGATCCAAGAGGAGCTGGAACCGGAAGCCTCGCACTATCGCATTCTGGTTGAGAAGGTCGAGGGCTAGCGTGGGGAATTCTGATTTTAAGGCGATCAGCGACTCGTTCGAGGCGAAGCAACCACAAGATATGTTGGCCTACGCCATTGAAAAGTACCAGCCGAAGATTGTGTTGGCCTGCAGTTTTGGAGCCGAAGATGTGGTCCTCGTCGATATGGTGCATCGTATCAATACCGCGGTGCCGTTGTTCTATCTCGATACCGATTTCTTGTTCCCCGAAACCTATGCGACGAGAGAGCGAGTGATCGAACAGTACGAGCTCCGGCCGGCACAAGTCATCCAAGTGAAGTCGCTGCTGACTCCGCAACAACAAGCGGAATCCTACGGTGAGGAGCTGTGGACACGTGAACCCGATCGGTGTTGCCACCTTCGGAAAGTTGAACCACTGACCCGTGTCCTTAAGGGGTACAGTGCATGGATCACCGGCATCAGGCGCGACCAAGCCCCATCTAGAGCGAATGCCGGGTTGATCGAGTGGGATCAGAAATTCGAGTTAGTGAAAATCAATCCGTTGGCTCGATGGACATCGGCCGATGTTTGGACCTACATCAAGGTCTACGAAGTCCCCTACAATCCGCTGCATGATCAGAATTACCCCAGTATCGGCTGCACCTACTGTACTGCCTCTGTGGCGCCTGGCGACGACCCGCGGGCCGGGCGCTGGAAGAATTTTGCCAAGACGGAGTGCGGGCTCCACAGGTCGTAACATGCCATTTCACGAGATTCTCGCAAAAATTGCCAAGGGTCCCAAAGTGTCTAAAGACCTTACGTGGGACGAGTGTAAGCAAGCGATGAAGGCCTTGGTCGAGGGTGAAGCAAGCCCGGCCCAAGTCGGGGCTTTCCTCATCGCCATGCGATTCAAGATGGAGTCCGTCACGGAGTTGGCGGGGCTGACCGCTGCCGCTCGACAATATGTGCCACCACTTGCCGTCTCACGGGAGTTGGCGTTGGTGGATGTGCCGACGTACGCCGGGAAGCAGGACACGTTTCATGCAATCGTCGCGGCCTCGATCGTGGCAGCCGCCGCCGGGGCAGCAGTCCTGATGCACGGCTATGATGGTATTCCGGGGAGGCCTGGCGCAGCCGGGGTATTAAAGGCTTTGGGGGTTCGAGTAGATGCTGAACCCAAGCAGGTTGCCGAAGAGGTGAACCGAAGCGGCTTCGCCTACCTGGACATCGGACTCTACCACCCGCCGGTCTATCGTTTTCTAGAAATGCGTCAGACGATAGGCGTCAGGAACGTGTTTCACCCGATAGCCAGATTGCTGAATCCGGCTCGGGCGAAGGTGCAAGTAGTGGGGTTGTCGCATCCGCCTCATTTTGAAAAGACGGCCGAAGCCTTACGGATCCTCGGATGTCCCCATGCGCTGGTTGTGCGTGGGGTCGAGGGTGATCCGGAGTTGTCGGCTTCAATGGCGACCAGGGTATTGGAATTGCGCGATGAACGGATTACCCCGATCGGTGTGGCGCCCAAGGATTTCGGCTTGGCATTCGCCCCATCCCGGGAGATGGCAGGATTTCCGCCGGATCAGCGGGAGAAGGAGGCGGATCTCCTTCGCCGAATCCTCCAGAATCGAGTACAGGGCGGTCAAAAGGATTGGGTGGTGATGAATGCCGCGATGTTACTGTACGCCGTCGGGAAGGGCGTGTCGCTTGCGGCTTGTTTCCCGGCGGCTCGCGCTGCGATTGATGGCGGCGCGGCGGCTCGTAAGCTCGAGGATCTCGTCGGGCAGTCGGTGGCAGCCTAGGACAAGAATCGGAAAGAACAGACGTTATGAAACATCTTCGTCAACTGGAAGATCAAAGTGTGTATATCCTTCGAGAGGCGTACAAGCATTTCAGCAATCTCGCCATGCTCTGGTCTATGGGCAAGGATTCCACTGTGCTGCTGTGGCTCGCCCGCAAGGCGTTCTTCGGCCATGTGCCGTTCCCGTTGCTCCATGTCGACACCAGCTACAAGATTCCGGCGATGATCGAGTATCGCGACCGACTTGCGCGTGAATGGCGATTAGACTTGGTCGTCGGCCAAAACAAAGAAGCGTTGGCAGCCGGCATGAACCATACGATGGGTCGGGTCGTCTGTTGTACGGCGCTGAAGACGAACGGCCTCAAGCAACTGTTGGAGAACAAGGGCTACACGGGGGTGATCCTTGGGGTCCGTGCTGATGAGGAAGGGACGAGGGCCAAGGAGCGGTATTTCTCGCCAAGGGATAAACATGGCGATTGGGATTTCCGCGATCAGCCGCCCGAACTCTGGGATCAGTACAAAACCACGTTCCCGCCGGGCACCCACATTCGCATTCATCCGCTCCTGGATTGGACGGAAATCAATATTTGGGAATACATCAAGCTCGAAAGTATTCCCTTCATCGATCTCTATCTCGACAAAGGCGATGGCACACGCTACCGCAGCCTTGGCTGTGCGCCCTGTACGACCCCGATCAAGTCGACGGCCAAGACGGTGGATGACATTATCGATGAGTTACGGCATACGACGGTGGCCGAACGCTCAGGTCGAGCACAGGACGAAGGACGAGGAATGGAGCTGCTGCGAAAAGACGGCTACATGTGAAACCCGACGCTGAAAATGACCACCAGCTTCGTTCTCGGTCGCTCGGCTCCGTCAACGTACTCATCTCGTACGCCTCCGGACCCTCGCTCCCTGCGGCCTTGCTGAACGATCATTTTGAGCATCGGTGAAGGAGTGTCAGGAGTCATGACGACGCAATCAACCAAGCCATCAGAAAATCTCAATATCGTGATCGTTGGTCATGTGGATCATGGCAAGTCCACGCTGTTGGGCCGACTCTATGCCGATACCGGGTCACTCCCTGATGGGAAACTGGAAAAAGTACAGGCCATCTGCAAGCAGCAGGGGAAGGAATTTGAATTCGCGTTTCTCTTTGACGCGTTTCTTGAAGAACAGGAGCAGGGGATTACGATCGACACGGCCCGGACGTTTTTCATGTGGAAGGGCCGGCAGTATATCATCATCGATGCGCCGGGGCACAAAGAGTTTCTGAAGAACATGATTTCCGGTGCCGCGCGCGCCGAGGCGGCCTTGCTGTTGATCGATGCCCTGGAAGGTGTGAAGGAGCAGTCAAAGAAGCACGGATATCTCTTATCGCTCCTCGGCGTGCGACAATTTGCGGTGGTCGTCAATAAGATGGATCTGGTCGGATATCGACAGGATGTGTTCGACGGAATCGAAAAAGAATACCGGGAATTCTTGGGACAGTTCAAGGCCGTGCCGTCGCAGTTCATTCCGGTCAGCGCCAAACTCGGTGACAACATCGCCAATCGCAGTGGACAGATGTCCTGGTACAGCGGTCCCACGGTCTTGGATACACTCAGCGCGTTCCGGAAAGAGACAGCTCGTTCGGAGCAGCCCCTTCGACTGCCCGTGCAGGATGTCTACAAGTTCGATGCCCGTCGTATCATCACCGGGCGTATTGCTGCAGGACGTCTCAAGGTCGGTGATCACCTGGTCTTTTCGCCCTCGAACAAGCGCGCGAATATCAGGACGGTCGAGGCGTTCAATATCGAGCCGCAGCCGACTGAGGGCCAGGCCGGTCAATCCATCGGCATCACGCTCGATGAGCAGATTTTTGTGGAGCGGGGTGAGATCGCGTCACATCAAGAAAGCCTGCCAAGCGTCTCGACTGCCTTTCGAGCCAATCTATTCTGGCTCGGGAAGAGGCCGCTGGAGAAGGGCCGAAAGTATCTGTTGCGCGTCGCCACTAAAGAGGTGGATTGTGAGGTGGCTTCGATCCACCGGATCATCGATACGATGGACCTGGCGCAGCAGCAAGGGAGCAATAGCGTTGGGAAGAACCAAGTAGCCGAACTGACCTTGCGTACGAAAGCTCCGGTTGCCTTCGATCTGTCAGCGGCGTTCGAAGCGACAGGACGGTTTGTCCTGGTCGACGAGTACGATATCGCGGGTGGCGGGATCATCACCGAGCTGGTCCATGATGATCAGGAATTTCTCCGCGAAGAAGCCAGACGGCGTGATTTTGCCTGGGTGAAGGGTGAAGTCACTGTCGAGGATCGTGCGCAGCAATACGGCCATCGAGCGGCGATCGTCTTGATTACCGGCGGCCGACATACCGGCAAATCGTTCTTGGCCAGAAAACTCGAAGGGCGCCTCGTGGCGGATGGACGCCACGCCTATCTCTTGGACGGAGAAAATCTGCGCCGAGGGCTGGATGCGGATCTCAGCGAAGAAGAGCGGGGGCAGACCACAGAGATGGCACGGCGCTACGGTGAAGTGGCGCGTCTTCTCATGGACACCGGTCTCATTGTCGTCTCGACTACGAACCCCTTCGGACTGGCTTATCGAGAAGCCTCAGAGGCCATTAGGACCCTCGTCCATCCCGCGCCGGTTATCGCGGTACACATGAGCAAGACCGCGGAGGAGCCTCCACCAAATACGGATGTGGTTTTTGTTGGCCCCACAGATTTTGACGCTGCCACTGCACGCATTCTCGATGAATTAAAGCGTCGTGGTGTTTTAGCCCAGGCCATCGGGGCCAAGCCGGTCTTTCAGTATTCCATCTAGAGCAGCGGCAACCGACTTAATCGAACACGTTGATCGTCGAGTCGTGTCGATTCTGACCTTGCCTCCCGCATGAGTAAAACGGCAGAAGAGTCACAGCCGAATACTGCCGTTGTTCTTTCAGACTCGGTACAGATTTCGACACAGCCACGGTGCGTCTTGTTGAGGAATTAAAATGCCTGGAGGGACCGGTGCAAGGTGTCCAACGCCAATGTGGGAATGCCGTTGGCATCATCACCGAGCTGCGTGAAACAAGACGTACCTCCAGTCCAGAGCTTTGTGGGGTAGAGTCAGAAAGTGAATGTCTCGCTTTTCAGACAATGGTACGAGGCTGACCCCTTGACGGTTTTCCCTAATACCACTATTCTGCTGTGGCATGCTCCCTTGCTCTCCTTAAGCGAAGGTGACTGTCATGCAGGGTAAAGACCTGTTCTTGGTACTCCTCGGGGTATTCATCCTTAGTGTGACGTTCTTCTTCTGTGGTAAAGAGGCGGTGACGTCACCGCCTCCGGTTGCATTGCAGAACCCCTCTGAGACTCATCCACCGACCCTGAACATCATTGAGCCGCCATCATCACCAGTGCCGCTGGTATCTGCGGCGGCTGCGTTGAAAAAGAAGATCGATGCACTGCTGGTTGGAAATGCGATTGCATTCCGACTCAACAGCGCGATCCTTCTGCCGGAGGGGAAAACTGTGTTGAATAACGTGGCCGCGATTTTACAGGAAGACCCAACCGTGGCCTTTGAAGTCGGTGGCCATACGGACAACGTTGGACCGGAGCAATCGAATTGGGTGCTCTCGGAACAGCGTGCCAAGGCCGTCGTCGAGTATCTGATCTCGCAAGGAATTGCAGCCGAACGGCTGACCCCTAAGGGGTATGGAGCATCGAGACCGATCACTGACGGTACCACCGATGAGGGGCGCCAGCAAAACCGAAGAATCGAGTTTTCCATCGGAGCCAAGGGAGAGCAGCCATGATGTCTGCGCATTGGACATGCTGGCTTGGGACGGTAGTGGGAGCTGGGTGCCTCGGGTGGGGGATCAAGGGCCTGGTGCTGGGACCAGTGATAGATGATAAGCGTCTAGAGGTGGAACGCCTCACGAGTAAGGTTGCCATGCTCACCAAACTCACGAATCAGCCGCCGGAGGTTCGAACGGTTGAGAAGCGGGTTGAGGTGCCGGTCGAACGGGTGGTGGTGAAACGTGTTGAAGTGCCGGTCGAGAGGATCATTGAGAAAGTGGTGGAGGTGCCGATTGAAAAGGCCGTGGAGAAGATCGTCGATCGGCCGATCGACAATCCGGAGCACCTGGCGCGGATCAAAGCGTTGGAAGGTGAGGTCGGCATGATTGCGAGGCTGCTCACACAAATCGCTCAGCTCCAAACCGCTGCTTCACAGGCCGGGGAGAGGAGTACCGAAGGGTGGGTGCTGGTGCCGGTCGACAATTCGGAGCAGCTGGACCGGATCAAGGCATTAGAAGGCGAGGTGGCCGTCATCGATGATCTTCGTGTGCAGATTGCCGAGCTCCAAGCTGCATCTGTGCAGGCCGGTAATAAGATCATCGAGAAGCGAGTCGAACCTCCCCCTGAACAGAATGAGAAGGTGTTGATCGATAATCCGGAGCATCTGGCACGGATCCAGGCACTAGAGGCCGAGGTGGCTGAGATTGACGTTCTTCGTGTCCGGATTGCTGAGCTTCGGACCTTGTCCGTTCGGGCTGGGGGAAAGGGTGTCGAGGCGCGGATCGAGGCTGCGGTTGAGAAGGATGTGAGGGTGCCGGTTGACAACTCAGAGTACCTGGCACGGATCAAGGAGTTAGAAGGTGAGGTGGCCGGGATTGCCGAGCTTCGTGCAAAGATTGCTGAGCTCTGGAAGTCGTCTGTGCAGACAAGCGAGAAAGGCGTCGAGACGCAGGGGGAGACTTCCACTGAAGAGAATAGGGAGTTGCCGGTTATCCAGGTGGGTGAACACAAAGAGGGGCTAGACCTTGCCGGGGCGGTAGAGTCGGAAGAGGGATCAGCGGACACCGAGTCGCCCGATGATCTGAAACAGATCCGGGGGGTCGGGCAGGCATTAGAACGGTTCCTGCACAAACGCGGCGTCTTCTGGTTCAAGCAGGTGGCGACCTGGAGCTCGGCGGACATCGACAAATTTGAATTTCTCCTCCCCAACTTTTCGGGGCGTATCCAACGAGAAAACTGGGTACGCAGTGCGCAGATCGAACACTACAAGAAGTATCAGCAGTGGCTCGGCAACGGCGAGCCTCCGTGTGCGAGCCTTGAGCTTCCCGTGAAGAGTGATGCGCTCCAAGCCACATCTTTACAGCCTGAGGAGCAAGCCGTCGAGGGACGGATCGAAACTTCTGCTGTATCGAATGAGGAGGTGCGGATCGAGAGGACGAATGGTCCGTTGGAGGAGGAACAAGCGAGTAATGAGTCACCTGACGACCTGAAGCATATCCGCGGGGTCGGGCCGGCGTTAGAACGGTTTCTTCACAAACGGGGCGTTTTCTGGTTCAGTCAGGTGGCGACCTGGAACCAGGCGGACATCGACAAGTTTGAGTTTCTCCTCCCCAACTTCGGGGGCCGTATCCAACGAGAAAACTGGGTGCGCAGCGCACAGGTCGAGTACTACAAGAAATATAAGCAGTGGCTCGGTGAAGGGGAGCCTCCGCGTGAGAGCCTTGACCTTTCTGTGCAGAGTGATGAATTCCAAGCCCCTGCCTCGCAGGCCGGAGAGCAGGTCGTTCAGGAACGGACCGAGAATCCCACTACACCGAATGAGGAAGTGCGGATCGACAGGGTGAGCGAGCAAGTGGTGGAACGCAACCGTACCGGTGTCGTTAACCAGTTGGATCAATGATAAGCCGGCAGAGCATCGCCCGATGATTTGAAACACAGCAGTGGGGTCGGGAGAAAACTGGGTGCGCAGCGCACAGGTTGAGGCCAACAAGAAGTGGAAGTAGTGGCTCGGTGACGGTGAGCCCCCAGGTACCATGCCGGAGATGCACTAGCAGTCCCACGTGTCGATCTTCTCACCGGGGGAGTCACATGAAGTCGATTCGTACAGCAGTTCCACACGTCGGTTGATAATAATCAAACGTTTCAGCAGACTCCACCGTGGCTGGACTCGTCGAACGTATCACAGTCAACCTCAAGCAATGTGGCGGTCGGGGGATGCGTATCCGCGTCGTCGACGTATTGGAGTTGCTCGCCGCCGGCCTCTCACAACAACAAGTCCTTGAAGAATTACCTGATCTCGAAGCCGAAGATATTTCAGCCTGCCGGAAGTTCGCCAGCAGTCTGCTCAATCATCCCATTCTTGCTGCGTGAAGATCAGAGGGATTCGAGTGAGTGCTCATAATTTGAGTGTGCAGGATGAAGGGCGTCTACAAGTCCAGTGTGTGTCATAGCTACGTTGCCTCGTCACACTGCTGGTCGGCCGGTTTGACTCCCCGAAAACCCTTGTGATAGCGTAAGTTTCTGTGCGTGAGAGATTCGAAACGCTGTCACAACCACTTAATCAAGGTGGTGAGGAGTTTGTATGAAATTCGTCTGTCTGAACTGTGAAACCTATATGAGTCTCGAGAAGGTCGAGAAACCGCAGGAAGGTTCCCTCGGCGTCTTCTTTGCCTGCCCGTCGTGCAACGCGAAGTTCTCGATGGTGACGAACGCCGGCGAGACGAGCATGATGAATTCCCTCGGCCTGAAGCTCGGCGCGAAGGCTGAGCCGGCGGCTTCCATGGAAGGGTTGCAGACACTGGCAGGAAATGGCCAAGGGGCTCCCGCTCCAAAGCCCAGTTCTGCAGAGCCAGCGGTCGCTGCTACGGCGGCTTCGCCGGCGAAGGCTCCTGAGAAAGCGAGTGGCTGTCCATTCTCCGCGATGGTAGCGGAAATGGGCTTGACCAACTCCGGTAAGCCTGCGAACAGTGGTCCCTCTGAGTTCACCTGGACGCCTGATGCGAAGGAGAAACTGGATCGGTTGCCCGCCTTCGTGAAGCCGATGGTGCAAGCGAGTGTCGAGGGCTATGCACGCAAGCAGGGTTTTAAGAGCATCACGTTGCAGGTCATGGATGACTCCAAGAATTACTCCCCTGACGGTATGACCTGGTCACGCGAAGCCGAACAGCGGTTGGAGAACATCCCTGATTTCATCCGTCCCATGGCCCGCAAAGAAGTGGAGCGGATGGCCAAGGAACGTGGGTTGGCAACCATCACGGCACAGGTGATGGATGATGCCAAAGACAAGTTTATGAAGTTTATGTAAGCACAGTCTCGTTCTCTCGGGAAGCGAAAGGCCTATCCGGCCATCTGGGTGGCTATGTGCGGTCACTCGGTCGACGGTTCGATGGCATGAAGTGGTGGGCTGCTCTGCTATCTGTTCTGGTACTGGTGGGTGCACCGTCTTTCTTGGGTGCCGACATGCGCACCCAACTCTCTTCTGAACATCATCCGGTCCTTGCTCCAGCGGAGCAGCATCACGAAACCCATCGTGACGCTGGTGGTGGCAGTTGGGAGGGATCAGACCAAGGGATCGCCTATTCCGAGTTCAATCATAGGTTCGCCGGGTTGTTCGTCCTGCTGTTTGGCTTGGCGGAGTTAGGGCATGCGCTGCGGTACCAGCTGCCTGTCTGGACCCGTCTGGTGCTGCCAGGTGCGCTTGGAGTTCTTGGGACTTATTTGCTGATCTGGAGCGACCATGAGGCCTGGCCGATCGGGTCGCTCAGCTTTGTCCAAACCTTCTCGGGACAAGATCCAGAGATCATTCAACATAAATTCTATGGGGTGTTCGGTGCGACTGCCGCAGTCAGTGAGACGATTCGCCGTCTCGGGTTGGCACGGCACCCGGCTTGGGCTGTCCCCCTGGTGTTTCTCGGTCTCGCAGGAGCCGTGCTCCTCTTTGTCCACTCCCATGGGAACCATCCGGCGAATCACACTATCGAATTACACCATGCTCTTCTCGGCACGGTCAGTATCGGCGCAGCGATTTCAAGTGCCATGGTCGCATGGGTTTCCGGCACCTCGGCGCAGACGATGAAACGCTGGGAAGCGGCATGGGCTGGATGTGTCATTGTCATTGGAATTCAACTGCTTTTATATTTTGAATGACCACCATGTGGTGTGGCCATATGTAGTGGTCCTCTCCTCTGCCCAACCTCCCGCCGCGTGTAGATTTTGAATAGCGACTGTTCGTCCTTCCTCAGAGATCTGTGCGATTTGACACCTTTCCGAAGCCTGTGCTACCTGTAGCCATTCACAAGTCATTCGTGCTCTATCACAGATCTCTAACCGGCCTTGAGCGTATGGCTGGATAGAGGAGGACACACATGGGTGGACATAGTCATTGGGCTACGATCAAGCGGCACAAAGGGGCTCAGGACGCCAAGCGTGGAAAGATCTTTACCAGAATTATTCGTGAGGTGACGATCGCCGCCCGTTCGGGGGGAGATCCGGATGGGAATCCACGGCTTCGCTTGGCCATTGCCAAGGCGAAAGAAGCCAACATGCCCGGTGATACCTTGAAGAAAGCGATTCAGCGTGGTACAGGGGAGCTGCCCGGCGTGACCTACGAAGAGTTCTCGTTGGAAGGCTATGGGCCTGGAGGAACAGCGCTTCTCCTGGACATTACGAGCGATAATCGGAATCGGACCGTTGCGGAGATCCGGAGTCTGTTGACCAAGAATCATGGCAACATGGCTGAGGCTGGTGCCGTCGCCTGGCAGTTTCACAAGAAAGGGCTCCTGACGATCGAACCGGGGAAAATTGATGAGGATACGTTGTTGTCCTTGGCCTTAGATGCCGGAGCAGAAGACGTGAAAACCGGTGAGAAAGCGATCGAGATCATTACCGGGCCGCAAGAATTTGAAGCCGTCAAAAAAGCGCTGGCCGACGCGAAAATTGAGACCACGCTGGCGGAAGTCACGTATGTTCCACAGAATACCATTCGATTGGAAGAAAAGTCCGCCGAGCAGATGCTGAAGCTCATGGAAATCTTGGACGAGCATGACGACGTGCAAAAGGTTCATGCCAACTTCGATATTCCGGATGACGTCATGGAGAAAGTGGCCGCGACGGCGGCAGGCTGATTCTCCAGGAATGCTCATATGGTCCTTGTCCTCGGATAGCAAGACGAGATGATCGCCTTTCTCACGGGGCGGTTGGCCGTCAAAGCGCCTACCCACCTAACGATCGATGTGCAGGGGGTTGGCTACGAAGTTCATATCCCCCTCAGTACCTATTATTCACTTCCGAACCTCGACGACAATACGGCGCTACACATCCACACGCATCTGCGGGAGGATGCGATCCAGCTGTTCGGGTTTCTCTCGCAGAGCGAGAAAGAGGCGTTTTTGCTGTTAACCAGCGTCTCTGGAATCGGCCCGAAGCTGGCGCTCAGCGTGCTGTCGAGTTTATCGGTCACAGACTTGGTTCATGCGATCCAGACTGCAGATGTCGAGAAGCTGGAGACGGTGCCAGGAATCGGCAAGAAGTCGGCCGGTCGTCTTGCACTTGAGCTCAAAGACAAGGTCGGCAAGATCCAAGGTATCCACCCCCATTCGACCGCAGCAGAACCTGCGGGATTCGATGATCTCTTCGAGGATGCGTTATCCGCTCTGGTACACTTGGGCTATCGCGCTCAAGATGCCAAAGAAGCCCTCAAGCGGGTGACAAAGGCTGCATCAGGCTCTCTGGCGCTGAAGGAGCTTATTCGAGAAGGGCTCAAAGAACTAGCAAGGGGGTAGAATAAATGGTACCAGTTTGTGCGGGGAGTACTGCCAGGCTCATCTTGTACTGTGCGGCGATGGGGACATTGTTCAGTTCCCTCTCTCCATCCGTGAGCCTGGCGGAGGAATCCTCGGAGCCGAAAAGCATCCGGATGACCTGCGGGAAGTGTCCGGAAGGCTATGCGACGACCGGTGTGACGCAATCGCAAGACATTTGCAAAGATAACGATGGGACGCTTGTGCAATGCGTGCCGCTTGGGGCGAATATGCTGGGGGTGTGTGGGACGTGTCCTGAAGGGTATGTACAGATCGGCAGTTCCTCGGTTCCCGCGCGTTGTGGGAGTAGTGATGGGGGGCGGCTGACTCAGTGCCAGCTGCGAAAAATGGAGATGACGTTCCCGGACGCCTCTCAGGGATACAAAACATGTCCTCCGGATTGCGGCAGTACAGCCCAACCTGGCCAGGGGGCTCTGCCACCACCCCCACAGTACCAACAGATACCAGGTCCCAAATAGCAACCGATATTTGGCTATGACTGAACGCCTTGTCACCAACCACGCAACGGACGAGGAGCGAGGCCTGGAGCATGTTCTCCGGCCCCAGACGCTTGAGGAGTATATCGGTCAGGAAAAGATGAAGGAGTCGCTTCGGATTTGTATCGAGGCGGCGAGGCAGCGAGGCGAATCGCTTGACCATGCCATCTTTTACGGCCCACCTGGTCTTGGCAAGACGACTATTGCACATATCATTGCACGGGAAATGGGCGCGGCGTTGAGGTCAACCTCGGGATTGGTCCTTGCTCATGCCGGCGATCTCGCCGCAGTGCTCACGAATCTTCAAGAACATGATGTGTTGTTCATCGATGAAATTCATCGACTTCCTGCCTCCGTGGAGGAGGCGCTCTATCCGGCGATGGAGGATTTCCAGCTGGACCTGGTCGTCGGACAAGGACCAGCGACCAGGACTGTGAAACTCGATCTTCCGCCGTTTACGCTGGTGGGAGCCACGACGAGGGCCGGATCTCTCACCTCCCCACTCCGCGATCGCTTTGGCTTGGTCTATCGGCTGGAGTTCTACGAACCGTCCGAGTTGGAGGCCATTGTCGTGAGATCAGCGGGTGTCCTGGGGGTCGGGATCGATCGTGGTGGGGCAGCGGAAATCTCGCGTCGGGCGCGAGGGACGCCACGGATTGTCAATCGGCTTATCAAACGCATCAGAGACTATGCCCAAATTAAGGCCGATGGGCGTATCACCAAGCAGGTCGCGCAAGAGGGGTTAGCATGGCTCGGGATCGACGAGGCAGGGTTCGACGACATGGATCGCAAAGTGCTCCTGACTATTATCGAGAAATTTAACGGTGGACCGGTTGGAGTTGAGTCCCTAGCCGCCGCTGTCCAAGAGGATAAGGGTACAATCGAGGATGTGTACGAGCCCTATCTCATCCAGGCAGGGTTCCTAGATCGTACCGGACGTGGTCGTCAGGTGACGAAGTTGGCGTACGACCATTTCAAGCGACATTCCCACTTGCTGATGTAGGCCTGCACAGTCCACTCTGTCGGGCGCTGCTCGCAGACACGAGCTGTTCTTGCAATAGTTTCCACCGATCCTGTAGAATTCCCCACTTGTCTCCTGATGGTCCCCGTCCCTCAACGGGATGAAGCCCTCCTGTAAACGGGTGTTTGAAACGAGACGCCGTATGCCCAAGGACATGTCAGAATATCGTAAGGAAATCGATAGGATCGATGACGAAATCATTCGGCTTCTCAATGAACGCTCAAAGAGCGTCATCGAAATCGGACGGCTCAAAAAAGAGAAGGATGCCGCCGCCAACCTCCACACCGCCGGTCGAGAAGCTGAAATCATCCAACGGCTTACCAAGCTCAACACCGGTCCGTTCCCCAGCGAGGCTATTCGGTCTGTCTATCGAGAAATCATGTCGGCCTCCCTGTCGCTTGAAGCTCCACAGAAGGTGGCATATCTCGGGCCGAGGGCGACTTTTACCCATATGGCCTGCATGCAGAAATTCGGTTCGTCCGTCCAGTATGTACCCCTCCAGAGTATTAAAGAGGTCTTCAACGAAGTGGAACGGGGTCGGGCTAATTTTGGGGTGGTGCCGATCGAGAACACGACAGAAGGGGTGGTCAATCACACCCTTGACATGTTTATCGATTCCAACCTGCGGATCTATGGAGAGGTTCTTCAAGAGGTCTCCCACCATCTGTTGTCAAAGTCGGGACTTATGGAAGAGGTGAAGAAGATTCAGTCACATCCGCATGCGCTGGCGCAGTGTCGGAACTGGCTGGAGACCAATCTGCCCCATGTTCCGACGGTGGAGGTGGCGAGTACGGCCCGAGCAGCCGAGATGTGCGTCGATGACCCGGCATCCGCCGCCATCGCGTCCGAGTTGGCCGGTCAGCTCTATGGTCTAAAAGTAATTAAGGCCCGAATCGAAGACAACCTGAATAACTTTACCCGTTTCCTGGTGCTTTCGCAAAAACCGTCGGAACAGACGGGGAAAGATAAGACGTCGTTGATGTTGTCGGTGAAGGATAAAGTCGGGGCCCTCTACGATCTGCTTCGTCCGTTCGCCTCCTATGGCATTAGCATGACAAAGATCGAGTCGCGCCCCTCGCAGCGCAAGGCGTGGGAATATATCTTCTTTGTGGATGTCGAGGGACACATCAGTGACGATCGGGTTAACAAGGCCATAGAAGAAGTGAAGGCGCGCTGTCTCTTCATGAAGATTTTGGGTTCTTATCCGGCTCATGGCTGATTATGGCACTCCAAGTTCACCCTGATATCCGATCGCTCAGTCCTTACGTGCCGGGGAAGCCGATAGATGAGCTCCAGCGGGAGTTCGGGCTGACTCGGGTCGTGAAGCTGGCCTCCAACGAGAATCCACTCGGGCCTTCGCCCAAAGCGGTGGCGGCTCTGAACGGAGTGCAGGATACGCTCCATCGCTATCCAGATGGGGGGGCTTACCAACTGCGACAGGCACTTGCCGATCGTTGGAAAGTCACACGAGAGCACATTATCCTCGGGAACGGGTCCGATGAGATCATCGGCTTGCTCGCCAGAACATTTTTAGCTCCCGGCGATGAAGCCGTTATGGCGGATCACACGTTCGTGATCTACAAGATGGAGGTGACGGCCGTCCATGGAAGGCCGGTGATCGTCCCTCTCGTCAACTGGACTCACGACCTTGAGTCGATGGTCCAGGCCATCACGCCACGAACGCGATTGCTGTTTCTCTGTAATCCCAACAATCCCACCGGGACAATGGTGCCGGCGGATGCGGTCGACCGGCTGATGGCACGAGTGCCGGACGATGTGATTGTGGTGTTCGATGAGGCCTATTTTGAATATGTCCGCCATCCTCAATTTCCAGATGCCATGGCCTACGTGAAGCAGGGGCGGAACGCGATCGTCCTGAGGACCTTCTCGAAGATTTATGGGCTGGCCGGATTGCGAATTGGGTACGGCGTCAGCACGCCGGAGGTCATCGACTACTTGAATCGAGTTCGGCCTCCGTTCAATGCCAATAGCCTTGCCCAGAAAGCCGCGCTGGCTGCCTTGGGTGATGACGAGCATGTGGCGAAGAGTCGGGCGGTCAATGCCGCCGGGATCGAACAAGTGGGGCAGGGGCTGCGGACGCTCGGACTCATACCGATCCCAACGGAAACCAATTTTCTCTACTTTGACGCCAAACGGGACGGACGCGGGGTATTTGACGCACTTTTGCGAGAAGGCATTATTGTACGGCATATCGAGGGTACCATGCTGCGAGTCACCATCGGCCAACCCGACGAAAATACCGCCTTCCTTCAGGCGCTTGGCAAGGTCTTAGGTGACGGCAGATAAGAGTCGTAAGAGGGACTTATGATCATCGTATTGAAACCGGAAGCATCGGAAAGCGAGGTCGACCACATTATCGACCGACTGCGGGATCTTGGCCTCAAATCACAAATCTCGACGGGTCAGGAACGCACCATCATCGGGGTCATCGGCGACGATCGTATCCTGCACAATCAGCCCTTGACGGCACTGCCGGGTGTCGAAAGCGTACTGCCCATCCTGGCACCTTGGAAGCTGGTCAGTCGCGAGTTCAAAAAAGAGCCCACGATCATCGATGTCGGGGGTGTCAAAATCGGCGCCAAGAAACTCGCGATCATGGCTGGTCCTTGTGCAGTGGAGCGACTCGAGCTGACGGTCGGGATTGCCCATGAAGTCAAAGCTTCGGGGGCCACGATTCTGCGTGGTGGGGCCTATAAACCGCGAACGTCGCCCTATTCTTTTCAAGGACTGGGCCGGGAAGGGCTGGATTATCTCGTCGAGGCGAGAAAGCAAACGGGTTTACCGGTGGTCAGTGAAATCTTGGATACTCGCGATATCGAACTGTTTTTGGAAAAGGCGGATATTATCCAGGTTGGTGCTCGGAACATGCAGAACTTCGAGCTGTTGAAGGAAGTCGGCGCCTATGACAAGCCCGTGCTCCTTAAACGAGGGTTGTCGGCCACGATCAAAGAATTTCTCCTGTCAGCCGAGTACATCATGTCACGCGGAAATCAGAATGTGATGCTGTGCGAGCGGGGTATTCGTACGTTTGAGACTCAGTACCGCAACACTCTGGATCTGGCGGCCATTCCAACGTTGAAAGAGCTCTCGCATCTCCCGGTCATCGTGGATCCCAGCCATGCCACAGGCAAGTGGGATCTCGTGGCACCGATGTCCAAAGCGGCGGTCGCGGCCGGGGCGGATGGGCTGCTTATTGAGGTTCATTCAAATCCAGAATGCGCGCTCTGTGACGGCGAAGAATCGATCAAGCCGTCGAAATTCAAGATACTGATGGGGGATCTGAAGAATATCGCGAAAGCCGTAGGAAGAGAGTTGTAACATCTCGATGTCGGTCCATTTTAAGCAAGTCGCAATTGTCGGGGTCGGGCTGATCGGTGGCTCGCTCGGTATGATCCTCCGCCGCAGGGCATTGGCCGACCACGTGGTGGGTATTGGCCGTCGAGTGGAAAATCTGAAGACCGCCGTGGCGTTGGGTGCGATTGATCGATATGTGGCTGATCCCCAAGAGGGTGTGCGTGGCGCAGATTTAGTGGTTCTGGCAACGCCTGTCGATACGTACGAGCGACATCTACAGGAATGGGCCCATTGCCTTGCTCCTGGATCGATCGTCAGTGACGTAGGGAGTGTGAAAGGAACGTTGGTCGAACGGTCGGAGGCCGCCATGCCTGCCGGGGTTCATTTTGTCGGGGCCCACCCCATCGCAGGGAAAGAGAAGACGGGAGTTGCCGCCGGCTCCGATCAGCTATTCAAAGGAGCACGTTGTATTCTGACTCCCACGAAACGGACCGATGCTACTGCGCTCGAACGGGTGAGACAGTTATGGGAAGAAACCGGTTCGGTCATGTTGACGATGGATCCACACCTCCACGATCAAATCCTCGGGGCCGTCAGTCACTTGCCCCACGTGGCGGCCTTTGCACTCATGAATGCATTGTCAGAGCTTCGCGACCAGGAGTTGCCGTTCTTGGATCTTGCCGTCCATTCCGGAGGAGGATTGCGGGATACGACGAGGATTGCCGCGAGTTCTCCGGAAATGTGGCGAGATATTTTTCTGTGGAATCGCGATAATGTGGTGGCGTATATCGACCGGTACACAGGGGCCTTGGGAGAACTGAAACATCTGATTCAAGCCGGAGATGCGGCCGGTATCGAAAAGGCTCTCGAACGGGCAAAAGGCGAGCGCGAAAAACTCGCGAGCTCGACCGTGCGTCACTCATGACCACATTAACCATCAGTCCTGGCCGTCCACTCAGGGGAACCACGACCGTTCCCGGCGACAAGTCCCTCACCCATCGGGCGATCATCCTCACGGCCTTGGCGGAAGGAACGAGCACCGTCTCCGGCTATTGTCGCGGTGAAGATTGCCTGAACACGATGAGGGCATTTCAGGCCCTTGGTATTCCCATCGCGGAGACGCCGACCGAATTGACCGTGTCCGGGAAAGGGTTCTGGGGGCTGACCGAACCACAGGGACCGATCGATTGCGGAAATTCAGGAACGGGGATTCGACTGCTGACCGGCCTGTTGGCCGGTCAGGATTTCTTTTCTGTCCTGACCGGGGATGAATCGATCAGGCGGCGTCCTATGGGGCGGGTGGTCAAGCCGTTACGCGAGATGGGGGCGATCGTTGCCGGCCGAAAGGGAGGAGAATTAGCTCCCTTAGCGATTACCGGTGCGGGTCTTCACGGGATCGATTATCACTCCTCCGTGGCGAGTGCTCAGATTAAATCGTCGATTCTTCTCGCCGGCCTCTTTGCTCAAGGGCAGACTCGGTATCGAGAACCACGGTTATCACGGGACCATACGGAGCGGATGTTTCAGTTCTTCGGCATTCCTCTCAGGCAGGAAGAGGGAACGCTGGTCTTAGACGGGAGGCCGCCTGTTGGATGGCGAGGCGTGGATGTGACGGTTCCCGGTGATTTTTCGGCTGCCGCCTTCTTTCTGGTCGGCGCCACGATCGTGCCAGGATCCGACGTCACGATTCGCAATGTCGGGATGAACCCAACCAGAACAGGCCTCATCGACGTCATGAGAAAGATGGGGGCTGATATTCAGGTATTAGGCTTGCGCGAGGCGGCTGGAGAGCCCGTCGGCGATCTGCGTGTGCAGTCTGCTGTCCTGAGGGGAGTGACGATCGGCCATGAGCTTATTCCCAAGACCATCGATGAATTCCCGGTCTTGTGCGTAGCAGCTGCGGTCGCGGAAGGGGACACCGTCATTTCAGGCGCGGAAGAGTTACGGGTCAAAGAGAGTGATCGGATTGCGACCATGAGCGGGGAACTGAAGGCCATGGGGGCGCTGGTTGAGGAGCGACCGGATGGCATGGTAATTCGAGGCTTAGGGCGAGGCGGAGAGAACGGACGGTTACAGGCTGCCAGCAATGCACAGAGCCATGGAGACCATCGGGTGGCCATGTCATTGGCCATTGGTGGATTGACGGCGGAGCAGGGTATGACCATTGCGGACACCGGGTGCGTCGAGACGTCATTCCCCAATTTTGAGGCGGTGCTGACTGATCTCTTGGCCCACTCGGCGTGACGGTTCAATGCGAAGAGGGAAGTGTGATTATTGCGATTGATGGGCCAGCCGGCGTGGGGAAGAGTACGGTCGCCAAATTGCTGGCGGCTCGACTCGGGTATCTC
>JAHBWQ010000004.1 GCA_019636915.1 Nitrospira sp. | reverse complement strand
ATCGATTCGCTCTCCTTCTGGCAGGCGAGCGTGACGATCAGGAGTGGAATCAAGGCTACTGGGAGGACGACACGAGATAACATCATAATGGCGGCAGACCTAATCATAGGGATTGGACGTGAGTCAATATGACTCTTCAGAGTTGTTCCTGTAGAACCTACATGCATCGCCTTGACATGGACTCAGCCAGGGTGGGGGGCTGACCTTGCCTTTAGTACGCCTAAGGCGTATATTCCATCGGTGTTCACATTCATTGAATCGTCCATTTTCGCACGGATACTTCCCTCATATTTGGACGATGATGAATATTCTGAGTTGCAGCAGTTCTTAATGCACCATCCAGAGGCCGGTGATGTAGTTCCCGGTTCAGGTGGAGTTCGGAAGATGCGCTGGGCTTTACCAGGAACGGGAAAGCGGGGTGGGCTTCGGATCATCTATTTCGTGCGGTATCGACCCAGCGAGTTCTGGATGTTGACCCTCTATGCAAAGTCAAAGCGCGAGAATGTGCCGGCGCATATTCTCAAGCAATTAGTGGAGGCATTTCAAAATGAGTAGAAAGCTAACCGGCAAGGCCCTCGCCAAATTCGAGGCCAAGCGCGATGTGTGGCAGGAAGTCCTGGATGGCATACGGGAGATCAAAGCCGGTGGAGGCAAGAGAGCGAAGGTTGAAGCTAAGTCGTACGTTGTCGGAGTGCGACTCAAGAGTGGTCTCTCACAGGCGAAGTTTGCCGCTGCACTGGGTGTATCAAAGCGCACCTTGGAACAATGGGAACAAGGTCGCCGCAAACCATCCGGCGCTGCGAAGCAGCTCTCATAGACTGTCGCGCGCCATCCCGATGTCCACGCCGAGGTAGATGCATAAACAGCATCGACAGTCTTCCAGCACAGCGAATACCGTTCCACAGAGGTCGAAAGGGAATAGATGGGTATCTGTAGGCGGAGGCCAGATCCGGTTCTATGTATCACGAAATTGTGATTCGAGCAGAAATCCAATGTGGATGATAGCGCGTCCCCATCACTTGGTACTATTAGTCACACGAAAGTCGCGCTGCTTATCGCCAGCATCTGCCTAGGGCTACTAATTGGAGTGCTCTGGTACATGGACAAGAGTGAACTCCAGGAATCGCACTTTGAAACATACCAAGCACTTCAGTCCATCGAGCTCACTGCAAAAGGCTGGGTTCCAAATTTTATTCCCCGAAGTGCTTACGACATCCATGAAGAGCATCGAGTGGATCGAGAACGAGTGCACGTCCGATTTCGTTTTCTACCTGGCGATACCGCGAACCTCGAAAAAAGCTGCGCAATACAAAGCAAGAATACCCTGGGCGCTTCTTATGAGTGCAAGCATGGGAATGACGTGGTTACCGTCCGGCTATCGCAAGACGGTACAGGAGAAATTGTCAGTAACTAGACGATCCAATGGTCCACACTTGGGCAACTCAATCTCTAGCGGGTTTGAGGATGGGTCTTAAGAGGCCAAACCCTTTTGGTTTCACCTCTGGACTGGGAAGAAAACTGCGACGGATCAAAGACCCTACACCACGATTGACACCTGCCACGCGTTGAAAAGAGTCCTTTCTCACGTGGCAGGTTCTCGGGTGGAAATCACACACACTACCCCCTTAGTGTCCACTCATGCGTCATGCTGGACACGGAAACCGGGCACCCCGCTGGCGTCATGCGCTCAGAAAGCCCGGTGCTGGCTCACTACTTCGATTGCTCGTACGCCGCCCGCAGATCACTGGCCGGCGGATTTGTACTACTCACCGTTGTAAGCACGGCATAGATCAATACCGCCGTTCCGACAAGAATCCCCCCAACATATAACCAGACCTTATCCATGACATCCTCCTGTGGTTAAAAGGTTGTCCAGGGCATTAGCCCTCATCATGTGGTTGAGGAGGCTCGTGCAAACTTCTCAAGCGGAAGGAACCGGCACTGGCAGATGATTGAGTACGCCAGGCCATCACTTACCGGTTGAGTAAGTTGCCTGCCTGATCGACAAAATTTTATTGTGGGAGGATTTTGAAGAAAATTGGGATAACACCCGACGAGATTTTACCGGTGGCAGAAATCTACACAGGATTCCATTCGCCGCAAGGCTGTCTTAATATTGGAGGATATATTTCAGCGTAATCTACGCTCATCCCAACAACTCTCATGCTCCTCCCTCCCGGCCGGTTGACTTCTGTGCCGGAGCCAGACATACCTCTCAGAATGCCGACCAAACGCCCCACAAGCCGTACACCGCGCCTTCCCACTGCACCACGCTCGATTCAGAAGGGCCTCTCCCTTGCGAACTTGCTCGATCGGGAAGCCATCGAATGTCTGGCGCACAACATCAGCCTCGTGCATCCGGCCTTCGAGGGGAAAGCATTCCAACATACAGCGCTGAACGGTTTGAAGCCGCTCAGCATTCTTCAACGCGGACATCATCTGGCGAGAGCGCTCCGCGAGCATCTACCGAAACGCTACGAAGATGCCATTCACGTCCTAGTCCAATCGCTGACTCCACCGCTGACAGGCACAGAGGACCTTGGCTTGGGCGTGTTCTTCTACCTGCCGCACGTGAGCTTTGTGGCAACGTATGGGCTAGATCCGACAGATACCGAAGGGCATGATCCGTTCGAGATTTCGATGTTTGCCCAATACGAACTGACGCGACGCTTCAGCGCTGAATTTTCTATCCGCCCGTTCCTGATCCGCTGGCCGGAGCGCACCCTCGCTCAATTGATAGAATGGACCAAGGACAGAGATCCCCATGTGCGGCGGCTCTGTTCCGAAGGAACACGTCCGCGTTTGCCCTGGGCGATGCGGATTCCAGCCTTTATCAAAGACCCTCGCCCCGTCCTGCCGATTCTGGAAGCACTCAAGGACGACCCAGATCTGTATGTTCGACGGAGTGTGGCCAATCATCTCGGCGATATTGCCAAAGACCATCCTCGTCTGGCTTTTGAGTTGTGTGAGCGCTGGCTAGAAGATGCGTCAAAGGAGCGGAAGTGGCTGTTGCGCCATGCCGTGCGGCATCCTGCCAAGAAGGGCGTAAAGGCTGCACTGCGCATCCGCCGCCTGGCGAAGTAACAAGAACTACTTCGGTAACAGATCAGCTGTGTAGTCCGCTACGCACCTCAAGAATTCCCAATGCCTGATGAAGCTGGTGCCTACCTACCCCGCTTGACGGCTTTCTTCACCGGGGATTAGGCTCATAGTCGAATAGTCGGTGTTCATATGAAACTCCTGATCACTGCGCTCCTGACCCTCATCCCGCTCACCGCCTCTGCAGAATCTCGCGGTGGTGTGACCGTCGGCCCTTCCACTGTTCCTCATGCTGCCGGCACTCATAGTTTTGGGATGCACGGCCTTGAGAGTCGAATCACTGCGTCTCGCTTTTCAAGCGTTCGTGGCTTCCACGGAAGAACGATCAGGCCCTTGATGGGCTCCGCCTTGGGTCCAAACCTCACGATCATCAACGTCCAAGTTGCCCCCCCAGAAGAACCACCTCCCCCGCCGCCGAAACCTTCCGCCCCAGCTAAATTCTGGACCGCACGCTGTGGCGTCTTTGTGGAGCTGCAAGTCAGTCCAAACCTGAACCTTATCGAAGAAGAACAAAAGAGTTGCTCTGGCTGAACTGGGATCGTGTGGTGGATCAGCTGGCTGACAAATAGGTCTACTACATCTTCAGGCGCTCGGCGTAACCGGTGAGCTCGACGTAGCCTTGACCCTTTATTGGCCTGCCTTGTTTAGTGCCTGTCACGGCCACGGCTCCTTCCCAATAGGACACACGACTGCTGCGCGAGGTGCGCAATTCCTGATCGGCGAGTAACGGGACCACTTCCAGCATCAAGTCGAACGACGGAAGTGTAAGCTTCCATCGGTTGGGATAGATCGCATTGCTCTCGGTACTGGTCCAGGCTCCGATCGATTCGATCTCAAAGTCCTTCACGTCCAAATGGCGACTCCGTCCATCAGAGAAGACGATCGTGCCGCTCGATGCCAGATCGGACGATCCATCCTTCAACCGCATGCGATACAACATCAGCTCACTATTGTCTTCCAATTGAATGCTGAACCAGTCCCAGCCGACTTGATCGGCCCCGAGGTCGCCTGACCCGAATTCATGGTCCATCCAGCTGAGACCGGTGACGTCGAAGGATTCTCCGTCGATCGTCAGCGTTCCGCTGGTCTCAAGTCTGGTAAACGAATAATAGTGAGAGGCCTGCCCCACGTCTTTCCCCTTCCGACTGACGCCGGCCGCACCGTGTGTGACCAGCGATTTGGCCGGTTGCAGCCTGAGCGAAAGAGCATGGGTGTCGTCACGGGCTATCAAGCTGTGCGCACCGATCTGATCCGTTGCGGCCTCGATTCGCCAATCATCGATCCAGACCCGGAGTTTCGACTCATCGGCACCGGCCTTTCCAAGGCCCTCGCGACTGAGCTTCTCCGAGAAATGAAATCGTTTTCCAGTGATGTCGGTCACAGCAAAATGGGCCAGATACAGATCCTTCACCGACCATTTGGAGGGGAGCGTCGTCACATCCTCAGGCGGGATCCCTCGCCGAAAGAAAGTTAATTCAAAACCGAATGCCCGGCCTCCCTTGGTGTGGAGATGGCCCGTGTAGTACCACCATTCGGTTCGATAAGTCGGGTGTGAGCCGTGGTCTCTAGGAAAAGCGTACTGGTACCCGGCGGTCGCCGGCTGGAAAGGGGTAGATCCAGTACTTGCCGCGAGCGCGAGCGAGACCGTCGCGGCCAGCCAGGCACCGACCAGTTCGATCCGCCGATACTTGATCACACCCATCCTCGCCTCATGATCCGCATTCAAGCTCCTCCCCTGATGAGAGCACCTCAACCGCTTCGGTTATACCACGCGCCTCGTCCATGAACCAATCGGCTGTCTGAGAGCGGCGTTTCGCATTTCCTTCAAAATCAAGAGCCTGGGACCAGCGTTGACAATTTTCACAAGCGTCAGCTATCGTGGCCCATGCAAACTGATCATGAACGGGGGCCGTCAGGGCGAGGTCCGTCCAAAGCTATTGAACCGTTTCCTATTCCCGATCGGCTTCCCGTGTTTCCATTACCGAATGTGGTCTTCTTCCCTAAAACCTATCTCCCGCTCCACATCTTTGAGCCACGATATCGCCAAATGGTAGCTGATGTCACGGTAGGCAGCCAATGCATTGCCATGGCGCTCCTGAAGGAAGGATGGGAGCCGGACTACTATGGGAACCCGGCCATCTATTCTGCACTCTGTATCGGGAGAGTCGTCAGCGTACAGCCCTTGCCGGATGGTCGCTCCAACATCTTGCTGCAGGGGCTTGAACGATGCGAGATTACCAAGGAACACTTCGACAAGGCCTATCGCGAAGCCACGATTCGGGTGACGCCCATGCGCACCGAAGAAGGGCTGACCAAGGGAGTGCGAAAGGCGCTGATCGACGTGCTCGGACGATACCTGCAACAGCGAGAAGATAGTGCAGCGTGGCAGGGCTTCTTCCGCGAAGAAGTGAGTGATGAAGTCTTGGTGAACACTCTATCAACCTATTTGGACTGTACACCGTTGGAAAAACAATTTCTGCTGGAAGCCGAAGGGCTGCACCAGCGCGCTCGTCGCTTGAACGACCTCGTTCAATTCATGTTGCACGAGCATCAAGGGCTAAAGGGCTGGGACTAAATGGATCGTACGATGGCTCTCAACGTCAACCATCTCTGTAAATCCTATTTAGCCTCCACCACGTTGGAAAAACAATCTCTGCTGGAAGCCGAGGGGCTGCACCAGCGCGCTCATCGCTTGAACGATCTCGTTCAATTCATGTTGCACGAACATCAAGGCATAAAAGGTTGGGACTAATGGATCGTACGATCGCTATCAACGTCAACCGTCTCTGTAAAACCTATGACAGCCATAAGGCTGTCGATGACCTCTCGTTCCAGGTCTACGCTGGAGAAATTTTCGGCTTGCTGGGACCGAACGGCGCAGGTAAGAGCACGACCCTGCGCACCCTGATCACGTTGCTGCACCCCACATCAGGGACAGCTACCATTATGGGGCACGACACCGTGCGTGATGCCGACAAGGTCCGGACGCTCATCGGTTACGTGCCGCAAGAACGGGCGATCGACCGGTTTCTCACCGGACGCGAACACCTGCAGTTGCTTGGGGCTCTGTACCATTTGACCAAGGACGAGGCGACGAAGCGCATCGGTGAGCTGCTCAAGTTGGTCGAGTTGGAGGCCCATGCGGACCGGCCGGCGAAGACCTATTCCGGTGGGATGAAGCGCAAACTCGACATTGCCTGCGGCTTATTACCGGATCCAAAAATTCTCTTCCTTGATGAGCCGACCTTGGGCCTTGACGTCCAGAGCCGTCTCCGCATCTGGGACTATGTCCGGATGCTCAAAGCCCGTGGCATGACGGTCGTCATGACGACGAACTATTTAGACGAGGCCGATCAACTGTGTGATCGACTCGCGATTATCGACGGGGGCAAGATCAAGACCCTGGGAGCTCCGGCTGAGCTGAAGATCGCGCTTGGCGGCGACATCGTCTCCTTGACTCTCAAAGAACTGGATCGGATCCCATCGCTTGAAACCGAGTTGAAGGGCCGTCCGGCGATCAAGTCCGTCCGGACGACGGCCAAGGGTTTGGACATCCGGGTGGAGTCGCCGGAGAAGGCGCTGCCCACGATTCTCGAAACGGCCAATCGATTGGGCTGCAGCATCGAATTCATTCAATACAACCGACCTCGCTTGGACGATGTGTTTATCGCTCATACTGGTCGAGCCATCACCGAATCAATCCCCGAAGCTGAGTCGGCGTCATAGCCGGTTGCAAAAAGACGCGGTTGATGCCGACAAGATGGCTGAAATGTTCAATACGGTGCGGATACCAACATAACGTCAGGATGCTCAAAAAGGCTGTCCGGCAAGGCCGCAGCGAGCGAAGGGGCGAGGCGTACGCTTCGGTACGTTGAGTCTCTGAGCGATGCGAGAACGCCGCTGGCGGCCTTTTTCAGCATCCTGCTAGCAAGGAGTCACGTGGAGCACTACTGGCAAGAAATCAGCGCATTGACCATGCGATGGGTCCGTCGGCTCAGTCGAGAAAAGTTCAGTATGCTGTTCACCCTGGTGCAGCCGATGCTGTTTTGGCTCATCTTCTTCGGGAACCTCTTTCAGCGGGCCGCAGACACTCAGGTCATGCAGGCGCCCAACTACATCAGCTTCCTCGCCGCCGGTGTCGTCATCATGACGGTCCTAAACAATGGTCTAGCGGGTGGGGTCGATCTGTTGTTCGATAAGGAAAACGGATTCCTTGAACGGTTGATGTCCACGCCGATCCATCGCACCTCCGTTATTCTCAGCCGCTTCATCTTCGTCATGGCGATTACGTCGATGCAGGTCCTCGTCATTCTCGGCGTGTCGTATCTCTTCGGCGTCCATCCGGCCACCGGAATCCTGGGCGTGGCGACCATTCTGTTGATCGGCATGATGTTCGGCATCGGCTTGACCGCCATTTCCATGGCCATGGCCTTCTCCGTCAAGAGCCACGGGGATTTCTTTTCCGTTCTGGGATTTCTGTCGCTGCCGATGATTTTCCTCAGCTCTGCGCTCGTGCCGCTCAACGCCATGCCGGGGTGGATGAGCTTTTTGGCGCAATTCAACCCGATGACCTGGGCGATCGATGCCGTGCGTCCGTTGATCTTGTCGGGCTGGACCGAAGCCTTACCGCACGTCGGCATGGTGATCCTGGTCATGCTCGTGTTCGATGCCCTCTGCCTGTACGGCGGAGCCAAGGCGTTCCGGCGCGCCATGGGATAATCCCCCCACCGAGCCATGATCCCTTGACTGACACCCAATTCCGTTGGATGATGACGGTATTGGTATTACCTGTCAGGTCTGTAACCGACCACGAGTATGGAGCGATGATTCCTGAAAGTCAGATACGTGCCCTGATCCGCCTCCTCTCCGATGAAGACGATCGCATCGTCCGCACCATCAGCGGAAGACTGATCGATATCGGCCCGTCAGCCGTCCCCCTTCTCCAAGAAGCGGAAATAGAGCAGCCTGAAATGGCTGACCGCATTGCGTCCGTCCTCGAAGAAATCCGAGGCGGCAAGCTGGAGGAAGAACTGACGGAGTTGGCCTCCCTGCCTGATGAAACCATCAGCCTTGAAACCGGTGCGTTCTTGATTGCGCGCTACGCCTATCCGGCCTTGGACGTGGCTCGCTATCGTGACCAATTGGACACCATGGCTGCGGAGGTTCGAGCGCGCATCGGCCATCGAGCCTCGGGAGAAGAAGCCGTCAACGCTCTCAACCGCTACCTGTTCACCGAGCAAGGGTTTAAAGGAAACACGAAGAATTATTACGAGATTGAAAACAGCTATCTCAACTGCGTCATGGATCGACGAGTCGGGATCCCGATCAGTCTGTCGGCGGTGTATCTCCTCATCGGGCAGCGGCTTGCCTTTCCGCTCTTTGGCATCGGTATGCCGGGACATTTTTTGGTGAAGTACGAGTCCGACCGGTACAAGATCTTCATCGACTGCTTCAACGGAGGCGCCCTACTGACCGAAAAAAACTGTGCCCGGTTTTTGACCGAAGCCGGCTATGGGTTCGACGAGAAATACCTCGAAAAAAGTCAGGTTCGTGCGATCCTATCCCGCATGGTCAAGAACCTCTTGGCGATCTACTCCAAGGCCGGTGATTCCGTCAAGGAGACCCGCTTGACCAAGTTCATTGAAATTCTCGGCGGGGCACCCCGTGAAGAAGGTCTATAAATCTAGACTCGAATCGTGAGCAAATCCTTCCCCTTCCAAATCTTGCCCTGGTACTCCTCACCGGCCTGAGCTTTGACATCATAGCGATCCGCAATCGGGTAAAAATGTGAGAGCACGAGCTGGCCCACGCCGGCCTCCTTCGCGATCTGCCCACATTGTCCAGCATGCAGATGGGCCGGACCTGGACGGTTGGCAGGAAACGAACAATCGAGCACGGCCGCATCGGCATCCCGACACAAGGAAACGATCGCATCGCAATACAGTGTATCGCCCGAATACACGACCGCTTTACCTTTATACTCGATCCGGTAGCCGACGCTTGAAAGATCCGGAACATGAACCATGGGTTTGGGAACAACACGGGCGTCACCAATTCTGAATGGCTTACTGGAGACCTCCTTGAACACCACCTTGAAGGGAGCGGAAGAAAAGCTGGGGAAGCTCTTCATGATTGATTGTAGCAGTCGAATCATGCCCTTCGGACCAATTAAGGTCATCCCCGGACGATGGCCTCCGCCGTACTTGGCATAGATCACCGCGTCGAAAAAGAAGGTGATGAAGTCTGAAAAATGATCCGCATGGAAATGGGAGAACAACACATGCGTGACCTTGTGCCGGTTCACCCCGGTTTTGATCAAGTTCATCAATGTACGAGGGCCGAAATCGAGCAGGATGTGTTGATCCGTGCGCACCAGATAACCGGCCGCGGCACGCGTGGGATGCACATTGGTTCCAGAACCGAGGATGGTTAGGCGCATGAGTCGAGTCGATATGATTAGGGAGCGACGTTCAGCTGCTCAAGGATTATTTGTGCTTCGCTCCTACTAGAATTGGCACCTTGTGCACCAAACCGGGAAAGGGTTGCATTCAAGAGCTCTCTAGCTGTAGCCGATCTGTTCGATTTCAGCAACAGCTTTGCCAGGCTCGTTGCGGCTCTCAGTTCGAGCATCCTCGCATGTTGACCCTGCGCAATCCGTAGAGCTTCAGTACAACACTGTTCCGCAGCGGAGACGGACGGCTCGGATCGTTCCAGCAGCAGCTCCCCTTTCAGCCGAAGAAGCTCCGCTTGCCAGCACGCTTCTCCCTGAGCGTGAACCAGCTGCTGCGCATCCGCAAGCGTGCGCAGACCTTCATCAATACGTTTCTGCCGAAGATAGACTTCCGCGAGCAGCGTCAACGTATACGTGTTATTGAGACTGGCTTTGGCTGCTTGCGCGGCTGAGAGTCCCTTTACGATTTCCCCGAGGCCTTCTCTCTTTCCCTTTTCGGTCATTGCCCAGCCGTGAAGGGACGTCGCCCAGGCCAACGGGACTTCAAACGAGTATTTTGTGGAGAGCACGATGGCTTCTTCGGTCAAACTCAGCGTTCTATCCGCGTCACGAACGGTGGAGTAGACCCAGGAGACTGTAGCCAACGCAAATGCCAACGTGAACGGGTGTTCCAATTCCCTTGCCATGGCCATGGCCTCTGCCAGCAGCGTTTCGACGTGATCGACCTCACCCAACATCCATAGCGTCCTGGCCAGCATGATTCTCGCGGTAATGCCGGGGTCTTGGGTATAGGGTAAGACCTGCGAACGATGTTTGTCCGGATCATACAGAGCCTTTGCGGCGAGCAAATGGGTCTTGGCTTCGTCAAATCGACCAAGAAAAGAATAGGTCGAGCCCACGCTCTCATGAGCTCGAATCAACAGATCTGGATCCTGTCGGCGCGTTGCCCAGGATAAGAGATCGTCAGCCAACACCCTCGCTTTCTCGAGCGGCCCCCTGACCAGATGGAAGACCCACAATCCCCACATTGAAAGAAAGTACTGCTCGGAGTCTGGACTCAGCTGCGAGAGGCTCCTTGCTCTGAGAAAATTATGTTCGATGTCGTCGGAGGCATACCCTTTGACCAGCAACAAGGACGCTCCACGTGCTATCAGAATGGCCAACTCCGACTGATCACGTTCCGAGCTTTCCGGCAGACCGTTGAGCCCCTGTAGGGCACGATTGAAATGACCAAGCGCCTCAGCATTTGCCGACCGCGCGGCATCTCTTTGCGCGGCAAGGCGCCAATAATCCACGGCAGGCCCTGCCAATCCTGCCTGTTCATAGTGATACCCCAGCAACTCGGGTTCCATTTTGACGCGTTCTGCGAACCGACTCTCCAGTGTTTTCGCGATGCGAGTATGAAGCGCCAGTCGTGACTTTTTCGGCAATGTGCTATAGGCAGCCTCTTGAATGAGGGCATGCTTAAATATGAATTTAGCAGCCGGAATCTCACCCTCTTGAAATATGAGCCCTGATGCACCGAGTGAGTGAAGCATATTTTTCAACTCACCATCCGTAATATCTACGATCTCTCGCAGCAGTTCATAGCTAAACTCCCGTCCGATTGCGGACCCAAGTTGGATGATCTCTTTGGCTGCTCCCAATCGGTCGATCCTCTCCATGAGCAAAGCTTGCAAGCTATCCGGAATAGACAACTCCTTCAATGGTTCCTTCAGGCTGAAGGTACTGCTCCCCTCCGTCAGCACGCCGGATTCCAGAAGATTTTCTGTCAGCTCTTCAAGATAAAGGGGCACCCCATCGGTTTTCGCGAGGACCGCCTGCTGGACCTCCGGTGGAAGCGCTCTTCCGCCGGTCATCGATGCAAGAAGCTCGGCGCTTTGCCGGCGTGGAAGCCTATTCAGAGTCAGGCAGGTGACATGGTCGTACTCGATCCATACCGACTTGAAGTCGGGTCGAAATGTGATCAACAACAACACGCGCATCCGCTGAATGTGGTCAATGATTCGTGTCAGAAGGTCCATCGTGGTGGGATCCAGCCAATGAGCATCTTCCACAATAAAGAGTACCGGACGATGATCGGCCAACCTCTGGAGTTGCCTCACGAGTGCTTCAAGGGTCATGTTCTTTCGTTTGTCCGACGACATCGTGAGGAACGCATGCTGAGCATCCCCAGGAATCGAAAGGAGCTCCTCCAGCAAGGACACCGTGGTCTGGTCTCCGATGCCGGCACTGCCGGCAAAGGCATTGAGTTTCTTTCGTTGTGTAAGAGGATCGTCCGCGCTCGTCAGCGCCGCTGCCTGCCGGAGGCAATTGATCACGGGATATAATGCTGTATTCATGTGATACGGCGAACATTGCAATTCAATCTTCTGGTGAGGCTCATCCACAAGCCGGTCGCACACACTACGGCACAGTCGCGACTTGCCGATGCCGGCCTCTCCACACAAGAGTACGACCTGGCCATCCCCATCGGCCGCTTGGCGCCAGCGATCCAAAAGCAGCGACGATTCGTGTTTCCTACCGATAAAATTGGCCAATCGGCCGGATCGATAAGATTCGAATCGGCTGGTCGACAGCTTCGTACCAAGAACCCGCCAGACCTGAATCGGCGCGTCGAACCCCTTGAGGGACACACTTCCATTGTCCACGACTTGAAACTCATTGCCGACAAGCCGCTTCGTCGCTGAGTCCACGACCAACTGATTGGGTGCGGCAACTCCCTGAAGGCGCGAGGCCAGATTCGGAGTTTCACCGAAAACAGACCGCTCTTTGGCCGTTTCTTCTCCGATGATTTCTCCGACGATAACTTTCCCCGTCGCTATTCCAATTCGTACCGCAAGTTCAGATTCCTGAGAGGACAGCTCCTCTCGGAAAGAAGTCGTCACCAAATCTAAAATGGCCAGACCAGCATGAACCGCTCGTTCCGCATCGTGCTCGTGCGCATGCGGATATCCGAAATACGCCAACAGCCCGTCGCCCATATATTTTGCAACATACCCGTTGAACCGCCCGACCGCTTGGTTACAGGCTTCCAAGAACCGCCGGATAATCTCCTGAACATCTTCGGGGTCTAACCGGCGAGCCAGCCTGGTCGACCCGACAAGATCACAAAACATGACGGTCAACTGCCGTCGCTCTGCTTGATCTCGACCGAAGGCGTGTGGGGTTAGTACCGTAGACGCGGGAATGGTCGCGGAATTCGCTCGATCAGGGCCACTGCTTTGCGACAACTGTGCAATGGCACGCAGGAGCTTTTTCCGATGCCCCAGCAGCACACCCAACGACGTCAAGTCCTCATCCGTCAGTTCAGGCAATACGTCCCATGTGATGGCATTCTGTTCAAACGCCTCTCGATAGTGGTCGAGGCCGAGACTTTCGAGCCATGCTGAGACGCGATCATTCATAGGGTCAGTGTCACGTGGGCGATGGCCAATGCCGAATCCTCATCCGCGACAGCAAACGCATGCGCCCCAGCACGCAGCCGTACCCAAGCGCTCAGTTCAGGATTCTCGGCAGCAGCCCGCGTAGACTCGACTTGGGCTGACTCGGAGGTGGCCGGATGGTGCGGGAGGACGACCTGTCCCACAAATAGCTGGGCACGAGAACGCGTGGCACATTCCGCAGCCCCCCGCACAGCTTGATCTGCCGTCTGCGAACGATCGGTCCCGACCATGACTCGTCGTATCGTGCTGCCCTGCGGATGATTGCCCATAATCTTTATGAATCTCGCCGACGACGATCAATGGCCGAGTATGACCATGGCCGCAAGAGCCTGTCAATTATGCCGCTGAAGCTGCACCTCTGAGTTGGCACTTCTTGGCAGAGAAAGACTTGGAGTCAGGGCACAGCGTCGATTCGTTGACGATCAGCTGATCTCAGCCGTATGATCCTTTACCCATGACAATGCCGACGCGTCATGAAGAGGGCCAGGTGAACCCCGTCTGGCTGGTTGTTCTCCTAGGTCTTGCTATCACAGGAGTGTGGATATGGAAACGGCTTTCGGTTGAGGCTCAGAACTATATCGCCGATCAAGCAGTGCCGATGACCATCATCGGTCTGATGTGTGTGCTTCTCTTGTCCATTCCAATCAGAATACTTCTCCGCCGCCGGATGCGATCGCAAGAACGAACCAGGCTGTTGACGTTGTTTCACCGAGAAACGGCCCAAGAGAAAAGGCTGGATCTGGTTTTTGCTCTACTGGAAAACAACGAGTACCAAATCGATGGGCTTGAATCCGTGATCCCGGCGCTGAAAGAGCTGTTGGCGACAACACTCCAACGAGCTTTGGGCGACAAGCAGCATCGCATCCGAGGCATGGCAGCGAGTCACCTCGGCGCGTTGCAAGATCTGTCGGTCGTGCCCCTGCTGGTCAAAGCACTGGACGATGACCATGCCTACGTGCGGTCCTGCGCGGCTTTAGGGTTGGGACGACTGCGGGCAACCGAAGCACGCGAACGGTTGAAGACGGCAATGGAGCACGATTGGGATCAAACGGTCAGGAGCCGAGCCAGGGAGGCACTTGAACAGATACGCACCTAACATCGCTACAACAGGCGTTCACAAAACTGGGTCGGCAATGTCGGTTGGATATCTGTCTATTCTTACACCCAGTCGATCACCGCAATCTCAGGCATACAGTTCCACCGAAAGGGAAGGAAGGACCATCCTACCCCACGGTTGACATACAACCTGTGCACACCTGACCTATGCCAACCCGCCGTCCGGCCATTGCATCCAGGCGGAAGCCAGAAGGTCGGAACCCCCGGCACTCTCCATTGCCCGCCGTGACTGTGCCCGCACAAGATTAAATCGATGGCGTGGTGCGGCTCCACCTGATCGAGGATATTGGGCGCATGGGCCAGAAGCAGCGTAACGCGATGGTCCGCGCGAGGTAGAAGACTTCGCAGATCAGCCCGATGGAGCGAGGGGTCATCGACGCCGACGATCACCAGCTCTCCCCCTTTCACTGAGACAACAGCACGTTGGTTCACCAACAATGCGATCTTGTGCCGATCGGCCAGTTCGGCATACTCTGCCACCGGCACGCCGCTGTAATGATCGTGATTGCCCAGCGTCATATACATCGGCGCAATGTCCCGAAGACGGCCAAGAAACCGGAACAGATGCGGCAGCCCTTCTGGTACATTGAGCAGGTCGCCCGTGATCACAATCCAGTCCGGCTGGAGATCACCAACGATTTGGATGAGACGATCATGACGCGAACAATATCGGTCGATATGCAGATCGGTGAGATGGACGGCACGGCGACCGGCGAGCAACCCATGCATCTGGGTATGTCGGGTTACTTCATAGTCAGAGAGGCCGAATTCCCAGTCCGGAGCAAGGCTAAACAGCTGGTAGAGAGGATGACCTAGGGCATGGCCGATGGACGCTCGCACGAGATTGGGCCATGACGACGTGCGTCGCGTATTCATTCTGTGTCCCTTACTCCTTTCCCCATCGGATAGGGAAAGTATAGCATGGGGCAGTTGACGCTAAATCGTACGAAGGACCGATGGAACTACTGAACGAGCCCTTTCTGACGAGCGACCTTCCTGGAATCGGTGGACGAATCCGTTCCGTGCCGGAAGACTTTCAGGTCGAGGAGCGACCGCTCTATCTGCCCTGCGGAGAAGGCGAACATCTCTACATCACGATCACGAAACGAGGACTGTCCACGCCCGACCTTGTCCGGCGCCTTTCTTCAACATTGGGAGTCAAGGCTCAAGCCATCGGTGTCGCCGGATTAAAAGATTCGCGAGCCGTCACGACACAGATGATCTCCTTGCAAGGCATTTCCCCGGAACAGATCGCTCGCCTCTCCATTGATGACACCATCCTGACTGTGGCCATCCTCGGACGCCATCGCAACCGGCTCCGCACCGGGCATCATGCCGGCAATCGTTTCCGTCTGACCATTCGCGAGGTTGCCGGCCACGCCAAGGAAACCGTCCCCGTGATTCTCGAGCGGCTGACCAGACGTGGGGTCCCCAACTATTTCGGCCCTCAACGTCAAGGGAAAGATGGCAACAATTACCAAATCGGGGTCGCATTGCTCCACGACGCCCGACGACGTGAAAAAATGAATCGCAACCAACGCATCTGGTATCTCAATACTTATCAGTCCTTTCTGTTCAATCGGATCCTCGCCCGCCGGATCGAACAGATCGACAGAGTCTTCATCGGCGATTGGGCCATGAAGTCCGACAACGGCGCATGCTTTCAGGTCGACGATGCCGAGAAGGAACAACCCCGTGCGGATCGCTTCGAGATCAGCCCAACCGGAATTCTCTTTGGCTCGCGCGTGTCTTGGGCCGGCGGTGAGCCTGGTGCGATCGAAGAGGCTGTCATCACCGAAGCCGGAACAACCAAAGACGCCCTCATCACCGCCGCCAAGGCCTGTGGATTCCGAGGCGAGCGCCGCTCGCTTCGTATTCCGCTGACGGAACTGGAGTGGGTTCTGAACGGAGAGAATCTCATCATCACCTTCAGTTTACCTCCAGGCGCCTATGCGACAAGTGTGTTACGAGAATTGATGAAACCATCTCCGACCACCCGATAGCTATCAATTCTCATTTCCTTTCTCTTCCCCTACCAAGTGTTACAATACGGCCAGCTGCAGCACACGAGGTTATGAGTCACTATTACGAGACCGTCGTCCTACAGGGACACATCATCGACTCGCTCATGCTGGCGAAGGTCCTGGACCTTATCGTGATGATGGGTGGGACCTTCGATCTTGAGGACGTCTGTATCGGAAAAACGCGGGAACAATCATCCAGCGCTCGCATTGTGATCAGAGCCGCCTCCAAATCGCTCTTAGACGAGATCCTCCACGCCATTCAACCCCATGGCGCCTCAATCGAACGTGAGACAGACTGTCGGACTGAATCAGCGCCTGCCGATGGGATCCTCCCCGATACCTTCTATGCCACTACCCATTTGCCTACGCAGATCCGATTGGTTGGTCGCTGGCTTGATGTTGATCGGATCGAGATGGATCTTGCGATCGTGGTCAACAAGGAAGGCTCCGCGGCCCGAACTATTCCGATGGGAGACGTTCGTCGGGGAGATCAGATCGTGGTGGGTCGTGAGGGCGTCCGCGTGATTCCGCTCCAGCGCCCACAGGAACGAGACGTGTTCGGCTTCATGGAATCGCAGGTGTCAGCAGAGCGACCACACGGCCACGTCATCGCTGACATTGCTGCACGGATGCGCCACTTGCGGGATCAGCATCGGCAGGGACAGGTGGATGCCAAGGTCTTATTGGCCGGCGGGCCTGCCATCATCCATGCCGGAGGGCGAGAATCCCTGACTTGGCTGATTGAACAGGGTTATGTCCATGTACTGTTTTGCGGCAACGCCTTGGCCGCGCATGACATGGAAGCAGATCTCTATGGCACCTCGCTTGGGTACGGGCTCATGGCAGGGCGCGCCGTGCCTCATGGCCATGAGCACCATTTAAGAACCATCAACCGCATTCGGGCCATCGGCAGCATTGAAACCGCAGTACGTTCCGGAGTGGTGAAACATGGCATTATGGCAGCTTGTATCCGGCAGGCAGTGCCGGTGGTTATGGCCGGCACGATTCGCGACGATGGTCCCCTGCCCGGAGTGATTACGGACTCCGTTCAAGCTCAGAACGCAATGCGTGCCTTGATTCCTGGCATCAGCCTGGCTCTGCTGGTTGCCTCGACGCTGCACTCAATCGCAACCGGCAATCTTCTCCCGGCGACTGTTCCTACCCTGTGCGTTGACCTGAACCCATCAGTCCCGACGAAGCTCGCCGACCGAGGAAGCTTTCAGGCGGTCGGCCTGGTTATGGATGCTGCCTCGTTTCTGTCGGAACTCGCCGGCTCGTTAGGGAGACGGCCATGAGCCGACTCTTGGTCTGCCCACCTGATTTTTTTGGTATCGAGTATGAGATTAATCCTTGGATGCGACTCAGCAACCGAGTCGACCATGCACGAGCCGTCGCACAGTGGCAGACCTTGATGGGGATTTTTGAAAAGGATTTGGGTGTCGTGCTCGAACGACTGTCTCCCGTTCCCGGATTACCGGATCTCGTGTTTACGGCGAATGCCGGGTTGGTGGTCGGACGAACGGCGGTCGTGAGTCGCTTTCGGTATCCTGAACGCCAGCGAGAGGAGACTCATGTTGAACAGTGGTTTCGCGAACAGGGCTACGAAGTGGTGAGGATTGAGGCAGGTCTCCACTTTGAAGGCGCCGGCGATCTCTTAGGATTTTCCGACACCTGGTTCGGCGGCTACCGGCAGCGATCGGATATCGGGGTCTACCCGATCCTCAGCGAGCGGTTCCATCGAGAAATCATTCCTCTCGAGCTTGTCGACAGTCGTTTCTACCATCTCGATACCTGCTTCTGTCCGTTGAGCGGCGGCGAGATCCTCTACTACCCAGCCGCATTCGATAGGTATGGCCGGCAAGTGATCGCCGAACGTATTCCGGACGAACTCCGTTTCGCGGTTCCGGATGAGGAAGCGATCACCTTTGCCTGCAATGCCGTCTGTGTCGGGAAACACGTCGTCCTCCCTGCGGGATGTCCGACCACCCAGGTCTGGTTGCACAACCGAGGGCATGTCACCCACCCGGTGCTGCTTGATGAATTCATAAAGTCCGGGGGCGCTGCCAAGTGCCTCACGCTGGCGCTGGACTGATCCAGCTAAACAGGGTTCAGTTGTCCGCTCAGACCGAGTCGATTGGATACCGAACGCTGTTGGCTGATTGCAGAACGCGTGCTTAATATTGTTATTTCTTCCGGAACAGAAACGCGCCATACATCCCGGCAATCGCAATCGTGACCAGCTCGATCGTCAGGAGCATACGGCTCACAACGGCTTCGGGTGTGGGAGGAGAGAGGATGAAATGCATGCCGAGAAATTCCGGTGTTTGACCGGGTGGCGTTTCCCATGGCGGGAACAGCAGCGCCAAAACTAAAGCCACTACCATGCCGTAGAGAATGGAGAGGTTGAGTTGCTCAGGAGGGGGCGTACGAGATTCGAACCGAGACGTACGTTCCGCAGTCCCATCAAACCGGTACCCGCACTGGATACAGAACCGATTAATTTCTGGTTGCGATCGACGACAGGTGGGACAGGTTTGCATGGGAGGACATTCCTGATATGCCACCTACATACATGGGAATGCCCCCGAGATACTAGCCCGCTGAGCAGCTAGAAGTGGTAGCTCACCCCAAACGAGAAGATTGTCGGATTATAGGTCGCCTTAAAGCCAAACGCTCCGGCGTCGTTTGCATCAAAACTGAACCTCGTGTAGTTGTACCGTACTTCTCCATATCCCGAGATGTGTTTCGTAAAGAAGTATTCGGCGCCGAGCTTCGCGTTCAGACCTACGGTCGTTGAACTCTGTGTCCCTGCAAACGTGACCTCTGTCGTATTGATCCGGGATAAGAATATCCCGGGACCAATCCCGACATAGGGTTGAAATCGTGCCTTGTTGTAGCGAAACATAAGATTCAACGGCGCAATAGTGATCACCCGAAAGTGGTCGCCCGGAAATATGTTCGTGACGCTCCCACTTGCAACAGTCCCCCCAACGACGGTGGTTCCGGGGAGAATACTGACTCTGGTCGGTCCCTGCTCAATATGCGGGGTGGTGTAGTAGGCCTCCAGTTCCACCCCGAACCAGCTCACGCGTGGAAAGTAGTAGCCGATCTTCCCGCCCCACACAGGAGAGCTGGCCAAATCTCGACCTGACATCGACCCTCGAGGAGTGAGGATCGATCCAGGAGGGCCACCAAGATCGGTAAGATCAACTCTCGTGAGCTTGTTGTTGTCGCCGAAGAACGTGGTTCCAACTTGTCCACCGATGTACATTTCTGCATAGGCGCCGGAGACGTTCAGCGAGAATAGAAGAACTGCAAGCCACGCGGTTCGCAGCCTGATTCCTGAACCACTTCCTCTCTCAAGCAGCTGTTTCATCAACATTTTTTGCCACCCGTTGGGCTCGCCGTGATTGCCCATTCCATAACCTGATTCATTCGCAGCAGCATGTTTTTCAAATCCACAACGGGCTTTCCAGCAGATTCCGTGCCATGTCACAAGATATTGATTCCAATACTCCATTAACACGCCGGAGAGCTTGGGAGGACCTGCTCCATTCGTTGACAGGTTCTTGAAGCCGTTCCTATAATCTGCTCCCTCGAGTGTGTTGGTGATCATGTGGACAGCAGGCTGATCGCTTATGACTGTTTCTATCAGCACGATGTGTGTGATCGGTGCAGGGGCCTGGGGTACAGCCCTAGCCAAACATCTGGCCGAGAAGGGGTTGAATGTTCGTCTCTGGGCCTATGAACGAGACGTCGTTCGCGCCATCAATACCTCTCACGAAAACCCGATTTTCCTTAAAGGTGTCCTGCTCCCCCACGGCTTGATCGCCACCTCATCGTTGGAAGATGCCGCGAGCTCATGTGAAGGACTCGTCTTCGCTGTACCTTCCCATGCCACGCGGTCCGTGCTTCGGAACCTGAGGCCTTTCTTAGCCGATCCCATTCCATTGATCTGCGCGACCAAAGGCATTGAGGAAGAAACGGCCAAATTGATGACCCAAGTCATGGAGGATGAGTTACCGGCCGCCATGCACGATAAGCTGATGGTGCTTTCTGGTCCGAGCTTCGCCGCTGAGCTGAGTGCGGGTCAGCCCACAGCCGTTTGCCTGGCCGGCCAGAACGCGCCGCTCGTCCAGCGGTTTCAAAGTGCACTGATGACGCCCGCCTTTCGCGTGTATGCCGACAGTGATCTGCTGGGCGTCCAACTCGGAGGGGCGCTGAAGAATGTGATGGCATTGGCCGCCGGCGTGATCGATGGCCTGGAACTTGGCCTCAACGCCCGTGCCGCCCTCATTACCCGTGGGTTGGCGGAAACGATCCGGCTCGGTGTCGCGATGGGAGCCGACCCCCGCACGTTTTATGGACTCTCCGGTGTCGGTGACTTGGTGTTGACCTGTACCGGAGCTCTCAGTCGGAATCATTCGGTGGGCGTCCGACTCGGCAAAGGCGAGCGGCTTGAGACCATCGTCAACGGGATGCAGGCCGTCGCCGAGGGCATACGAACGGCTCGTGCCGCGCTCACCTTGGCCCTCCGTCACCACGTCGAGATGCCCATCATTCAGGAGATCAACGCCGTTCTCTATGAAAACAAATCCTGCCGAAAGGCGGTGAGTGACCTCATGGAGCGAGATGCAAAACTGGAAAAGGGATAACCATGAATCCAGAAGGGCTTGAACAATTACTCCAACAAGTCCACCGAGGCCAGCTGACCGTCGAACAAGGGCTTCAGCGTCTGCGCTCTCTTCCGTATGAAGATCTTGGATTTGCGTCGCTCGACCACCATCGGTCGTTGCGGCAAGGGTTCCCTGAAGTCATCCTCTGCGAGGGGAAGACCACGGAGCAGGTCGTGGCAATTGCTCGAGCCTTGATCAAAAAAGGAGGCCCCTTCCTTGCCACCCGTGCAGAACCGACGGTCGCCCGGGCGATTCGCCGCCTTGATCGGCGGGCGCGATACTATCCTGACGCGCGTCTCGTCGCGATCCGTCCGACACGGCGGAAAGCCCAAGGCCACATTCTTGTGGTGACCGCCGGCACGGCCGATGTTCCCGTAGCTGAAGAAGCTCGTATCACGGCAGAAGTGATGGGGAGTCGAGTTGAACGACTGTACGACGTTGGAGTCGCAGGGATTCATCGCCTGCTGGGGAAGAAGGATCGCTTATTTGATGCGCGGGTTATCGTCGTGGCAGCCGGGATGGATGGTGTCTTGCCAAGTGTCGTGGGGGGACTCGTTCATTGTCCGGTTATTGCGGTCCCGACGAGCCGAGGGTATGGCGCCAGTTTCGGCGGAGTAGCTGCCTTATTGACGATGCTGAATTCCTGTGCGTCCGGTGTGGGGGTCATGAATATCGACAATGGGTTCGGCGCCGCCTGCCTCGCACATCGAATCAACCTGCTGGGCCTGAAGCATGAGCCTTGATGTGAGCGCTTCGGAGAGATCAGTTGACTTCGATCATCCCCCGTTTCGGCCAGGCGACCATCATCGTCCGAAGCCCTTTGTCACCGTTGACTAGCAATTTTGTCCGTACTTCATACGCGTAGGTGCCTGCCCCGGCCACTTGCTTCCGGTGATCCTGTCCATCCCATACCAGTTCAACCAACACCTTAGGGCGCTCCTGCTCCCCATTCTTCGTCGACACGATCTCAACAGGTTGCCGATGCGTGAGAAACCGAAGTGAAGTCTTCGACGGTGAACTGATGAGGGACGTGACTTCCAAGATCATGGCTCGATCGATATTTCTCGGAAGCTGAACCGTCACCGAGAACTGAAGCGGACCATCGCCCTGCGTATACGGCGTTGGGGTAATATCCAGATTGACGATCTTAAGCTCTGGTTCAGGCCTGGGCGCACGAGACGGCTTTTCTTTGGCGAGACTCTCGCTCGGCAGAACACCGACCAGGAAGCCGTACAGACAGAGAAGCCCGAGTGTCAGTCTTTTACCACGTTGCTGGCGCGATCTCATCAACAACAGAACACCTACCTTCATATGAAATGGGTGATGCATCCGCAGTGACTGACGGTCACTGCACGCGGCTCATCTTTTAATGGGGGATAACATAGCCTCCCTGAGCTGTCAACGAAGCATCAACAATGAACCAATGATTGCCGTTCAGCCACACCTTCGGTAAGATGTGCGGTCTTTTTCCCTTCCGAGCAAGGAGAGCCGTGGGCCGACATCTGCACTTCGACTGTTTTTCTGGCGTGAGTGGGGACATGATTTTGGGTGCATTGGTCAGTGCAGGCCTGCCCTGGGCAGACCTCGTCAACGGCCTCAATCGCCTGAAGCTGTCCGGCTATACATTACGGAAGCGAGCGGTACACCGTGGCGCACTCCATGCGGTAAAAGTAGACGTCCAAATCCAACGAGGGTTCGAGCGACCGCTGACGCTTTCCCGTATTCGACGTATTATTATTGCCAGCTCGCTCCCGGATTTGGTCAAGACACGCAGCCTTTCCGTCTTCGATCGATTGGCTGACGCAGAAGGGTTGGCCCATCAGGTCCCTGCGAACGATGTGCATTTTCATGAAGTGGGTGTGGTCGATTCATTCATCGATGTGGTGGGGGGCATCCTAGGTTGCCATCTCCTGAATGTGACCCGTGCGACCTCCTCCCCGATCAATGTGGGAGCCGGCTCGATTCAAACTTCCCATGGTCGCTTACCGGTACCGGGACCGGCCGTGGCAGCATTGGCCAAAGGTATTCCCGTCTATTCCGATGGTCCACGGCACGAGCTTGCCACACCAACCGGCGTGGCACTGGTGCGGACATTGGCATCGGAATTCGGCCCCCTGCCGGTCATGCGTAGTCTCGCGGTCGGACATGGCGCCGGAGACCGCAATCCAGAGGACTGGCCGAATGTGTTGCGCGTCTTTCTACAGGATGACTCGACACCTGAGACCTATCAAACCGAACGCATCATGCAAATTGAGACGAATCTCGACGACCTCAATCCTCAGATCTATGAACACGTCATGGAGCAACTCTTTGACCTCGGCGCCGTCGATGTTGCTCTCGTTCCCGTGATTATGAAAAAAAGTCGACCGGGTGTGGTACTCACCTGCTTAACCCCGAAAGAACAGACGAACGCGGTGCTCGAAATCCTCTTCCAGGAAACCCCCACACTCGGTGTGCGACTGCAGGAAGTCACTCGGCAGGTCCTCCCACGCCGTATCGTCCCTATCACGATCCAGGGAGGGACCGTTCGCATGAAAGTAGCCGATCTGGGTGCCGGATGGGACAAGGCGGCACCGGAATATATCGACTGTCAATCTATTGCGAGACGATCTGGTCGTCCGCTCAAGAGTGTCATGGAGGAAGCCTTGCGAACCTATCGACAGACAGCCCATAAGAAACTGCGAGGCCGCGCATGAGCACCCTGTACTATGTTCTCCTGTTCCTCGTCTCGGTGGTCGTGACACTGGGTGGGTGTGCCCTGTTCACCAACGCAATCGAATGGCTGGGCAAACGGCTCGGGATTTCTGAAGGCGCGGTCGGAAGTATCTTCGCGGCTATCGGCACCACGCTTCCTGAAACCTCGATTCCGATCATTGCCATTTTCTTCGGTGAAAGCGCCGAGGAGAGCGAAGTCGGATTGGGCGCCATCCTCGGGGCGCCGTTTATGCTCAGTACGTTGGTGCTGCCGATCTTGGCTCTGTTGGTGGTGTTGTACGCGCGAGCCGGCAAACGCACCGCCCAGTTTCATCTGAACTACCGCGACGTGCTCACGGACCTGACGTTTTTTATGATCGGCTACCTGGTGGCGCTTGGGTGCGCCTTTGAACGATCCCGACTCATCCACCTGATTGCCGCGGGCGGATTGATCTGTCTCTACATTTACTACATGAAACTGAAGTTCGCACCGTCCGAAGAGAGCGAGGGTGGCGAGCTGGAACCGCTCATCTTCGATAAAACCGCGGCAACACCCTCGCACCCGATGATCGCATTTCAAGCGCTGTTGGGGTTGGTCGGCTTGATTTTGGGCGCACATTTGTTCGTGATGGCGGCGGAATCGATGGCAGGATTGTTCTCCATGTCACCGCTGATTTTGACGCTCCTCATCGCGCCGTTGGCCACCGAACTCCCGGAAATGTCCAATAGCTTTCTGTGGCTGTATCGGAAGAAAGACAAGCTCGCCGTGGCCAATGTGACAGGCGCCATGGTGTTTCAAGGTACGCTCCCCGTCTCACTTGGGTTGATCGGCACGGAGTGGGTGATCGCCCCCTCCGCATTGACGACCATGATTTTGGCGGTCCAGGCCGTCGGACTCTGTCTCCTCCAAATTCTCCTTGGCGGTCATTGGCGACCGTGGTTGCTGGGGGCGGGCTCTCTGTTCTATATCGGCTATACCGTTTACCTCTATGCCAACTAAGATCCGTCCAATGCGAAGGGCCTCAGCTTCGTCATCGCTCCCATTGCTCGGAATCACGATGGGAGACCCGGCGGGGATCGGCCCGGAAGTGATCGCAAAAGCGCTGTCGGATCGCCGGCTGCACAAGATTTGCCGGCCGTTGGTGATCGGATCGCTTCCCGTCATGGCTCGTACCATCAAGGCCCTACGGCTCAAGCTGACGGTGCTTCCCGTTGTCGGCCATGACACACCGGCCCCCCGCCCAGGTACTGTAGCCGTATTCGACCCGCTGAGCACCCCACTGGGCCGATATACCCCGGGCCTCGCGGCGGCAGAAACCGGCGCTGCGTCGGTCTGCTTCATTGAGAAGGCCGTGGAACTCGCCCAATTGGGCTGTCTCGATGGGATCGTGACGGCCCCGATTAATAAGGAAGCGATCAACATGGCGGGCTGCCGATACCCGGGACACACCGAATTGTTGGCGGACCTGACCCAGGCCAAAGAATCCGGCATGATGATCGTGGGCGGTCCATTGCGAATCATGTTTGTCACGACACATGTCTCAATCAAAACCCTTCCCTCACTGCTCACTCAAGCGAAGATTGAAAAGGCGATCCGTTTGGCTCACCTGGCACTCACCACTCTCTTTGGGATCAAACGACCGAAGATTGGGGTGGCCGCGCTCAATCCGCATGCCGGGGAGCATGGTCTGTTCGGAGATGAGGAAGCTCGGATCATTCTTCCGGCAACTCGCACCGCCCAAACACAGGGCATTCTGGCCAGTGACCCGTTGCCCGCCGATACGCTATTTGGAAAGGCAGCAAAGGGACAGTATGACGGAATTGTGGCGTTATACCATGATCAAGGCTTAATTCCGCTGAAGCTGGTGGCGTTCGGCACCTGCGTGAATCTCACCGTCGGTTTGCCCATCATTCGCACATCCGTCGATCATGGAACCGCCTTTGACATTGTCGGCAAAGGAATTGCCGACCCGGGGAGTCTGATCGAAGCGGTCACCTTGGCTGCACGAATTGCTCAGAGGCCCGTCAAGAAGGGACGCTCTAATCATGCCGCCTGATGGCTCCACGCAACTGGCCACCATTCGGCAACAGATTGCCGAACTGGACGCGCTTGCACAACAGACCTGTCAGGATCTGAATACCGTTGCTGGAACGGAGCGAGTCCAAAAATGGAAATTGCGCACTGCCGCGCTCCTCACCACCACGGTCGGCCAGAAAGAGGGACTCGCGTTCGCCCATATTCAACCGGGGCCTTCCTTCACCAACGATTTACTCGAAGAGTTTACTGATCTCATCGAGAGTTACCGTACGCCGCTTGTCCGCCTCGCCGACACACTCTCTCGTTCATCTTCACCCGGGAGTTGAGGGTGGACTCAACGCCTCCTCCTGCGGCAATCAGACGACTGGGACAGAATTTCCTTGTCGACCCGAACATCGTTCGCAAGATCGTCGCACTCGCGGAGCTCTCCCCCGCTGACACCGTCCTGGAGATCGGCCCAGGCCGAGGCATCCTCACGAAAGCCTTGTCTCGAGCTGCGGGTCACGTGACGGCGATTGAAGTGGACTCTCGTCTTCACACATACCTTTCCGAACGAGCCGCCCACCTTCCTCATGTGACCCTCGTGCTCGGCGATGCCCTGACCTGTCCAATCGAGTACTTGCCGATCGGAACCATCGTCGTCGCCAACCTCCCCTATTATATTTCCACCCCCCTTCTCTTCCGGCTTCTTTCGCACGGCCATCGCTTTTCCCGCATGGTGTTGATGCTGCAAAATGAAGTCGCAGATCGGTTGATCGCAAAGGCCGGAACCTCGGAGTACGGTGTCTTATCTGTGATGGCTCAATACTCCGCGCATATTTCAAAGGCCTTCAAAGTCTCCCCACAATGCTTCCGCCCTCGACCGGAAGTGGACTCGGCCGTGGTGCTGCTGCGGACGCGCGAACCGAGAGCCAGGCGACCTGAGGAAGAGCACCGGTTCACCGCGCTCGTCCGAGGTGCCTTTGCTCACCGACGCAAGACACTCGTCAACTCGCTCAAGAACGAAGGCTATGATTCGAGACATGTAGAAGCCGCATTGACGAAACTCCGTCTCTCTCCCTCGCTTCGTGCTGAAACCCTGACCCTTGAGCAGTTTCTTGAGTTAGCCCATTGCATGGAGGACGACGCCTCACCACGAGCCCACGGCTCATTGCAGCAATGACGGTACCGAGACGGGATCACTCTCAACGGCAGGGAGCAGTCACCAGCTCCACAATGAGGAGGAGCTGAAGGCTCGGCAATCCGGCGACAAACCCTACAGATACGTAGGAGCTCTCGACCTTTCTGAAGTCTGGCCCCATGCGAAATTGCTCGCAGCTCTTACTGAGGGTGAAGATGGATCTTAAAAGTGACGCGCCGGCTTCGCTCTCGATCTAGGTATCCGGCCCCATCCCGCAGAAGGTTCTGTCTCCCGCGTCCATTCGCCGTAGCCTTCTGTAGAAAGCATTCGTATGCCCAGGGAAGCTTTTCACGAACCACCTCCATACTCTTGGCCAACACGGCAAACGCGCGCTCCTGGCTCAATCGTAAATTTCGAAGGTCGTCTCCAAGATCATCCGTATACCCTTCTATCAAAAACGCTTCCACCTCTTTGCCGCCTTGTGCACAGACCATCGCTGCATACTGTGGCATCATTTCGGACAAAAAGACCTCACTCGAAGGGAGCAACCGGCTTTCCCCAAAGTCGAAGTTGAGAGCTGCGTCCGGTACACTGACCGTGAGAACGTCTGGTTTGTGTTCTTCATGCGTGAGAAGAGGACGATCGAGTTTTGGGTGCTGCTCCTGTGGAGATCCTGGACTCTGATCATGAGTCGCTTGACTTTCCTGCACACGGCTCACATAGGCGGCAAACAGCAGAATAAAAATCACGGCGAGCGAGGTCATGAGATCGGTCACCCCACTGGATACTGCCGAGGGCTCGGCATAGGATTCCGGTGCGATTGCAAATTTGCGATGTCTCACGTGCCCCCTCTCACTTTACTCGGGATGCGTCGCGCTATTCCCATGGCCGCCAGTTTTGACAGACAACGTACTGTGTACGGTTGCTCCATGGGCTTTCAGCTCCTGAAAGATGGTTTCCATTTCTGATTGTGACAACTGCAGCGGAAGTGCTTGGCCTTTGATTGTCCGGTTCAGATCCTGGATCACATCGATCAGCGGCTGAACCACCCGTTTCAATGCTTGCTGAACTTCATAGCCAATCTCTCCTGGAAGATCATCGATAGCCCTGCCACGCTGGGTCGTGCTCAGCGCGGTGAGCGATTCCGACACCTTGGTTAAGGCGGCCACTGCCGTACCAAGCCGGTGGTGCATCACCTCCACCAATCGTTTATCGCTCTCGTGTCGGGTGGAGCTCACGCTCGTTGCTACATGCCCGGCCGGCCCCGCTGAAGACTTCGCCTGTTGATCGACAATCCTTTGAGGAAACACCTCATCGATCAAGGAGAGACTCCGCCGGTGTTGGTTGCCCAGACGATGCCACAGGGACGTTTCCAAAAGGGTGAACGCGTTGGCACAAGCCAAACCGGCAATGGATGTGATGAACTTTCCGGAAAGCCCGTTAATGAGACCTTGGATTCCTTCGATCTGCGAGCCGTTTGCATGAAGCTTGCTCAGACCGATAAGAATGGCGAGAAAAGTGAACAGTAGTCCCATCCCGGTCAGAAGCGACGGGAGTCGCCGATAGAATCCGGCGTTGAGGTACTCCGCCATGCAAGCTTCAAAGGAGAAGAATTCCGCAGCTGATTTCTGTGCAGACACCGTCGGCTCAAGAAACCAAGCTGGCTGCTCAATGGCAAAGGTCTTTCGGTAGGAAAGCCAATCTGCGGCAAACGCCGGTTCGGTGCGCATGACCCGATCTAAAACCTGGAGATCATCTAGGTCTCGTCGGGACCCTTGCGCCTCATCTGGACGCAGCCTTTTTGCCGCGAATGTCGGTATGACGATCCAGTCCTTCGACCCTTGTCTTCGGGCAAGGAGGAGGCTCGATACCTGTGATTGAACTCGAGACAGTGTCTGGCGGATCCGCCATACCCTAAGAAGAAGCACGGCACCGTGCCAGCCGCACATGACAAGAATCACGGCCATGCCGATCCAACTCAGCATGGGACTGTGCAGGCCGCCGACGATTGCAAGATCCTGTGTGAGGAATTCCCACAGGTCGTTCGCCGTAGTCCATCTTCCTATCGAATTCATCTTGCTACGCCCCTATCCTGGCCGAGAACACAGGGATATCCCGTTACCTAGGTCAACTTTCATGCCAGCAAGAACGCTTTGTTTCCTGGGTATTCTCCTCATGGCCATACCAAGCGATCGGCAGTTCCTGCCGGGTAGATCGGCACGTTCTTCCAGGATAGAACTTTGACCTGAACAGCAAGGGAAAGAATGGTCTGTTGTTTCCAGACAGATGACCCTTGATGTATGATCGCCCCATCTTCCTTGGTAATTGGAGATGAACTATGCATTTTGTCCGTATCGGGAACCGAGCCATCAACCTGGACCTCGTCTCTCATTGTGAAGTTCAAGTCTGGCATGATACGGTCTCGGTCAAGGTGTTTATGACCGGGACCGCGAACAACACGCCGTTGGTTCTGAACGAGGACGAAGCACAGCTGTTCTGGAAGTATATAGAGTACATCGCAGAGAAGCCGGTCTAACCCCTCGTACGGTTCGGTTCGTAACGACCTGTCTTCCCCTACCATCCATGACCGTTCGAATTTATCCCTCGATGTTTTCCCATCAATGTCACCACTCGCATAAACCAGAGGATTCTTAATATTTCGGCATGTGATCAATCACTTCTCGCTCCAACGTAGTCCCAGTCTCATATCCATGTACGATCACAAGAGTCACGATGGATCAAGATTGATGTGGCCATCTGGTCGATTGATGCCCCCTGTTCGTGGTATGGTTAGGCATGAGCGGTCAGTCAATTTCTCGCAGAGCGTTCAGAAACGAGGGGTGTCGTTTCACGATGATCCCACGAAGAAGGGTCGTTCATCTCTGTAGTCTTCTCTGTCTCCTCATCGGACTAAGCGGATGCATCAACGAGTTTTCGGTGCTCAGTGGTTCCGGATCTCCATTGTTGATTTCACGCCGTGGGTACTCAGCTCAGGACTGTACGGAAAAGGTGAAGAACGAAGCGACTCGGATGGGTGTGACCTTGCGCTACGTTCATATACGCGGAAGCCTCGCGGGTCGGTCACTCCTCTGGCCTTTTCAACCAGGATATGCCTGTGAAGCCGCGGTCGGACCTGAACAGCCTCCGATGGGGACCTATCCAGAATCTCCGTCCATCGTTTTCCGTGGATCGTGATTGGACGACCCTACGCTTTCCCACTGTGTCTCCACAAATTCTAGCCTCTACCACCGCCACTCAAGTTGTATGGCCGTTTTCATTCCCACGCTTCTGCCAGCTTCGATTTCTCTTTTTTTTCAAAAATAGTCCTTTGCTCACCAGCACAGAGACCGGACCCGATCGGTGATTCTTCATGGTTGGCCGGGGCGTTCTGTTCCCTGAATAGTAACGGCACAGACTCGTTTCCACGGACCTTCTCTCGCTCCACACCTACGCCAGATGCTGGGGAGCTGCATTAGTCTTGTGCCACTTGAACGTCAGCCCTTCGAGCACGGCGAGACCACCGCCTAGCACTTCCACCATTTGCTTGTTGTATCAGCGCCTTAGGCTATACTTGTTACAGATTCACGAACTCGCAATATCCATGAGGGTTCGTGACGAAACCACCAAGACACGACGTGAGACGGGCATACGGAGCGCTGAAGGCGCCGGGACATACTTGAACCAGTATGCCGAAGTCATAAATGGCGAGCCTGCCTGGCTGCAGCGTATCGGTATTTGCAGTAGAAGCGCTCATGAATACTGCGGGCTCAAGAGGTTCTCGGCGGTGAGGAGCGGGGTGGACCGAACAAGGCATGATCAAGATCCTCTTGGTTGAAGACAATGATGTCGATGCACGCCTCACGCAGGATATCCTTGCAGAATGGAGCCTGGCAGAATTCACGATCACCCATGTGACACGCCTGAGTGATGCCTTCCGCTGTCTCGCTCGGACTCGATTTGATGCGGTGCTCCTGGACCTTTCGCTCCCGGATGGGTTTGGACTTTCAACGGTACGACAGATTCACGTGGCTAATCCGACCATTGCGCTCATCGTCCTGAGCGGACTCAATGATCAGACGCTGGCCTTGCAAACAGTCCAAAACGGCGCACAGGACTATCTCGTGAAGGGAGAGGGTCCGTCGGAACTATTGGCCCGTTCAATCCATTACGCGATTGAACGGAAACGTGCAGAAGGACGACTTACCTACCTCGCCCAGTACGATCAGCTGACCGGGTTGGTGAACCGCAGCTTATTCCGTGATCGGCTCGTGCAAGCCATGGCACGAAGCAAGCGCCTCCAGCAGCCGCTCGGGCTCATGTTGCTGGACCTCGATCGATTCAAGCCGGTGAACGACACCCTCGGCCACAGCGTCGGCGACCAGCTTTTGAAAGTTGTGGCTGAACGACTTCATGAATGTGTGCGCGAAGTGGACACTGTTGCGCGCATGGGAGGAGACGAGTTTACCATTATCCTCGAGGGACTGATGTGTGAAGAGGATATCTCGTTGGTAGCCCAACGCATCACCGCCTCTCTCTCGAAGCCCTTCTTGCTGGGAGAGCACCAGACCGCGATCAGTGTCAGCATCGGAATCACCATCTATCCGACTGACGACCATGACATCGATGAATTATTGAAGCATGCCGACGCCGCAATGTACCGGGCGAAACAACAAGGCGGTAACTCCTTTCAGTTCCACATCCCGAATGATTCACCATCCTCGGCACGTCAAAATTGAGAGGGAGCCGTCTCCTACGAGCTCTCGGCCAATACACGTTCATCATGGCCCACTTGCCAACGCTCACGGAGAGGTGAGAGAGGCAACGGTTTATTGATTCGGCAGATTGAGACCAACTGATCTGGAAAAAGAACCGACGGAACAGCGCTCAACATAGTGCTCCCATACCGAGATTGACCTTTTGGACCTGGCATTCGTTACCACTTGTTAGATGTTGCGTACGCGTACCACCTCGTACAATTCTGTGTCCTGCATAACACGATGCCGACACTATCCGGATTTTGGCGTCCCGTGCCCATACGCAAGCCCCTGTTATTTCAGCACTTCGTTCTCCCATTTCTCCATCCGCTTGGCACATCGATTGCCTTACAATCCACTCGTTTTCAGTTGAACCGATGGAGACCTGATATGTCTGCAAGACAAGGTATTGGAATCCTCCTGCTGCTCGTTATCGTCCTCTCCGCAGACCAGTCATTTGCCGCCCCTGCGCAGCGTCAGGATACGACCCGTCACCTCTACGATCGCATCATGGAGGAATTTAAACACCGCGACTATGAAGCGGCGATGGCCGGCTTTCGTCTGTTCATTGAGATCCACGGCCAATCTGCACTGGCGGCCAACGCACAATATTGGATTGGAGAATGCCAGTTTCGCACGAGACGCTATCGAGACGCCTTACAATCATTCTATGACGTCGTGTCCAATTACCCGATGAGTCCAAAGTTGGCCGCCTCGACTCTGAAACTCGGCCAGACGTACATCAAACTTGGAGACCAAGAAAAGGCTCGGCTCATGTTCGATCGGGTCATCGATCAATATCCCGAGAGTGCCGAAGCCGAGGTTGCGCGCAAAACGATCGAGGCAATCGCACCCGGCGAAGAAACCTCCACCGTCTCACCGTAGCCCGCGTCTAGGAGAACACCAGGCTCATTTGGCCACACCTTCATTGAACCTGGTGATGGAACGACGGCTCGGCTGAGATTCGATCGAGTGATCGATCAGGAGTTCGGTTCTGCAGAAATCGAGGTTGCGCGCAAAACGATCGAAGCACTAACCACCAGCCATGAGACCTCCACCCCTTCGCCGTCGGTCCCACCGACTCATGGGAATGGGTTTGTCCAAACCTAATCGTCAGCAGTAAGTTCCAGACGAGTGGCCAAATGAGCCAAGGGATACGTCTTCTTGGCCTGAAGTTTCCTCAGCTTGATCCCTGCTGTATCGAGTAAGGACTCGATGATTTGTTGTGTCTCCAGCTGATGAAGTTCCGTGGATTGAGATTCAATCTGCACGACCTGTTCAACCTGACGGGACCCTGGATGCACCAATGCAAAGTCGACCCGTTTCAGGGCAAGGTGACGGAGAACTTGGACTCGTTCCTTTTCTCCGGCATCAACCGTGAGAAATGAGCCGAGCGGCACCTTTGCAAATACAAGATACCGTTCCTGGACAACCATCCTCAGGAGGTTATAGAGGGCAACCTCGTCTTCGGCCAAGAGTGGTGTTGGATTCAAGGTGAAGTTGGAAGGCATGGCGCGTAGCGATACGTCTTTCTTTTTTCGGCGGGAACGCTTTCGATATCGCCAAATACTAAAAATGATCACGATGACGATTGTCACGAGTAGTAGAAGCTTCATCGCCGTTTATTTTCTCCGTCGACCTGGGTGTAATCGCTCATACCATCCTGGCCCACTTGGAACAATGCACCCCAACAGCCTGGGAGCCGTGGCTCCCGTTACCGTCGGAACATTTCCACACTGTTCCATTACGGTTTGGTAAGCCAAAATCGCGAACGCCACTGACTCCAGTGCCTTGCTATTCCAGCCATGTGCCTCAAAGGTGCTCACCTGAGCGGGAGCAAACACGTCGTTCAGATGCTCCATAATCGCCCGGTTTTTAACTCCCCCGCCGCCAACGATCACTTCGTCGATTCCACCCTTGATCCAACGCCGTGCCGTGCCAACGGCTTCCGCGGTCCATCGTGTACAAGTCGCCAACAGATCCTCGACCGACAGTTTACGCGCCTGTGGCCAGCCGAATAACTCCGCCAGCATTGTTTCTCCAAACATTTCTCGCCCTGTCGATTTGGGAGGTGCCTGGGAGAGATACGGATGCGCCAATAATTTGGCCAACAACCTTGAGTCGACCCGTCCTTTCGCGGCAAGACGTCCGTCGCGGTCCATCGTCAAGCGTCCATTCGTGCTCCTGAACATGATGCCATCCAAGACCATATTGGCCGGACCCGTGTCAAACGCCATCAACCCGTCCCCTCCGGCTCCGCGCGGCAGGTAGGTCACATTGCTGATCCCCCCAAGGTTGACAATGAGTCGCCCTCGGCGAGGATGCTGAAAGAGCAAGACATGGATCCCAGGCGTCAGCGGTGCCCCTTGCCCTCCCGCGGCAATGTCACGGGGCCGAAAATTGGCCACCGTCGTAATCCCGGTCCGCTCGGCAATCACCGCTGGCTCAGCAATTTGAAGCGTGGACCGGATCGCGCCTACCCCCACCCCCATATCCTTGATCCCATTCGGCAAGTGATGCACGGTCTGACCATGCGATCCAATAAGATCAACCTCTTCTGTCGTCAATTGGGCTGCCCGAATCGCACCTAACGCGGCATCAGCGAACCATTCCCCCAACAGTGCATTCAAATGACACACATCGGCGACCGTCCCGGAGACCGACGCCGAAAGCAAGCGCTGTTGGAGAGAACGTGGATAAGGGAGCGAATAAAAGGCCTCCATCTCGACCTCAAGTCGCGTGGCTTTCCGAACAATCGACACCAGCGCGGCATCGACTCCATCGGCAGACGTTCCCGACATAAGCCCAACGACCTTCATTGGCGCTATCCTTTTATGACCATATCACGCCTCATGAGCTGAGTGTGTCCGCTACGCTAGTCGAACTCACGGCTATGGTCAAGGAGGCGAATGGACAGGGCCAATCAAGAGATTGCAAAATTCTGCGAGTTTGGTTCTCAGCATGCTCGGCTCCCTTCCGTACGATCAGGTCGCTGCTTCATAACGACCCTGCTATGCTCTGCTGAACTCCACTCTCAGGAGAGCGTTGACAGCACAAAAACCTGGATGATACGGTCGCCGCCGATGTTTCACATCACTTACGAACGCCTTGCCGGTATGGGGACTCCTCTCCTGGCTCTTGTTGTATGGTCCCTTTTCTTCACGTCACCAGCAGAAGCTCGTGACCCAATTCCTATTGTCGTCACCATTCCCGTCTTACAAGACCTGACCGAGCAGGTTGGAGGCCCATTCGTACAGGTGAAGTCGTTGTTGAACGGCTACGAGAATGAACACACCTACTCCCCGAAACCCAGTGATTTGGTCGCAGTACGCAAGGCTCGGTTACTGTTCGAAGTCGGCCTTGGACTTGAGGTCTGGGTGACGTCGCTGGTGAAAAATGCCGGCAGTGCCGGATTGCGCGTGATCACCACGTCTCAAGGCGTAGAGCTTCTTCACGATGGTGGGGATGTTCACGATGCAATGCACCCAAGCGCACATGAGACCGAGTCGGGTGGGAATCCACATATTTGGCTGGATCCCGTCAATGTCGGCATCATGCTGCGCCACATCACCCAAGCCCTCATCGACGTGGATCCAGTTCATGCACCTGATTTTCGAGCCAATCATGACGCGTATCTGCAACGCCTCGAGCGACTCCGACAGGAACTGATGAATCGGACTCAACGCCTCCCGGATCGGCGTTTCATCGCACATCATCCAGCGTGGCCCTACTTAGCCAAACGCTTTAATCTGGAGATCGTCGACACCATTCATACCCAGTCAGGCACGGAACCATCAGCCCTTCACCTGCAGCATCTGATCGCGAAAATCAAGAAACAGCACATCCGAGTGATCGCCTCTGAAATCCAGCTGAACCAACGCCTTCCAGAACTGCTGTCACGAGACACCAAGGCCCGTGTGGTGGTGTTGACCACGATGCCGGGTGGAATGCCGGGAACTGAGAGTTACCTCGACATGCTTCGTTATAATGTGCTCCAATTAGTGAGCGCGTTGGAAGCCAATTAGTACCCGTTCAGGATATCCATTCATGCCTCCGGAAGGAACAACGGACTCCGAATCCAATGGTCGCAATCCGATCATCCGCTTTGATCATGCCTCCTTTGGCTTTCCTGGACTCATTGCGCTGAAGGATATCTCCCTGCCCATTTACGACGGGGAGTTCGTCGGCGTGATCGGTCCAAACGGATCCGGCAAAACGACTCTCTGCCGCGCCGTCTTGGGATTGCTTCCGCCAGTGGAAGGGCATCTTCATATTTTTGATTGTGCCTGCAGTGAACTCCGCTGCCACCATCGGGCTCAAATCGGGTACCTCCCACAAAAGGGGGTCGTTGATCGAAACTTTCCCGTGACCGTCCTCGAGACGGTCATGATGGGGCGCTATGGGGCGCTGGGTCTACTGAAGCGACCAGGGAAGAAGGATCGTCACATCGCAATGGAAGCCCTCGCCCAGGTTAGCATGGAGTCGCATAAGGATACCGCGCTCGGACATCTCTCCGGCGGACAGCAACAGCGGGTCTTTATTGCGAGAGCCTTGGCACAGCAACCCAAAGTCCTGATCCTTGATGAGCCCACAACCGGATTGGATATCACCATGCAGCACAACGTCATTGAGCTCGTCCAGCATCTTCATGACGAGCTCAAGCTGACGGTGCTATTGATCACTCATGACATTAATATGATCCGCTCCCGAGTGGATCGACTCGTTCTCCTCAAAACCAGGCTCTACGCCGCTGGCCCTCCAGCCGATGTCCTCAAGCCGGAAATCCTTCACCAAGTCTACGGGAAAGAGCTTGTGATTACAGAGAAAGATCTCGTCATCGTCGAAGACTACCACCATCACCACTGATAATAGCGACACATTATGCTTGATCTCCTCGCCTATGACTTCATGCAACGCTCCCTCCTCGCTGCGGCGATGGTCGGCGGACTCTGCTCCGTTATCGGCGTGTTTGTTGTTCTACGGGGACTCGCCTTCGTCGGTGCGGGAACGTCCCACGCTGCATTTGCAGGGGTGGCTCTTGGTTACCTGGTGGGGTGGCCCCCCTTGTTGCTGGCTATTCTGTTCGGCCTGGCCACAGTTTGGATCACGGGTTGGGTTGAGGAACGCGGCCGAATGAAACTAGATGTTTCCATCGGCATTCTATATACGACAACCATGGCACTGGGCATCCTCTTTATCGGACTGATGAAGACGTACAATGCGGAAGTGTACGGCTATCTGTTCGGCAGTGTGCTCTCAGTCACACCTGAGGAACTGCGTATCATCGGTGCCTTGAGCGTGCTGGTGTTGAGCCTCCTGCTCCTGTTTGCCAAAGAACTCTATTTCATTGCGTTTGACCAGGAAATGGCCGAAGCTTCTGGTGTTCCGGCTCGACAGATGTTTTTTCTGTTGCTGACCCTCGTCGCACTGACCGTTGTTGTTTCGCTCAAGACAGTTGGAGCCATTCTTGTCTTTGCCATGATTCTCATTCCAGCTTCGACCGCTTATCAACTCACACATAGCCTGACGACCTTGACGCTGTATTCAGCCTTCTTCGGAATCACCACCTCGGTCGCAGGAGTCTTGATTTCTGCCATCTGGGACATTCCCTCAGGCCCTGCTATCGTCCTCTTAGCAACCGTGATCTTTTTCAGTGCCGTCGTCCTGTCACCAAAACGGGTAAGACGTACAGGAGCTGCTCACTCTCATTAACCAGCTGATTGAGCTCCTCGGGGTAATGCCATAAGCAAGTGATGATCCCGCTGAATCGACCTGGAAACCGTATATTGGCTCTGGGTCCATAGAGTGATCGGTAGCAGCATGCAGAACCTGCTTGAATTAGCAGATCCTTGGCTTTCTTTTAGAGGAACGGAGGTGTTGTATGCGTTGGCATCAATTCAAGAACACCGTGGGAGGACTACTTCTTCTTATAGTTGTCTCCCTGGTCCCCCTGTCAACAACAGGATTCGCGCAAGAGTTAGGAGGGATTAAACCTGGCAAGTGGGTATTCGGGTTTCGGGCTGGATTTACGCCACTGACCCAACAGCTGTCGGAAGGCACCTCCACCTCAATTGGTCCACTGGTAAACTTCCAAGCGATGTACAGTCTCAATACCTGGTTCTTGGTGGGCATGATGCTCGAGTGGGAACGCCATAGCGTGAGCGTGGAACAGCCGGACGTGGACCTTGGGCACCAGGATACAGTCTCAGTCCTACCGACGATTGAAATACGTCCAGGCAGATCAGGACCGCTCAGCCCCTACGTCAATATGAGTTTCGGCGTGAACGTCAATAGCTTTGGTGAAGACACCGCAGTTCGCATCAGCCCGAGTAATACCTTCGCCTGGCGATTGGGATGGGGGACCGACTACCAGCTCAGCGAACGGTTTGCCCTTAATGTGGAATGGGCCTACAAGCGGAATGATGGGCACACCACCGGCACCGGCGGCCAAAACAACGACTGGAACGCATCTTCGTTTGGCTTCCTATTTGGCGGAAAGATGTTCTTCTGAGGATCGGACGCAACAGGAAACGACTGCTAGGGAAAGAGGTGTATGGCTCTCATCGCTGTTTCTATTCAAGTCGACTGTTTTTGCTCCGACTCCAGACCATCCCTGTCTGTTCCTTGGAACTGAAGCCGAGTCGTTCATAGAAACCAGGACGCCTGGTACAAAGCCAAAACAGTTCAACCCGTTGTAGTTGTGGGTGATGGAGAATTCGCTTGACGATCTCCGTTCCGACACCTTGACCTTGATGGGCCCGGTCGACAATGACATCCCAAATCGTCGCCCGGTAGACAAAATCCGTGAGGACTCGCCCAAATCCAATCAGCCGCTCTCCGTCCCACGCGCAAATGGTGAGATCGGTTCGTTGGAGCATTTCTTTGGCATCGTCCAGAGAACGGTCCTTCGCCCATGGAGCCTGCCGAAAGAGTCCTAGGAGCTGCGACGCTTCAGGAAGTTCATGATGAGAATAGATGACAGCAGGCTTGAGGGTTGGAGGCATCTTATACTACAGTATCCCTCGGATCGTTCTTGAAGTGTACGAGGAAACTAATGTCAACGCAAGTCCGTAGCTGTCCTAAATGCTTCCAACTCATGTGGTTACGAGCAGATGAATACGAGATACTCGATGCCGAAACGGTTCGGGCGAAATGTCCTCATTGCGAAAGCCTCGCGCGATTCAAGCTTGTGACGACTGGGCCCAACGCCTTAGGTCCTAAGATGGGGCACTAGCCGCATCCCTGAGTCTACACGCGAGAGTTTGGAATTGCGCGGTTGAGGCCCTTCGATAAACCAAAGACTCACCACTGCGCCTTATAAGCCTCCACCTGTCTCTGCCAATTCCGGCCGGTTGCCAGGAAGCACTTTTCGTAGGGCTACGCGATACTCCATGAGTCGCTTCTCATCCATTGGTCTGACGTCAATCTCTTGATCTCGGTGCATGCGTTCGAGCTGGTCGATGACTGCCAGAAGCACTTGAACGGTACCGATCAAATTCCCCTGTTCGAAGGTCTCCAATGAACATATCAACGATTCATTGAGTCCCTTGTACGGAGTACCGGCACTCTGACGTTGTGCCCGAGAGACAATCACTTCATAGTTGTCGATTGCCTCCACAGAGGGTTTCACGCCGGACGACATTGCCTTCAAATGCACGACGGAGGGAAGGGTCGCTGCATAGGTTTTGACATGTGCAATGAGACCACCTACCACGTCTATCACCTCTGCCGTCAGCATAGTTCCTCGTTGATTACATTGACATCCGTTGCACCAGAAGGCGTAGACGTCCGATCCTTGGACACAATCCGTTGCTCGAGTGCGTAAATCACACGCTCCATATCGGCCGGAAACGGCCGCGTAAACTCCTCTCCCGTGCCTGTCGCTGGATGAGTAAAACCTAACGTCCTGGCATGAAGCATCACCCGTGGGACCTCAATGTCCGCAAGAACCATCACCTTGTTACCACCATAGGTGCGATCGCCAAGAATGGGATGGCCCAACGAGGTCAGATGCACCCGCAACTGGTGTGTCCTTCCAGTTTGGGGGTACAGCAAGACGTGTGCGGCCACTTTACCATAGCGTCGGGTCACCACATATTCCGTCACAGACTCCTTGGGACTCGTCGTTCTTGATGAGAACTTCTTTCGGTCTTTACTATCCCGCCCAATGGCAAGATCGATCACCCCTCGTCCTTTTTTGGGAACTCCCCAGACCAGCGCTTCATAGACTCTGGTAATGGTATGGAGCTTGAACTGGGCGGCAAGGGCCCGATGCGCCGTATCGGTCTTCGTGATCACCATGACGCCGGAGGTTTCCTTATCCAAACGATGAACCAGTCCAGGGCGTTCCTTCCCGCCGATTGTTGAAATTGTCCCACCGGAGGTTTGGAAGTGATGCAAGAGTGCATTCACCAGTGTCCCGCTCCAATTTCCCGGTGCTGGATGCACCACGATGCCGGGAGGCTTATTTAGGACCAAGAGAGAATCATCCTCGAACAGGACCTCGAGCGGAATGGCTTCTCCCTTGATGGAGAGCGGTTCCGGCTTCGGGACATCCATGGTGATCTTGTCTCCGGGTTTGATCTTGTGGCTGGGCTTCACAAGCTGATCATTGACCCGTATTCGACCCACTTCAATCAACCGCTGCAACGCTGATCTGGACGCGTCTCGCTCTCGGCCAACGAGAAAGATATCGAGCCGCTTTGGCTGTTCTCCAGCTGTAATGACAAATTCCGTGATCATATCCCCTGCCGGCTCGTTGAATGCGATAGACTTTGCACTAAAGTAGCGCTCAGCGATATGGCGAAGAGTTGCTCTGAACCGTGGTCAGACTGCAAGAGGAAGGGGTAGAAGAAGTTGTAGGTGGAAACCGCGAGATTAAGCGTGACTTGTTTTTCTGGCGCGTTCGGCAATTTTTTTGCGGAGGCGAGCTTTTTCGAGACTCACCTGGGCATCTTTGACCTCAGAAGGCAGTCCGCCGGCCTGAAGTCGATGTTCAGCTTCAGCCACCTTGGCTGTAGCCCGCTCCACATCGATATCTTCGGCTTTCTCAGCAATCTCGGCCATAATGGTCACTTTGGTCGGGGTCACTTCCGCAAACCCCCAGAGCACCGCCATCGAATAGGTGTCATGATCAACACGATAACGGAGCTCACCGATCCGAAGGGTTGACAGAAAATGGCAGTGGCCTGGCAACACCCCGAATTCTCCCTCTGAGCCAGGTGCAATGACCTCATCCACCTGTTGACTCAAAAGGAGTTTTTCTGGTGTCACGACCTCTAATAAAATCTTTCCTGGCATCTCTCTTTTCCTTCATCCCGCCTTCAGGCGGGAACCGATACGTCCTCAACTGCGCGCATGCAACGAGGGTCTTCCGGGACCGCGCGTTGCGCGAGCACGGAGGACGCTCGATTCACCCGCTTTTCTACACCTTCACTCCCATCTTCTCTGCTTTCGCGAGGGCCTCTTCGATGGGGCCGACCATGTAAAACGCCTGCTCCGGCAGGTGGTCGTACTTGCCCTCAAGGATCTCCTTAAAGCTGCGGACCGTGTCCTTGAGCTTGACGTACTTGCCCGGAGCGCCGGTGAAGGCTTCCGCGACGTGAAATGGCTGAGACAGGAACCGCTGGATCTTTCTTGCGCGCGCCACGGCCATCTTGTCGTCTTCCGACAATTCGTCCATCCCGAGGATCGCAATGATATCTTGGAGGTCTTTATAACGTTGCAAGACGGATTGGACGCCACGTGCCACTTTATAGTGTTCCTCGCCGATGATTTGGGGGTCAAGGATTCGGGAAGTGGAATCCAACGGGTCGACCGCCGGATAAATCCCCAACTCCGCCAGCGATCTGGACAGCACAGTCGTAGCATCCAAGTGAGCAAACGCCGTGGCCGGAGCCGGATCAGTGAGGTCGTCGGCCGGCACGTAGACGGCCTGAACGGAGGTAATCGAGCCCCGTTTCGTGGAGGTAATCCGTTCTTGCAGCGCACCCATCTCAGTTGAAAGGGTCGGTTGATAGCCGACGGCTGAGGGCATACGACCGAGCAACGCGGAAACTTCAGACCCCGCTTGGGTAAACCGGAAAATGTTGTCGACAAAGAGCAACACGTCTTGATTCTCTTCGTCACGGAAAAACTCGGCGACAGCCAACCCGGTCAAGGCCACGCGCAAACGGGCTCCAGGCGGTTCATTCATCTGCCCATAGACCAGTGCCGCTTTTGACTTGGTGAAATCGTCCGGATCGATGACCTTCGACTCCTGCATTTCGTGCCAGAGATCGTTCCCTTCACGCGTCCGCTCGCCGACGCCGGCGAACACGGAGAATCCACCGTGATGCAAAGCAATGTTGTTGATGAGCTCCATGATGATGACGGTCTTTCCGACGCCGGCACCACCGAAGAGACCAACCTTTCCACCCTTGCTGTAGGGCTCAAGGAGGTCCACCACTTTGATGCCTGTTTCCAGCACCTCGGTCTTGGTTTCTTGGTCTTCAAGTTTAGGAGCGGGACGGTGAATCGGATAGGTCTTCTTCGCCTTGATCGGCCCCTTTTCGTCGACCGGCTCACCAAGCACGTTGATGAGGCGACCGAGCGTTTCACGACCAACCGGCACGGAAATCGGGGCCCCCGTGTCCTGAACATCCATCCCACGCGTGAGACCGTCGGTGGAGGACATCGCCACCCCGCGCACGCGATTCTCGCCGAGATGTTGGGCGACTTCGAGGGTGATTTTGACTGCAGGCTTACCCGCAGCCGTGTTCTCGTCTTGTGTGACATTGATCGCATTGTAAATATTGGGCAGCTGACCTGGAGGAAATTCCACGTCCACAACCGGTCCGATGACTTGAATCACTTTTCCTGTGCTCACGAGTTCACCCCTTTTTCTCGAGTGCTAAGTGCTGAGTGCCCAGTGCTGAGAACAGATGACCCGTTATGACTCAGCATTCAGTACAGTCTACTTATTTCAACGCTTCGGCACCGCCGACGATATCCATCAACTCTTTCGTGATCGCCGCCTGCCTGGTCTTGTTGTAATACAGCGTCACTTTCTTGATCAGCTGGCCGGCGTTGCGTGTGGCGCCATCCATCGCGGCCATACGAGCCCCATGCTCGGCTGCCGCGGACTCCAACAAAATCCGATAGGCCTGCACCTGAAAATGCTTCGGGATCAAGGCGGCCAACAACTCTGCTTCTTCCGGTTCATAGAGGTAGCTACCACTCAGAGCGCCTTCACTGGACGCCCCACTGAATTCCTCTTGGGCGTCGACCGGGAAGAGCTTTTCGACAATCACCCGCTGCTGAATGGCGGACTTGAATTCGTTGTAGACGACATAGAGTTCGTCGAACGTACCTTTGATGAAATTATCCGTGAGGTCCCCACCGATGTCGATGGCATGCTCAAAGGTCAACTTATCGAAGATCCCGGTCCATTCTTGTCGAATCGGCCATGTCCGCCGACGGAAGTAATCACGTCCTTTGCGACCGATAATGCTTAAATTAACTTGTAACCCTCGTGCTTCGCACTGCCGGACGAACTCCGAACTCTTGCGGGCGATATTGCCGTTGAAACCGCCACAAAGCCCACGGTCGCTCGTCACCACAAGCACTTCGACCTTCTTCCCTTCACGCTTCTGGAGAAGAGGATGCGAGGATCGGTTCACACGTTGACTCAGATTACTCAACACCCCGCGCATTTTATGCGCATAGGGGCGTGCGGCGAGAATACGGTCCTGAGACCGTTTGAGCTTGGCCGCAGCCACCATCTTCATGGCCTTGGTGATCTTCTGCGTATTCTTAAATGCTGAAATCTTGCGACGTAATGATTGAAGACTTGGCATGGATCCTAGCTTTCAGCTGTCGGCTCTCAGCAATCAGCTCACGGCTGAACGCTGATGGCTACTTTGCTCCGTATCCCATTTTCTGCTTGAAGGTCGAGATGATCTCTTTCAACCGTCCACCGACCTTGTCGTCGATCTTACCGATCGTCGTCACTTCCTTCTTCAGGTCCGGATGGTTTTGTTGAATGTAATGTAGGAGGTCCGCCTCAAACTGCTGAACCTTGTCTACCGCCACGTCGTCGAGGAATCCCTGCGTACCAGCGTAAATGGAGAGCACTTGATCCGCCACCGGCATCGGTTTGTATTGCCCCTGCTTGAGCAACTCCACCATGCGCACGCCACGAGCCAGCTGCAGCTGCGTCGCCTTGTCGAGCTCGCTGCCGAACTGGGCAAACGCCGCCATTTCACGATACTGGGCTAAGTCCAACCGGAGCGTACCGGCCACCTGTTTCATCGTCTTAATCTGAGCGGATCCGCCGACGCGGGAGACCGACAGTCCGACGTTAATGGCCGGGCGGATACCGGAATAGAACAGATCACTACCGAGATAGATCTGCCCGTCCGTGATCGAGATGACGTTCGTTGGAATATAGGCCGACACGTCACCCGCTTGCGTTTCAATGATGGGCAACGCGGTGAGGCTCCCCCCGCCCAGCTTTTCGCTGAGCTTAGCGGCCCGTTCAAGCAAGCGTGAGTGCAAATAAAACACATCTCCCGGATAGGCTTCGCGCCCCGGGGGGCGACGAAGCAAGAGCGAGAGCTGGCGATAGGCTACGGCATGTTTCGACAAATCGTCATAGACGATCAATGCATGCTTGCCGTTATCACGGAAATACTCTCCGATTGCCGCACCCGCGAAAGGTGCCAGAAACTGCATCGGGGCCGGGTCGCTGGCGCTCGCCGACACGACCATGCTGTACTCCATCGCATGGTTTTCCTCGAGTGTCTTGACCACGCGAGCAACCGTCGAGCGCTTCTGACCGACGGCCACGTAAATACAGAAGACGCCCAAACCCTTTTGATTAATGATCGTATCCACCGCAATAGCCGTCTTGCCGGTCTGGCGATCGCCGATGATCAACTCCCGCTGACCACGACCGATCGGGATCATGGCGTCGATAGCCTTGATACCGGTCTGCAGCGGCTCTCGGACTGATTGACGTGTATTCACGCCGGGAGCCACCACTTCGATCCGGGAATGATGCGGGGACTGGATCGGTCCCTTGCCGTCGATCGGCTGACCGATGGCATTGACGACTCGACCGACGAGCGCCTCGCCGACCGGAATTTCCGCAATACGGCCGGTCCGCTTGACTGGATCGCCTTCTTTGATTCCGACGTCGTCACCCATCAACACGGCGCCGACATTGTCTTCTTCAAGGTTGAGCGCAATCCCATAGAGTCCACCAGGAAACTCCAACATCTCTCCGGCCATGGCCCCATCCAGACCATAGACCTTGGCAATGCCGTCGCCGACCTGAATGACCGATCCGGTTTCCTTGACATCAACCTGCTTGTCGAAACCCTTGATCTTTTCCTTGATGATCGCACTGATTTCTTCGGCCCTGATCTGCATGACAACTCCTTTTATTCTCGAGTCAACGCCACGTGCAGGTCGCGCAGGCGGCCCTGGACGGTGCTGTCGACCACCGTGCTGCCGATGCGGATCTGCAGCCCGGCAAGATGACTCGCGTCGGTCTGGAACGTGACATCCACTTCGCGCTTGAGTGTGTCACGCAGCCGCGCTTTAATCCGCTCTTGTTCAGGAAGGGGAAGTACCGTTGCGGAGGACACGGTCACAGGCTGAGTGCCCTTCGACTGATCAACCAATTTTCCAAACGCCACGGCAATCTCGGGCAAGAACCCGACTCGGCTCTTCTTCACCAATTGTCCAAGAAATGCCTGACCGGCCTGTGGACAGGCCAACTTGTCAGCCAACCCCCTCAGCACCGAAATCTTTTCCTCGACGCTGAACGCAGGGGATGCCACCACGTGTCGAAGTTGGTCAGACTCCTTCAGAGCCTGCCCCAGACTATCGAGAGCTTTTCGCGTCACATCGATGCTGGATTGATCAAGGAGTTCGAAGAGGGCCTGTGCGTAACGTCGCGCAACTGTTGTTTTAATCACCGTTCTCGACTCACCTACATTATTTAGACGGACCTTAAAGTTTCGTGAAATTCACGAAGCAGAGCTCGCGAAGTTAGCATTGGGGATGAGGAGCTGTCAATATCACTCTCTTCCACATTGATCATCGCAAACCATCCCCTGATGAGGGAGCAGGTGTATACTGAAATTTGACCGAGAGATGAGCTTCGATGAAACCAACGGGCACCACAGTACCACTTGAAGAAGTGACACAAGCGGGAGTGGAGTAAGGAAATGTGGTATCCATTCCGTATTGTTGTGGCCCCAATATTCCTCTCCGTTTTTGTTTTGAGTCTGCTTGAGTCTCGGGGATTGGCCTACCGTGAGTACTTCACACCGGAACAACGGATTCAACTGGAGAAGATCCAGACGGTGTTCGTCGATGTGCTGGCGCTCACAGACAACGGCTCAGTGGATGCCACCCCGCTCATCGACACCGTCGTCCAACGATTGGCCGACGCCGGATACTCGGCCGTTCGACATTCTACGCAAGCTCACGACGTCATCCTTCGCGTAAAATGCGAACAGCGCAAGACATGGGAAGGCACGACCGTGGCGGGCGGAGATGCAGACCTCCCCGATGCCCCGTCCCGACTCTGGAAAGGACCAGCCTGTCAACTGACCTACCTGCTCGGAGGCATGAAGATCAAGTGGCAGAAAGAAGTACGCACTGACTTTGAAGATGCCGTGGCGGCCGCCCAGGCGGCGCAAGCGCCGGATGCCGGTCGCTACGTGATGGCTACGCTGCAGGAAGCCTTGGGGAAATATGAGTTTCCCCTGTTGCTGGCGGCAGAATGGGGTCACTCGGATCGACTACTCAAGTTGCTTGATTCTCCGGACACCAGCCAAGCCAGAAAACTGAAAATCATGTCGCTTCTTGGAGACATGCAGGCTGATGCCGCGATGCCGAAATTAAAGGAAGCACTCAAAGACCGCGATCTGGCCAAGCAAGCGCTCTCAGCAATCGGCAACCTCGGCAGAGACGGTATCCCGTTGCTCGTTGAACTGATGAACACCTCACCGCAGCTGGAGGTTCAAGCTGCAGCAGCAAAATCCTTAGGGCAGCTCGGCGGCCTCCATGGTGACGCGTCGGTCGTCTTGCCCTTACTGGCAAAACTCCAAGATCCAAAGACAGACTGGACGGTGCTGACGGAAGTCGCCTGGGCACTCGGCAAGATACCGGACAAGCGGTCGATCCAACCACTCTACGACCTAGACAAAAAGCTACAGGCGATTCGGGACCCCGACAACGTGACGCTGAAGAAGTTGAAAGAAGCCGTGTTTTGGTCCATCAAGCAGTGCGATACGTGGGATCAATATAGCTAGCGCTTACCCTACCAAATTTTCCACGAGCACTGCCGTATTTGGCAACCCAAATAGCTGCCCTACGAAGGAACACCCCCCTTTGCTTTTCATTACACAAAAAATTGCCGAGGCTGTCATGTTCCCTGGACTCAAGGGGTATGAAGGCTCAATGGTGCAGAACCGTCCAGTTGAATTAGGCATGTTCCCTAATTCTAGATTATTGACGAGGACCATGAGGACCGGCAAACAAGACTCAGCACCTCAGACATCACTCGTGATCCACACCAATGAATCGGATCTGGTGTTGGGGCCCCAGCAGGGAGCAGCCTGCTGGGGATCCTGAGGCTTACAGGAGGATGTCGGTACCGGCTCCCCCAACCACAAGCGCCGGGGCGCCGACCAGCTGAATCTCAAACTCCGCCGCTGCATCGGCATCGGTGTTGCCCTGTAGAACCCCACCGACATACCGGAGGTGACCCGCCGTAAAAGACCCACCCCATATGAAAGCCTGGTTGCCGGCTACCAGACTATTGGCATCGATCGTGGTTAGATCAATCCGGTCGCCGACTACCGCGCCCGCGCCGGCAAACCCTACGATCTTATCCCGACTTGTCCCAACAAGGCTTTCGTTGACGGAATTATAATCAAAAAGATCATTCCCGGTGCCGCCATTCAGCGTATCGAGCCCGAGCCCCCCGATCAGAGTGTCGTTGCCACTGCCGCCGTTGAGCGTATCGTTGCCTAAACCACCATTTATGGTGTCATTACCATTGCCGCCAGACAACGAATTATTTGCAGCACTACCTGTAATTACATCATTACCAGCCGTGCCAATTAAATTTTCAATACTGACCAGCGTATCTGTCAAAACAGAGTTCCCTGGGAAACTCACGACACCTGTCGATAGGTTCGCGTTAATCGGTCCGGCATAGAATGCATACGAAGTCGTATCAACTCCTGCACCTCCATCAATGAGGTCAAAACCGAACCTTCCATCTAAAAAGTCATTGCCATTGAGGCCAAATAGGCGATCATCACCATTGCTACCAACGATAGTGTCATTACCATTTGTACCGAAAAAATCCATACCAGACCTCCTCCTATTTTGGTTACGTCCAGCGTAGTGTCGCCCACGCACCGTCCACTAGCATGACGTACCTGTGATTGACCGTATGGGCTCCAACCCTATAGACCTAATAAACCTAGAGAGCAATTAGTAATTATACTAGACAGTACCTGGTCAACACTGCTCGTTCACACGCAAAGACCAAGCTGCGAGGAGAACGAAGAGAATAGCCTGATCTGCCAGTGATTATGATCTGGTTATTAAGAAAGAACCGCCTGTAGTGGATCTCTTTCGACTCCCCCTGTATCTGAATAGATTCAACGGGATGTATCGGTGTTTACTGGGATTAGATGTGCCAGAATCCCAAGTAATCTAGGAGGGCATCAACTGGACGATTGAGACCGACTATGCACTACACCTTCCGCCAGTTTGACCATCATGCGGAGAGCTTTCATGGCTCCGAAACCAGCCAGCATCGGTTGTGCGGAGGAGGAGCAGCTGACCGAAGTCTTTCAGCATCGATAGTGGGAGCGCGTATTGGTCCGATAGTTGTCCGTCCTTGTTCACCACGCGTAGCTCAATCCACGCTAAGGCCGCCCAGCAGTACCTGTCCATTCCCGTCACATAGTTGCCTCGTACGCCGCTTCACCCGAAGCGAACGCACCATCCGTTGATCGGTAGCATTCGAAAGCGCAATGGCTTCCCGTTTCTTGAACCAGCGAGCCTTCAATACATAGGCACGGCAGGCAGGATGACCTCCTGATACTGACGGGACTTGCGAAATCCTGTTCGATCAGCTCCGGCACAAACATGGGGTGAAATTTCACCACAATCGGACAGAGCACGATGCGACACCAAAATGTAAGAGCCGAGTCGCCCAGGGCAGCAGGATGAAGCAGGGCACTAAGAGCAGGAGGCCCAGAGTCGCCGCCACGAGGAGGCTCAGCAAAAAGTAGATCGTCAGGGGAGGCGAGAGTAAAGACGACCTTGCAGATTTCAAAGATCAGATCGATGAACAGGACCGGGCTTACCCAAATGAGGTTATACAAGACCAACCTAAAGATTCGGAAAAATTGTGTCAGGTCTTGCAATCAAATATTGCCAAGCATGATATAGGCCCAGGAAGGAATATACTTGGCCACAGATAGTTTATGAGCGACGCTTACAATCTCCACCGCTTTCTCGATGCACAAGAGCGCGTCTACGACACCGTCCTTAACGAGCTACGGGCCGGGAGAAAGTCCGGCCACTGGATCTGGTTTATCTTTCCGCAAATCATCGGTCTCGGGCACACTGCAATGGCACAGCAATTCGCTATCACCTCGCTCGATGAGGCCAAGGCCTATCTTCAACACCCAGTTCTGGGTCAGAGACTCCGAGAATGTACCCAGCTTGTCCTGAATGTAGAGGGGTGCAGCGCTGACGAGATCTTCCCCTACCCGGACAATCTGAAATTCCGATCCTGCATGACCTTGTTCATGACCGCTGCCACCGACAACGCCCTCTTCAAATCCGCCCTACTCAAATACTTCGACGGCAAGCCCGACCAACTGACCCTCGACATCCTGGCACAGCAATCGTTTTAGAGTAGATAAGGGTGGCAGATAGGGGGGAGGGGCGCGAATCTTGTGTTGTGTATGGCGGAGGAATATTGCTCCAGCTTTTCCACGCGACACCCCCCAACGACCACCTCCTTCACACGAAGAAGGTCCACAGCATCGACCGCTTGAGGCTCTAATGACGGACTTATCTCAAGGAACTAGAAGGAAAGGATCTATTGATATGGTGATGTGCAGAAGACTCGGCACGGCTGTACTGCGCCAACCCCGAAAAACTGGAAGGCTGGAATGGCTGGCGCGTCATAGACGCACCAGCCTAGGCATCAAGGAACAGGTCTCACTCACTATTTCCCTGTGACAGTGTCTTTGAGCTTCTTCCCTTCGTCTTTCATTTCTCCGGCGTTCTTCATGGCATCTTTCGCCTGCATGTCCTTCGCACTCTGTGCTGTCTCACCACCTTCTTTCTTGACGTTCTCAGCTTGACCTTTCACGGTTTCAACTTTCTGCTTCATCGCGCCCATGTCCACAGCCCATGTCGAGGCCGTGAAGCCGAGTAAGGAAAGCATCAAAACCCCGTGAGCAACAGTTGCTCGTGTTTTCATGACAAATCTCCCAAGATAGAGAAGGGGCCGGTAGAAGCATATTTTCCTCCCCTGCCTCTACCGACGTAATGATTTATTACTTCACGATCACCTCAACCCGGCGATTCTTCGCCCGACCTGCCGCCGTATTGTTGCTGGCAACCGGATCGTTTTCCCCATGACCGGCAGCCGTCAGATTGGCAACCCCACCGTCCCTGAGAGCCTGCGCCGCGCTGTCTGCCCGAGCATCTGAGAGCTCTTTATTGGATGGAAACTTCTTGGCGAGCGCACCCTTGATCACGACATTGTCGGTATACCCGGCGACATGCACGGACTTTTCGGGGAAATCCTTGAGCACCACCCCAACGCGTTTCAAGGCATCGGCTCCTCCGGCTTTCAGCTGATCTTGTCCTGAGTCAAACAATAGACTCGACGCCAGATTGATGGTGAGCGCATCGCCGGCTTGATTGACCGACACCGTCCCTTTTGAAATCTCCGGACGCAACGCTTTCAGAAGATCCCGTTCGGCCTGTGCCAGACTCCCCTTGCTCTCCCCTAACTGCCCTTCAAGGTCTGCAATCCGCTTCCTTGCTGAAGCTAATTGTGCCTCCAACTCCTCGGCCTGCCGATCATGATCCGCCTCATGTTCCTTCAGTGCAGCCAATTCCGCTGCCAGCCTATCTCTTTCACTCTGCAATTGCCCTAAGTCGCCTTTGGCCGACGACAGCTGG
>JAHBWQ010000399.1 GCA_019636915.1 Nitrospira sp. | reverse complement strand
GATGAGTCAGTATGAGACACAGGTGGCGGGGACGAACGTCGTCGTGCTGGGGATCGGCGGCCGATTCATCCCTCTTCAAGGTGTCGAGGAAGCTACTCTGAAGATTGGCCGAATGGCCTTCTGAAAGAAAAAATGGCAAGGGTCATCTGCTGGGGGTTCTATTTTGAGGAAATTTTCTGTGGATAACCTCGTTGCTATATCACTCAAATAAGCACTGTCGTTCACGTCTCGACTATTCACAGCCTATCCCCTTACTTCTCAAATATCCACAATACTTGGTGTTGACAAAAAAACATGCTAGCTATATGTAGGTGTCACGCGAAATGAGCGAGCGGCTCATACCGGTATGAAGGCTCCGAATCGACACCTGGATCCTAATCCTTTTCCCCTTGGAGGACTACTGTGAGAATTGATCGCAAATTTACCCGCCGCGGCGTGAGTCCATATGAGGGATTGGCGTTCGTCAAACGGTCGTCCGAGATTCGGAACCCCGACGGATCGACTGTCTTCAAGCTGGAGAATATCGAGGTTCCTGAACCCTGGTCGCAGCTGGCGGTCGATATTTTGGCGCAAAAGTACTTCCGGAAGGCCGGCGTTCCGCAGTGCGATCAGAACGGCCAACCGCTCATCGATGCCGACGGCAAGTCGGTGCTTGGTGGTGAGCGCGATGCCCGACAGGTCTTTGAGCGCATGGCCGGGTGTTGGACCCATTGGGGTCGGGCCTACGGGTATTTCAAGACTCCGGAAGAGGCGGAGTCCTTTCACGATGAGATGTGCTACATGCTGGCGCATCAAATGGCTGCGCCGAATTCCCCCCAGTGGTTCAATACCGGTCTTCATTATGCCTATGGATTATCGGGGCCGGCGCAGGGGCATTATTACGTCGATCCGAAAACGCAAGAGGTGGTGAAGGCGACGAATGCGTTCGAGCATCCGCAGCCGCATGCCTGTTTTATTCAGTCGATCGAGGATGATCTCGTAAATGAAAACGGTATCATGGACCTGTGGGTTCGAGAGGCGCGTTTGTTCAAGTATGGTTCTGGAACCGGGACGAACTTCTCGAAACTGCGAGGAGATGGCGAAGGACTGTCCGGTGGGGGGCGCTCTTCCGGGCTCATGTCCTTTCTGAAGATCGGTGATCGCGCGGCCGGAGCAATCAAATCCGGAGGCACGACACGTCGCGCGGCAAAAATGGTCTGTTTGGATTTGGACCATCCTGATATCGAAGAATTCATCGATTGGAAAGTCATCGAAGAGCAAAAAGTGGCGGCCATGGTGACGGGGTCGAAGATCTGCGCGCAGCGTCTCAATGCCGTCTTGAAGGCCTGTCATGCCGTTGATGGCACCGGTGCGCTTCGGTTGGACCTCGAGCAGAAGACGAATTCGGTTCTGC
>JAHBWQ010000398.1 GCA_019636915.1 Nitrospira sp. | reverse complement strand
GTTGCCTGATTTCTGCGGGCGTCAATACCTTGTTATAAATGCGGGCGTCGTCGATGTTGCCATTCAGTCGCAATGCTGGGTTTCCATCGGGAGAAGATCCGAATGTCAAAGCAGAGGTCGCATCGTTGACCGTGTTTACTGTTCCGATGGTTCCCGTATCAGAGCCGATGGATTTTCCGTTTATGAACATTTCGACGGTGCTGCCCGAGAGAGTTCCGCAGACATGCTGCCAGGTATTCAGTTGCGTCTGATAATTGAAAACCACATTCGGGCCACCCCAGTTGAAAAACTGGATTTGGTTCGTGTTTAAAACGCTGATGCCGAAACCCTGCAGATTGGGAGCCGCACCCCGACCATGGGCAATCAGTACGTCGTTATTGGGAAAGACCGGCGGATTATACCAGATACATAGAGTTCTGGGTGCGCTCCCCCAGGGCGTGCCAGCACTGCCACCAGACGATGCCGTAAGATTATTATTACCGTCGAGATAGCATGATCCGGCTGCATCCCCGTCTTTGCCGGCAGGGCTGCTACAGGAAGGGATTAAACTGCTGCTGACCGGAGAGGAACCCGTCATATTTGCGCCCCCGGCTGTGCCGCCCGTAAATTGATAGATGACCATTGCTTCGGTCGGGCCCGTATTGAACGAATTGCCGACCTGAGTTGGGCTCGCATCCTGAGCCAGTTCATTGATCTCGGCATCGCTGAGTACCCTGCCATAAAGGCGAACCGCAGCCATCGCACCACTAAATACGTTTGCGTTATTGGAATCTGAACCCAGGCGAAGTGGAAGTGTGTTCGTCGGCGTCGATGCCGAGGTGCCAAAGACCTGCTCGGCGTCCAAATGACCATTGATATAGAGGCGTGCGCGTTTTTCCAGTTGCGAGTAGGTTGCGAGCAGATGCACCCAGCTACCCGTTGTCGTTACCGCATTGGACATAATCTCCGTCGATGCACTCACGCCATGAATGAGCCGGTACCGATTAGAAACAATATCGAGCACGTAGCCGTTGGCTGAACCAGCAGTTGCTTTATCAATGATGCGTTGGTTCGCGGTGCTGTTGGTGTTAATCCATGCACTAATGGTGTAGCTGCTCGTCAGATTAAACTGGTTTTGATGCGGTGTGGAGAACCAGGTCGAGCCACCGTCGAAACGATAGGCGCCATTGGCTTCACCATAACGGCCTAAAACGAGCGTGTGGCTGCCTGTCTGCGTCATGTCAAACGATCCGTTAAAACCGTCGCTGCTATAATCAGAGACCTGCCCATTCAGCGGCCAATAACCCACATTGTTTTGGTCGCCGATGCGCATTACGCTCGAACCTGCGTTATGGTTACTCAGGAAAATCCGTTTGCCATCCGTTGTGATGCCTACCGGGTTCTGAATTTTCGCAGCTGGCCCCGAGCCAAGAGAAAACGCCGC
>JAHBWQ010000397.1 GCA_019636915.1 Nitrospira sp. | reverse complement strand
ACATCACGGCCTGCACCGTGAACCTTAATCCTACTGGTTAGGTAGAGAAGACGTCATTTCCGTGACCCGTTCGGGTCCGATTATGAGATCGGTCACCATGCCGAGTTTCTCAAGCCAGGCCTTCTTCACTTCATCCATCACCTGGACCACGACCCCATCCAGCACATCACGGCCTGCACCGTGAACCTTAATCCTACTGGTTAGGTAGAGAAGACGTCGCCTCCGTGATCCGTTCGGGTCCGGTCGTGGGATCAGTCACCATGCCGAGTTTCTCTATCCCGGCCTTTTTGACTCCATCCATGACTTGAACCACGACCCCATACGGCACATCACGATCGGCACGTAAATACAAGGAGACATCCGCGTGTTCTTGCTTCAGGAGATGCAATTTTCGTTCGAGTTGAGCGACGCTGACTTGATCTTTGTCGAGATACAGCCGTTGATCTTTTTCGATCGTCAACACGGCCCGGATTTCCGGTTTGATGGTGTTCTCGGCCGAGGTTGGTAGCTTGATGTCCATTCCACGATATAGCATCGGCGCAGTGACCATGAAGATGACCAATAATACCAAGACCACATCGACCAGTGGGATCACATTGATTTCGGCCAAAAACCGACGCTGCCTCGTCTCGAAAATCATCCTTTGACTCCGACAGCAACCGGATCGACGGGTTTGGCCTGAGGCGGGATCAGAGCAAGAAGCTCCACCACGACGGAATCCATCTGCAAGGCGGTACGCCTGATGCGTGTCAGGAAATAATTGTAGGCGATGACGGCAGGGATCGCCGCAAATAATCCGGCGGCGGTGGCGATCAAGGCTTCAGATACTCCGGGGGCCACAGCCGCGATACTGGCCGTACCCTGGGCTCCGATTTCCCGGAACGAATCGATGATCCCCATCACGGTTCCCAACAATCCAACGAACGGGGAAATATTCCCGGTCGTAGCAAGAAAAGGAAGAAAGGTTTCCAGCTTGGCGATTTGCCCCTGAGCGATATGGGCTGCCGTCCGCTCCATCACATGTCGATCAAAGATAAGGGCGCCGTTTTCTTTCGTCTCTGTAGGGATGTAGCCGATCCGCTGGACCACGGTGTAAAAAATCTTTGCGCAAGGGCTTCCCGTGGTTTGTTGTACCTGCCGGGTCACTTCTTCCACATCTCTGGCCCGCAATAACACCGCCATAAAACGGCGGTCCTTCTCGTCGGCTGCGCGAAAGCTCGCCCATTTATAGAAAATAATCGCCCACGAAATGATGGAAAACCCCAACAACAGCAAGAGGACCACTTTGGAGACGATCCCCAACGACATGATAACTCCCAGCGGGCCAGCTTGAAACATACGAGTGTCGACGTGCCTCCTTAGCGTTCAATCATTCTGTGCAACGTGGATTGTACCAAACACTATAACTGGGGAAAAATGGCGGGGCCGACGGGATTTGAACCCGCGACCTCCAGATTGACAATCTGGC
>JAHBWQ010000396.1 GCA_019636915.1 Nitrospira sp. | reverse complement strand
CCCCCGCCTCGTCGATCTGCACCGATGGGCCCACGAGGCTTTTCACCTTATGTTCAGTGGTGACCTTGGGACCAAATTGCATACCCGCTGGAGACTCCGCCCATCCCTGCCCCACAGTGATTCCGCTCAACAGAAGGGAGGCCACGAACGCGCGTGTGCCAAGAGAACTGAGCCGATGGCCTTGATGCATGGTGTGACCTCTAGCTTCCTGCGGAAATCAGCTGGAACGACTTCGTCAAGCCGAACACGAAGCTGGTCCCCTGCGATAGACTGTTATTCGAATCGCGCGCAAACGGAATCTGTGCGTAGAAATAGATCGACGTCATGTTGGTGAGACTCGATTGCACGAGTTGCCCCAGGTCCATTTGAAAGCCGGGCGAAAACGCATGGTAGGTCGAGCCGGTGGTTGGCACCGCTCGACTGCGGATCGTGGGATCGAGCACCACGGGCTCACCGGGAAAGTCCGGCGCGTCCCCAGGCACTGCTGAGCGAAGCAACGAAGAGCTGAAATTGTCATGCACGAGATAGCGATAATTGACCTGGCCCGTCAGCACGAGCCATGGCGTGGTCACCACATTCAACCCGGCATTGAGAATGAATTCGTCGCCGAACTGGTAGCCATCGTTGTTCCGAAAGGTGTGCCGATAGCCGGCGGAGAGAAATTGGTTGAGCCGATGCGGAATCAGTTCATACGCCTGGTAGATCGTCGGATTGATTCCGACCTGTCCGCGTCCCAGCTGCGCAGGCGACTCCATGCGGGTTCCGGCATTGTCATGTGCACCGGTGGCACCGGTCGGCAGATACACGCCGAACCCAAAGACCACCATACTGCGCAAGGTGGGAAGCACGTTGTATTTCAGGCCGATCCGAATATCGCCAATGCCGTCCGTCGAAAACCTGGTGGGCGCGCCTTCTCCGTTGAGCCCATCCTCACCGATGCCGTCAATGTGCTGGTGCGTTCGCCACACGTAGGGCACTGTTATCTGCAACCCTAAGCGCTCAGTGAGCCCATAATTCAGGTCCAATGTCGCCTGCTGCGTAATCGTGCGTGTCTCCTGATGGTGATCGAGGATCATTTGGCGATTGGCCTGATCGACACCGGGGATGATCCCCGTGGTCCCGCCCAACAAGCGCATCGGCGTATAGTTGTAGATTCCGTTGACCGTGAGCACACCGGCCTGTGGAACCTGCTGCTGGGATCCGATGACGACGAAGCAGGACACTGCTCCGCAAGACGCATAGGCCGTGGACAGCGAAGCCACACTTCCTGCAGCCACTGCGACGATTCCGAGTACCGACACCAAAAACCTTCTACTGGGAGCCCACATGACACACGATCCTTTCTCCAATCACGGTTGATGATACAGCTCGCGCCTGGTGCCGGATGAAACCCCGGCTCAGACGCTACGGGTGATACCGAAACGGGATGAATCCAGAGGAAACGATTCAGGCCGGAGAAGAAGACGGCGG
>JAHBWQ010000395.1 GCA_019636915.1 Nitrospira sp. | reverse complement strand
ACGACCTCTTGGAATAATCGATACCTTGTGAACCGGATCGGTACCCGGCAGCACTGTGGCTACCAACGCATGGCCAGCCTCATGATAGGCGGTGATCCGTTTCTCCTCGTCCGTGAGAATCATGCTCTTGCGCTCGGCACCCATCATAATCTTGTCTTTGGCCGTCTCGAAGTCTGCCATTCCCACTTCATTTTTATTCTGACGAGCCGCCCACAACGCCGCCTCATTGACCAAATTTGCCAAGTCCGCACCTGAAAAGCCCGGAGTTCCTCGGGCAATCTTTTCCAGCTCTACGTTCGCTGCCATCGGAACCTTTTTCGTGTGCACCCGGAGAATTTCCGAACGGCCTCGAAGGTCCGGATGATTCACCGTCACCTGCCTGTCGAATCGCCCTGGCCTGAGCAGGGCCGGGTCGAGCACATCAGGCCGATTGGTGGCTGCCACCAAAATAACACCCTCCGTCGTGTCGAATCCGTCCATCTCGACCAGCAACTGATTGAGCGTTTGCTCACGCTCATCGTTCCCACCGCCGAGCCCTGCACCTCGAGACCGTCCGACAGCATCGATCTCATCGATAAAAACAATACACGGCGCATGCTTCTTTGCGTCTTCAAACAACGCGCGAACGCGAGAGGCCCCAACCCCCACGAACATTTCGACAAAATCCGACCCACTGATACTGAAAAATGGTACGCCCGCCTCGCCGGCAATCGCCTTGGCCAATAATGTCTTCCCCGTTCCGGGAGGCCCCACGACCAACACCCCCTTGGGAATGCGTCCGCCGAGTTTCCGGAACTTTCGCGGGTCCTTCAGAAACTCAACCGTTTCTTGTACTTCCTCTTTCACTTCATCAATGCCCGCCACATCGGAAAACGTCACCTTTTTCCGCTCATCCGTCTGCATGCGGGCCTTACTCTTTGCGAGGGACATCGCCGCGTTCCCGGTCTGCATCCGCCGCATGAGGAATACCCACAGGCCGAGAAAGAGCACGAACGGTCCCCAGGTCATGAGCACCGTCACATACCAAGATGTTTCGCCTAAAGGTTTAGCCTCAATCTGAACATGTTTCTCTCGCAGCACCTGGACGAGATCAGGATAGTCCGCCATATAGGTTCGAATGTGGGAGTTATCCTTCAGCACAGCGGTGACTCGATGTCCTTGCATAATGACCTTATCAATACTGCCTTGGTCGAGTTTTGCCATGAACTCGCTAAACATAATCTCTTCCTCTACGACTGCGCGCGTGGGCATATTCCAGAGGTTGAGAAGAACGAGTATCGACAAGCCCACTACCATCCAAAACACGAAGCTTTGCGTCTTGCTTTTCACTTCTAGCCTCCCACGATGGATCCGCCTGGACAGAGGGCAGATCGACTTGAAGCGTATTCACACAGCATGTTCCTGTGCATGGTGTTCATTTCCGTCTCACTTCGCAAAAGCCCATTATCCAACGTTTAACGGCTTGTTTGGCGTTCATGCTTTCCCCCC
>JAHBWQ010000394.1 GCA_019636915.1 Nitrospira sp. | reverse complement strand
CACATTGCGACCAAGGACAATTGGGGACTGGCCCAGCTCAAACAACGCCACCCGTTCAGACCCATTGCCCGTCTTGATGAAGCGCTGCGTCACATCCTCACGATTGAGGGCCGCCTTAAAGGTGTCGAGAAAGACGGTTTCGCCGTTGACGGCAAAGCGGATCAGAATCGAGACCGGCAGTTGTCGGGTTTCTCCATTTTGCGTTCCCGCAAATCCTAAGAATCCATCGACGGAGGGGCGACGGCCTCCGGCAAAGATCAGGTTATCGGTCCGCCGAGGGCCCAGTGTGACCCCGGCCTTGGAATCGTCTGGAAACACGGGGATCGTAATGTCGTTGAAATCATCTTCATTCGTTGCCGTGGGTATTTGCGCAAACCCTTTGGCATAAAACTTGACGGCTTGGGGTGGTGATGGGCTTTGCAGAGAAAAGCCTCCTAAGGTCTGACCGGGCTTGATTTGAAATGGGGACGGGATGAGGGACCCATCATCGACATAGCCTGGGGGGATCGATTCTGTTGGCACTTCGATCGCCGCCCAGCTCATGATCGGTTGCATAGAAAAGGGAAAATCATCCCAGCCACGGGGTGATTTCACATTCAAAACCTCTCCATTAAATTCGATGTAGAATGAGTCGATGTCCTGTCGGCTGGTCGGTAAGCTGGTCACTGTGTAGGCATAGGTGTACAGCTGAGTCGCTGCATCGAACGTGACATCGGCAGTCACCGTCACATCCACCTGGTTTGTGGGAATCACAGGCACGAGGATTTCTGCTTCACTGGGGGTGTGAAGCAATCCAATTCCAACGAGGAGAAGGCCCGCAAGACTCTTGCTGAGATTAGGCAAGTATTTCATCATGATACTCCTCAAATGTGAATAGGCTCATGGAAAAGACGGATTTGTATGTCCAGGTGAACAAGGATCTCATGGCCGATAGGTGGAATAGGGGTCCCGAAAATGATAGTGCGATTTTTCAGGATCGAGCCCTTCATCTATCTTTACCAACCCGACTGATGATGACTGAGCAATAGCTACCAGTGCCTTTCGATCCTCTGGGGTCCAATCTGGACCATCCGGTACCGTTCCAGACCCCTTTTGTTCAATGGTATTATCTACGTCGAACTCCTCTCCGACGCGGTGCCAGTAATGTTTGGGAGGGATCCACCTCCCATTATCGTCAAAGACCCCTCCCCAGACTAAACTGGCGTCGTTGATTCGAATATATATTTTAGGCTCTCGATTGTTTATATCCTGTAAGGAACCCTCTTCGACATCTCTGCAACAGGCTGCAGAATGCAAAGCAAGGTTGCTCTGGAGCCAGGCAGCTACCACGCCTTGTACATCGACACTCTTGACTTGGAATCACCGCTGGCCATGGAAGGTTCCATCGTGCGGAGGTGCCTGCCTTTGAGTACGCAGTCGAACTCCGGGGGAAGTTGCCTGAACAAGATCGTGCGCGTTTGCTTGAGGTGGCAGGGAGGTGTCCGGTTCGCAAAACCCTCTCGAAGCGCATCGGATTCCGGGTGGGA
>JAHBWQ010000393.1 GCA_019636915.1 Nitrospira sp. | reverse complement strand
TCGAACCAAAGTGCCGTTCCTGTGCGACGGCCACGACATATTGCAGCTCAGTAAGTGTCACCCGTTCTTCCGTCGCTCAGTTCATAAGCGCGACTTATGTCAGGACAATACAGTATCAATTCGACTGTATGCGGCGGGTAGAGTGTCTTTCTCTCACGCATGCGGATCGTTTTCCGACATCTTTGAGTCCATGGATCATCTGTTCGCCCGGAATCATCGAGAGGTATGAGAAGGAATAGTCTCGGAAAGTTTATGAGTCTGCTCAAGATCAACCGATTGAGTCAATAGGATGAGTCATGGTATGACAAGCCCCAGCTGCAATCTGGTTGAGTACCTACGATGGTCTCGCTCGTCGCTGAGACCGATGAGCTGGAACAAGCGCAATGGGCTGAGTAGGCCAGGGATGGGCATAAACACACACATCACGTGTGCAGAGAGGAGGATGTAATGGTTCAGAAGACGATATCAGGGAGCGGACTACTGACAGGGGTATTGGCAGTTGGATTGGTAATGGCCATGCCTCTCGTCCCTGTGATTGGTGAAAAGGGACAGGGACACAAGGCATTTGCGGGAGAACCTGTGACCTTGCCGACGATCGCGGGATTGGAGGATCCGAATACCTATGTGCCGGCGGACAACCCGCTCACGAAGGAGAAGATCGAATTAGGACGGGCTATCTTCTTCGATAAGCGCATGTCAAAGAACAACACGATTGCTTGTGCCAGTTGCCATATGGCGAAGAAGGGCTTCGCGGATGGGATGCCGGTATCGACCGGGATCAACGGCCTCAAGGGCGGCCGGAGTGCGCCGGTGTCGTTCAATCGGGTGTACAGCAAAGCACAGTTCTGGGATGGCCGGGCTGCGACGCTGGAAGATCAGTCCATCGGGCCGTTTGCAAATCCCATCGAACATGGGTTTGCCAATCATGATGAGATGGTTGCCAAAATGAAGAAGATGCCTGGCTATCGAAAGCTCTTCCAGGAAGTCTTCGGTGGGGAGATTACGATTCAGGATGTCGGACGAGCCGTTGCCAGCTTTCAGCGGACGGTGTTGTCCGGGAATAGTGCGGTCGACAAGTATGACATTGGCGGAGATCAGAATGCTTTGAGCGATTCCGCCAAGCGTGGGCTTGAACTGTTCCGCGGGAAAGCGCGTTGCACGCGGTGCCATTCCGGGTTCAACTTCACAGACGAGAAGTTCCATAATCTCGGTATTGGCTGGGACGACAATAAGGTCGATCTGGGCCGGTATATGGAATCGAAGAATCCTGAAGACATTGGAGCATTCAAGACACCGACGTTGCGCGAAATTTCCAGGACTGCACCCTATATGCATGATGGTCGTTTCAAGACCTTGGAAGAGGTGGTGAAGTTCTACAACCAGGGCGGCGTGAAGAATCCGCACCAGGACAATACGATCATCCCGTTGGAAATGACAGATGAGGAGCAACAGGATTTGGTGGCGATGCTCAAGTCGCTCAATGGCGAGGGATGGCAGCATGTTGCTCCGCCGAAGTCCTTCCCAAAGTAAC
>JAHBWQ010000392.1 GCA_019636915.1 Nitrospira sp. | reverse complement strand
TCCACTATTGACAACCAGGGTCAGACGCAAAGCCACATTCGTCGATAGGGACCGGCTGTTTGCCGTGGCGAAGAAACCGCTCGCGCCGACGTAAGAACCGTCTGCGTTGGCGAGGATCACGGTCTTGGTACCCGATCCTTTTTTGTATGGGTGATCTGCAGTCGCTGCAGCGCGTACCAGATGCAAGGGCGAGAAACCTGGAAATGGCGTGCCCGCTCCGCTTGGGTCCGATCCGGATGAGCCTCCACATGACGGCGCAACGCGTCCCAATCCAGATTGTGGGCACGGCGCGGGCCTGGGCGTTTGTAGGCTATGCCGCCAGGCCTGAGCCAGCGGTAGACGCTGGCCTCACCGACCTTGAACCGCCGAGCCGCTTCGGCTTTGCTTCCGCCACTCTGAACAAAATTCACCACCCGTTGCCGCAAGTCGGATGAACATCGCATGCTCTCATCATTGCTCAACCCCATCCCTATGTCCATCAGTAATTCTCGGCTTAGCTATAGTATGAGGATGCAGCACGAATACTATTTCGGTGAGACACAGACCCACAACATCGGACAAGCTTGTTCTCGATCACCAGACTCTCACCGATACTTCGAATGGTCGTCCAGCGTCGCGACACGCTCAGACCTCGTTGTCCGATCGCGCAAACGAACGACGCTTCACCGTTCGACATACTCATGGCCCTGAGTCCACGCGAGGGGCGAAACACGCTTTCGGCAGCTGAACGCACACGAGTCCCACGATGGGAAGCTTTTCCAACATCTTGGTCGACAACATCTACGCACGAGATAAAGTCACCACCTCTTACCACCGCCGCAGCTGATCGAATACTACCGGCTTGTCTCTCACGTTCGGCAAGCAATACTCTTCCGCTCCTCTTTGTTCTCACTCACGTCTGTATCATTTACGATCGATAGCTGTGGCACTGTACATCCTTCAATAAGAATGACGGGTTTCCGTCATGAACCGTTGGACAAGACCTTGCCTGGGAACAGAAATCCTCGCCACATTGCTCGTGGCGATTCGTCGCCCATCGACAGGCCTGCGTTGAGCGTGCCGAAGCACTCCGTCTCCCGCGCACAATTGAAGGACAAACCGATAAACCGCTACACGAAGCGTTTCGACGGGCTCACCGTCCTGAACAAAGTCAACAGACAGATACGCGAAGCCCTGGAGGTCAACGAATACTTGAAACAGCATAGAGGTTCGAGCCGCTCGCCTCCAGCAGCGACTCAATACCTCAATCACGTACACAAGTGGCGGATTACCTGCTACCGCTCTAGCCCTCAATTGTCAAAGGAGAGGGAACGATACCAGATGGTGGCTGCATGAGGATGAGAGGAATCTGACAGGACACCACAGAAACGCCGGTTCATACGAGAGCGGCGGGGTGGTCGGGGCGAGAGGATTTGAACCTCCGACATCCTGCTCCCAAAGCAGGCGCGCTACCGGGCTGCGCTACGCCCCGACGGATTGGTTTTGTCTAGAACCCAATTCACTCCACTTATTCTTAGCTGCATCAGCACCGTCACCCTTCATCGGTGCAATCGGCGCTTC
>JAHBWQ010000391.1 GCA_019636915.1 Nitrospira sp. | reverse complement strand
GGAAATGCTGCTCATGGATGAGCCATGCAGCGCCCTCGATCCGCTTTCGAGCGGCGTCGTTGAGGACCTCATCGTCAGCCTACGAGGGCGCTACACGGTGCTGATCGTGACCCATAATCTTGCGCAAGCCCGTCGCATTGCAGATTATGCTGCGTTCTTCTGGGTTCAAAATGGAGCGGGGCGGCTGATCGAAACCGGAACTGGTAAGCAGATTTTCGAGGAGCCTCGTGATCCATTGACCGCCGCCTACGTCAGCGGGATGCGAGGATAACTATGGGCCATCGACATGGTTGGCCACGAAACGAAAAAGGATATGCCGGAGCAAGGGATACAGAGCCTGGATTCTGGAACAGATATCGCCGACTCATGATTGAAGTCATCTAACGGCAAACTCTGCTCCGCGACGATGCTCTCATCAAAGACTTGTCCTGCAGAGTCTCAGTATGTCTACGAAACACTTGTATCGGGTACCTTCCGTTATGAAATCCGTCTGAGCGACAAGGAAACTGCCCCCTCTCCATGAGAGAGGGAAGTAGCGTTGTCAGAAGTCCGCAAGAGAAAATTAACAGTTCTGTAACAATGCCGTTACCATCCGGCAATCATGAAGCAAGATACTATGGGACAATTGTGGCGGCCTATCTAGTATTGGGGGAGGAATAAGTGATGTACCGATTACGGAAAATATTCACACTGGGGTTTGCCCTGGTCCCTGCGCTCCACCTTTTCTATTTTGTTGAGCGGTCTTCGGCCGAGCATAGCGACCCCCTCATCACCGTGAACGTGAATTCGACGTTGGCCCATTACAGTCCAAAGAAGCAGGTCTCAGGCGCGTTCAAAGTTCAAAGCTCGGAAGCACTGTATCCACTGCTCACTCGCCTCAGTGCAGATTTTCAGAGATTTCAGCCGAAGGTGACCATTGAAATAAAGAAAGGAACCTCTAAGGCTGTTACGGAGTTTCTGCAGCCGCCTCTACGTAAGACGGGCAGGATTATGATGATAGATGATCGGCCTTCCAGCTTCCAACTGCTTGCCGCCACCCATCAGCTTTCCCATGCTGAAATAAAAGAATTCGTCACTCAACATGGCTATGAACCGACTGTTATGCCTGTGGCCACCGATGCGGTCGCTCTGTACGTGCACAAAGATAATCCGCTTCCCGGTCTCACGCTTGATCAGGTTGATGGCATATTCTCGTCGACGCGAAAACGCGGCGCCAAGAACAACATCTCGCAATGGGGTCATCTTGGATTGACTGAAGACTGGAAAGAGGCGCCGATCAGGCTGTATGGCCGTGACAGACGGTCAGAGGCGAGGGCAACGTTTCTGGAACACGCACTTGCTGGAGGCGAGTTCAAATCGAGTGTTCAAGAACATCCGGGAGCCGCCTCTGTTGCATTGAATATCAATCATAACCCTATGGGCATCGGGTACAGTGCTCTTGGTCTACATACATTACACGTGCGGACCGTCCCCATTGCGGAGAAGGATGGGATGCCCTTTGTGCTGCCGACTCGGGAGAGCGTTGCCGATCAGACCTATCCCTTGCAGCACACCTTGTATTTGTACTTCGATAAAGCGCCCACGGTGCCCTTGCCTGATGCGGTGCAGGAAT
>JAHBWQ010000390.1 GCA_019636915.1 Nitrospira sp. | reverse complement strand
CGGAAGATGAAGATAAAGAATAGCGTCGCGTCGGTCAAATAGGACAAGAGGTTGGGGACGAGATGAAAAAAGTAGGTGGGCGCTTATGGTTGTTGACACTGGTGTTGGTGGGGTCGTTCGTCTCATTTCTTCCCTCCTACCCACCGCTCTATCAAGCCATGCCGAGCTGGCTGAAGGCGGTGTTGCCGAATAAAGGCATTACGTTGGGATTGGATCTGCAGGGCGGCATCCATATGGTGCTGGAGGTGGATGAGAATCGCGCCGTGGAAATCGCGGTGGATCGATCGGTCACGGCCTTGCAAGATCTCGTGACGGAGAAGAAGATTGCAGTCGACTCGGTCAAGCGCATCGGGCCTGAACAAATTACGATCCAGGTTCAAAATGCCGATGCGAAAGCTTCCACCCAAAAGCTGCTCGACAACTTTCCGAACTTCGTTGAGAACGAATCGGCGGAATCGGCGGCGACCATCGTGTGGGTGTTACGCGAGGCGGAGACGAAGCGAATCAAGGATTCGGCCATCAATCAAGCATTGGAAACCATCCGAAACCGAATCGATCAATTCGGGGTGGCGGAACCGATCGTGCAACGGCAGGGATTGAAACAGATCGTCGTCCAGCTGCCGGGCGTCAAGGATCCCAAACGGGCCAAGGATTTGATCAAAGAAACGGCGTTGTTGGAATTCAAAATGTTGGATGAAGACATCCGACTGGATTTGCCGAGCCACGTGACGAAGGACAAAGAGGCCGAGGTGCTTCAACAGTTTGAGAGCAAACTTCCTGAGGGCGATCAGATCCTGTTCGAGCGGATGGTTGATAAGGATACGGGGGTCGAATTTCGAGCTCCTTACGTGGTCAAGAAGCGCGTGATGTTGACCGGCGATGTTTTGAGCGACGCGCGGGTCGCTATCGGTCAATTCAATGATCCCTATGTGTCGATCACGTTCGACTCTAAAGGCGGGCAAGAATTCGAGCGCATCACGGGTGAACATGTCAAAAAGCGCATGGCCGTGGTGTTGGATAACACCATTTACTCCGCGCCGGTGATTCAAGAGCGGATTGCCGGAGGGCGGGCGCAAATCACGGGGACGTTTACGACGCAGGAGGCCAACGACCTGGCCATCGTGCTGCGGGCCGGCGCTCTCCCGGCGCCGTTGAAGATCGTTCAAGATCTCACGGTGGGGCCATCCTTGGGACAGGACTCGATTGATAAAGGGGTCAAGGCGACATTGATCGCCGGGCTCTTGGTCGTCGTGTTCATGATCGTATACTACCGTCTCTCGGGGCTCATCGCGGATTTTGCCTTAGCCTTAAACCTCGTGTGTCTGATGGGTGCCCTGTCCGCATTGACGGCGACGTTGACCCTCCCGGGGATCGCCGGTATCGTGCTGACGATCGGAATGGGAGTCGATTCGAACGTCTTGATCTTCGAGCGTATTCGGGAGGAACTTCGAAGTGGGAAAGCCGTGCGATCCGCTATTGATGCGGGGTATGACAAGGCCTTGCTCACTATTATCGACTCACACGTCACGACCCTAATCACGGGAGTGGCGCTGTTTCTCTTTGGAACCGGACCGATCAAGGGGTTTGCCGTGACGCTGTGTTTAGGTATCGCGATCAATCTCTTTACGGCATTGGTCGGGACGAAAG
>JAHBWQ010000039.1 GCA_019636915.1 Nitrospira sp. | reverse complement strand
AACAGCAACACACAAAGGATGACCAGGATTGGATTGCGGGCGCTGGCTTCAATGAGTCGCGCGATCATGATGGGCTACATGCCTCCCCCGGCGACCGAGAACTGATACTTTTCGGCGATCGGCGGTCGTCCGGATACCGTCACATTGACTGTCACCACCCAGGTTCCGCCCATGCCGAACCTCACCGTACCTTCGTAGAGCCCATCTTTGGTGTGGCGAGCTATCACCTTGGAATCGGTCATCCCCGGCATCGGCATCGTGTAGAGGAAGAAGACCTGCGCACGGGTCACCGGGTTGCCGGCCTGATCGGTCAACTTGAGCTTGAACAGCACCTCACCGGCCTTAGGTTTTTCCGGAACTGTGCTCAACGAAAGCCCGAGTCCGCTGACTTGTCGAGTCTCCGCCACGACGATCGCAGGCTCCGGCTCCATGCCTTTCATCCCCGGCATACCTTTCATGTCACCCATCTCCATGCCCGGCATGCGTTCCATCCCCTTCATGCCTTGCATTCCCTCCATCCCCTCCATGCCTTCCATCTTGCCTTCATACGCGCCGCGCATCTGCCAATCGCCCATGCCGATCCGGCCCATCATGGCCTGCATGCTCGAGGCCGAGGTCAACTTGCTCTCTGCGTCCAACAAGAAATTGGCTGAGGTGACGATGCGATCACCTTCCTTGAGTCCTTCCAGCACTTCCACATCATCCTGGCTCCGACGCCCCAGCTTGACTGACGCCGGCTCGTACCGGCCTTGGCCCCGATCCATGAACACGAGTTGGCGGAGACCGGTTTCCAGCACGGCCTCCTTGGGAACGACCAATGTTTTGACCGTCTCCGTCTGCACGTTCACAGTCCCATACATGCCGGGCTTCAGCTTCAGCCCAGGATTCGGCAATTCCACCCGCACGCGCACCGTACGGGTGTCGATGTTCAACGAGGGGTAAATGTACGACACGTTGCCGCGAAAGGTGGTTCCTGGATAGGCGGCGAACGTGACTGACGCCGGTTGGTTGAGCCTCACCGCCGCGACCTCGGATTCATAAATGTCGGCAGAGATCCAAATCGTGGAGAGATCCGCCACTTCATACAGCGTCGTGCCTGGTTCCACATATTTTCCAGGCAAGGCCTCCCGTTTCAGGACGATCCCGGAGGCCGGAGCATAGACCGTGAGCACCGGCTCCGCTGTGCCTCGACGTTCCAGCATGGCGATTTGCAGATCGGTCACGTCCCACAGTCGCAGGCGCTCCCGCGAACTATCCACGAGGGAACCTGCGTTGGCTTTGACTTCAGCGAGAGGACTCGCAGCCAGTTGGCCCTGCGTTCTCACAGCGAGGAGATACTCGTCCTGCGTGGCCAGGATGTCCGGCGAATAGAGGGTGAAGAGGCGTTCGCCTTTGCGTACGGGGCGACCGATCGAATCGACGAAGACTTCCCGCACCCACCCGGAGGTTTTCACGGTGACCTGAGTCAAGCCACGTTCGTCGTAGCCGACCGTGCCGACCGCGCGAATCTCTTGCCCCAAGGACGCGTAGGTGACCGGGGCACTCCGGACTCCGATCAACTGTCTCGCCACAGCGGGAATGGCTACAGCCCCGGACGGCGCTGCGGACATACCTGGCGTGTCCTGCATGGGCCTCTCCTTCGTATCCATCGGCGTCATCCCTCTCATCTCACCCGCATGCTGCGAGAGTGGTGAGCCGCCCCTTTGCTCCGCTGTCATGCCGGCCATGTCACCCATCATTCTGTGAGCGGCGAAGAAGCCGGCGGCGACTCCAGCGATCACACCGATCGCTACGGCACCGACTATGAGAGTTGTTTTATAGAACTGCTGGTTCATGTGCTCCTCCTTGACGACTGCGTTAGCCCTGCCGATCGAGAGTGATGCCGACGACCTGTTCGAGTTCAGCCAGCCGATGCTGTCGGTCCACGAGCGCTTTGAAATACTCAAGCAGAGACCCTCGCCACGCCCGCTGGGTTTCAATCAGATCCAGAAACCCTGCTCTGCCCGCACGATACCCGACGCGCGCCGCGTCCAGGTTCTGCTCGGCCTGTGGCAAGATGGTGGTGCGGTACAACGTGGTCACCTGGTCAGTCGCCCGGAGCCTGGCCAAGAGGTCTTTGACCTGAAAACGGGTCAGGTTTTCTAAGGTATGGTGCTCCGCCCGCGCGGCCGAGAGCGCCGCCGCGGCCTCCTGCACGCCTGCGTCATACTTCGGTTTGGTCCAGAAGCTGAACGGGATGGTCATCGCCACGTAGGCGCCAAATCCGTCATTGGCCTGAAAGTTCTGGAAGCGCTGAAACTGCACGTTGAAGTCGGGATAATACTGACGTTGGGCCAGCGCGCGAGACTGCTCGCTCTGTTGGACCGCCAGCTCGGCGGCTTTCAACTCCGGCCTTGCGCCCAGCGCAAGACTGTGCAGATCGTCGATGGTTGCATTGAGGGAGCGCAGAGTCGGCTCCTGGGGGAGTCCCAAAGGCGATAGAGGATCGCGGTCCAGAAGCGTATTCAGCAGCGCTGCAGCGGTCTCTCGACGTTGTTCCAGAACAGGACGTTGCTGGTGCAACACAGACAGCTCGACCTGAGCCTTGAGGACATCAGCCTGCGATCCCTTGCCGGTCCGAAACTTCGCGTTCGCAATCTCGACGAACTGCCTGAGCAATTCGACCTGTTCATGATGAATCTGGATCGCTTTGTGCGCAAGAAACAGGTCGTAGTAAGCCTGCTTGAGGCGGACGACCAGCTCCCTTTCTTTCCCATGCAGCGCCTGTTCAGTCATCTCGGCCGACCGGATCGCTACTTCGCCCTTCAGCGCCAATTTGCCGGGGAACGGGAAATTCTGCGAGAGACCGAAGATGCTGTTGTCTGCCCGTGTGACGTTGAAGGTCTGCGGGAAATTCCACAAGTGCACGGACAGGGTGGGATCGTCCAGCGACCGAGCCTGGGCAATCCGATTCGTGGCGGCTTCCCATTGCTTGCGCGCTGCCGCAAGTTCCGGATTTCTGGCCAAGGCTTCCGAGATCAAATCTGGCAACACCAAGGACGGTTGCGCGGTCTGCTCGACGGCATGGACGACATGGCGCCCATATATCGCGAAGGTCATGCTCAGGACTGTGATGGCCAGCAGCAATATCCGAATTGAGCGAGTCATGGAATGGTCCTCCCCAAAAGCGTTCCTGCCCACGATTGTTGCGGATCTCGGCCCCCGTCTTGCTACAGAAGCAGCAGCGGGATGAACCGAGGTTCAACGCCGGACAGAGAACGCGATGATGGAATTGGCTCAGAAAGAACCGGGGAGATCAGATGCGAAGCACGGTGCTTGCGAGCGACTGATGCGGAGAAGAACTGGACTCACGAGACCGAGATGGGTGGGACATGCGCTCGAACCGGAAGCTCACAGCCGAGCCTGCGACCAGAGCATGGTCTGCCGACCAATGATGGTCCATGTGCAATAAAGACAACTGTGGGGAGGACTCTACCCCCAGAGTTTTGAAGGCATCACACAATTGCCGAGCCGATTGCTCATCAGGGGTTGAGCAGCCGTTCCCCATCGAGGCATCGGTGGTTCCCGACAATGGGAGGAGACAGGCGTAGGCATTGAAACTGAACGCCAGCAGGAACACAACAATGGTTACGGCGAGAAAAGATCGCGAGCGATGGAAACGCATCTGCATAGCATCAGTCTATCCCTCGTCCATGTTACCCGTCAACGGCATGACTAATACACAATCACTCGATCGGCCGACGCAAACACGTCTACCATCTTGGCCAGCGGAATCGGGGTGACTGAAGAGGCCACCCGCGCCGGATCGATGTTGTAGAGCAGCATCATGGTCCGGTTGCCATAGATCTCGACCCTGAGCTTGTTCTTCAGGAAGTCGAAATACTCGCCGTAGTGGTGTGGGATCTGGTCAATCGGCACGCCCATCTGCTCCGACAGACTATGCCGTTCTCGATCCGGTAGCCCCGCTCGATCGAGCGCGGTTGAGTCAGATCCGATCAACCCTCTGAACCAACCAAAGCCCTTTGTCACTGACGTGACGGCGCTTGCATCCACCAGAATCGTGACCTTGTGCCCGGCCTTTACAGCCGCCCAGGCGACATTCGGCACCGCGCAAATCTGCGCGTCATCCTCTGCCAACGAGGTCTTCATATGGATCAGAATGCTGGCTGCGGAGGCCTGCTGCATGCCGAGGCCAACGATCCATATGAGTGTCATGAACATCAAGACTATCATGGCTATGATCTGTCGCTTCATGACCCGCCCTCCTCATTCTTGTTCTGGGTCAGAGGCTGATGTTCGCAGCAGCCTGAGACATCCGAATCCGGCCTCCCATCGAGACATCCCTTATACGCAGCATAGGCCTTCAATGCCCATTCCTCGCCGGGACAGCCTTGCATCGTCATGGCGACTTCGAGGAACTCGATCAATTCCTCCTGTGTGATGCCTTTGTCGCACGCCATCTTGACATAGGCTCGGATACAGGGCTCACATCGGATCGCAATGGAGATCGCCATGGCCGTGAGCAGTTTGTACTTGGCAGCCACGGTTGCATCTCGATAGGCTTCCCGCCGCATGCGCAGCAGCCCGCCAGTGACTTGAGGACTCAGCTTTCTCAATTCGGTGAACAGCCCGGCTTCGTTAGTTGTCGGTTGATTCATGACGATTTCCATCCTCTCGCCTAAAATACTCCATTGATTCGCTGTAGCCGCCAGCTATGGCTTCACCAGCCGCGCTTTGTATGCCGATAGCGGGCTGCTGGCGCCTTCTATAGCCTTGATCAACACCTCCAGACCAGTTTTCTCCGAGTCGAATGTCACCAAGGCGCGCGCATCCGCGTAGTCGGAGAACAAGATCCACTTCTTTGCGATGGTGAATTCTACGGCACTGACGCCAGGCAATTTGGCCAGCGCAGCTTTCACGTCCTTGACGCACCCTCCGCAGGTCATCCCATCGATCTGCAATGTGACGGTCTGCTGGCTTGAGCTTGCAGCGACAAGTTCCTGGAATCCGGCCAGGCTCAGGATGACAGCACCGATCACCATCATTGTTTGAACGAGTTTCCACATGGTCGGTTTCCCCCTCTCCATCGCCTCGCTTCCCCAGGATGGAGAAAAGTCGGACGGAACATAACGACTCATACCTCACATCCCTAGCCTTTCGAACAATCATACACTCAACCAATACGGTGCCAGAACAAGTACCAACGCCAACGACGCTATGATCCAGAGCCATATCCTGTTTCCACCTTTCAGATTTCCTTGAGTACACACTTCTCCCGGCACGCATCGTGCTGACTCCGGCTTCCTATAAGCAAGATAAAAGCCGATACCCAGCAGAAGCATCGTCAGACCGATGAAGACCGGCCGATAGGGCAAGAGTGCCTTCAGAAATCCGGCCGTGCCAGCCAGAAATCCTGTAGCCCCAATACCAACACCGAGGGCGGCAAACACCACCGGCCCGATGCAGCAGATCGAGGCGAAGAAGGCGGCCACGAGCCCACCAACAATTGTTGTCGTTCCGCCTTTCGTCAATGGTGGCCCTCACTCATTCCGCTTGCTCACTTCTTGTGAGCCTCTCTTTGCCCATCTTCCAGACTCGCCAGAATCGGACAGTGCGCTGTCGGCCGCCTAGTCTGGCAGGCACGGACTAAGCTCCGCAGCGCCGTTGCAAGGGATTGCAGGTCCCGCACTTTGGCTTCTACGTGTTTCAATTTGGCCTCGGCTTTTTTTTGGACATCCCCACAGCGGGCCGTCGATCTGACACGAAGATCGAGGAGTTCCTCGATCTCATGAAGTGTAAAACCCAACGCCTGGGCGTTTTTGATGAAGCGAAGACGTCGCTGCGCCTTGTGGTTGTAGAGTCTGTAGCCGGATGGCAGCCGAGAGGTGGGGCCGAGTATGTGGCGTCGTTCGTAGTAGCGAATCGTTTCGATATGCACCCCAGCATCTTTTGCGAGCTGTCCAATTGTGAGTTTGGTCGGCATGTCCACCTCATTGATGACGATACACCCTGTACCATAGTACGGAGTCAAGGAGGGAAGTTGGTGTGTTCAATCTATTCCCTCCCCTAAGGATCTCTTTAACGTGAGACTTTCCTCAACCGCCTGCACGGGCCAGTCTCTAGCGGTGGTGTGACTGTAAGCCAGCTCACAGAAGTGAGATGCCTTTCCCTGTATATTGACCTATGCACTTATCTAGATAGACGTAGGAGCGATATAAAGAGAAACGGATCTTTCACTAAGCTCGGTGTCACAAGAGGAGACTATGCCGATCGAAGAAATCACCCAGAAAGTCAGTGACCGCTATGCGAGGGCTGCTGCGACAGGGGAGCAGATGTGTTGTCCAACGAGTTATGACCTTGCAGAATTGAGGTCGTTTATCCCGGACGAGGTACTCAAGATTTCCTATGGGTGCGGCACGCCAGCCGGTTTAAAGACCGTGCGTCCCGGCGAGACGGTTCTCGATATTGGTTCCGGGGGAGGAATCGACTGCTTCGAAGCTTCACGACTGGTTGGCCCATCTGGACACGTGATCGGCCTCGACATGACCGACACGATGTTGGAAATCGCGCGTCGTAATGCGCCGATCGTCGCAGCGAATCTGGGCTATGCCTCCTCCAATGTGGAGTTTCGAAAGGGCATGGCGGATGCGACGCCGGTGGACGACAACTTGATCGATCTCATCATTTCCAATTGTGTCATCAACCTGGCACCGGATAAGCGCAAGGTCTTTCGGGAGATGTTCCGCGTCACTAAACCGGGTGGGCGTTTTACCATTTCCGACATCGTGTCGGACCAGCAAGTCCCGCAGTACCTCGTGCATGATTCGCAGAGATGGGGCGACTGTCTCTCCGGTGCGTTGACGCTCGCGGATTATCTGGCTGGTCTAGGGGAAGCCGGGTTTCTTGGTATCCATCTTGCCACGTCCTCTCCCTGGCAGATCATCGACGGGATTCACTTCTTCTCCGTGACGCTGACCGGCTATAAGCTCGCGACGCCTCCCACGGCCTCGACCGCTCGCTACGCGACACTTCGAGGACCTTTCAGCCGTGTGGTGGATGAATGTGGCATCAGTTACCAGCGAGGGGTCTCGCAACCAATCGGGCCTGAGACGGTGATGCTGCTCAGTACGCCTCCGGTCGCCTCATATTTTGTGCTGTCCCATGACCCAATCTCGTTCGACCCATCGGATGCGCGCTGGTGTTGCGTATTACCCTCACAAACTCCTTGCGTGTGGAGAGGCGAGTTCGCTCTCCTCGCTGGACCGTTTCTTGAAGTGGACGATGACGATCATCACGTCTATCGGCGGGGAGAACCATTGGAGATATGCTCTAAGACTCTCAAAGTGTTGGCAACCGACGGGTACGCTCCGCATTTCGCGATCATCAACCGCGCCGGTGAACAGGTGAATGGCGGCGAGGTGACTTGTTCACCGGTGGGAGGCTGCTGTTGAGGAAGCCCGCTGTCACTCGAACTATGCTTACCGTGGACCAATGCGCCCTGACGCTCAAGGCCCTGGCGGACCACACGCGGTTGCGTATCCTGGAGTCGTTACTGGTTGAGGAGAAATGCGTGACGGACCTCGTGCGGCACTTACACTGTCCGCAACCGCACATCTCCCATCATCTTCGGATTCTTCGAGATGCCGGATTAGTTGAAGGAATTCGGGAGGGCCAGCAGGTGTGCTATCGCATTGCGCCAAGGGTTCAACACGTGCTCGCCAATCGGCAAGGACGGGCGCTCAACTTCGGATGTTGCGAGCTGCGATTCCCGGATCCGGTGTTCAGCCATGTTAAGCGTAGGACACACCTGCTGACGTGATGGTGGATTTTCGAGGTGCTTCTCGCGTGCTCACGGAGAGACAACCATGCCGCTGACTTTACTCGGACGACAGAATCCTCTTGCCTCCTCCGATGAACAACTCAAGGTTCTTATGGATACAGTCGGGTGTCCTCCATTCGAACGGCGTCTCGATCAGGCCGGCTTATTCCCGCTCCATGCCACGGGGATCACCATCCTTCAGATCAACGTCGGCAAACTCTGCAACCAAACCTGCCGACATTGTCACGTCGATGCGGGACCGGATCGTACTGAAATCATGTCGGATGAGATAGCCGATCTCTGTCTCGCGGCGTTGGCGAAGACGGACATTCCCACCATCGATATCACAGGCGGGGCACCGGAGCTCAATCCGAACTTTCGCCGGCTGGTCGAACGGGCCCGTGCCCTCGGGCGTCATGTGATAGATCGGTGCAACCTCTCCGTCTTACTGCTTCCCTCCCAAGCGGATCTTGCTGAATTTTTGGCTGCCCACCACGTTGAAATCATCGCCTCACTTCCGGCCTATCGCGCTAGTCAGACTGATGCGCAGCGGGGGGAAGGAATCTTTGAGAAATCCATCGAGGCCCTCACGCGTTTGAACAGACTCGGATACGGGCGACCGGAGAGCGACCTCGCCCTGAACCTCGTGTACAATCCGGTCGGCGCGTTTCTCCCGCCGAAGCAAGAGGCGATCGAAGCCCAATTTCGGAAAGAGCTCCGGACACGGTATGGCATCGAGTTCAACCGTCTCTTTACCATCACCAACATGCCGATCAGCCGATTTCTCGAGTTCCTGACCGAGAATGGGAACTACAACGCCTATATGGAACGTCTGGCCAGTGCCTTCAACCCTGCCTCTGCGGCAGGTGTCATGTGCCGATCAATGATTTCCGTGGGGTGGGACGGCACCCTGTACGATTGCGACTTCAATCAGATGCTCACGCTGCCGGTCAAGGAAAGGATGCCGCGCCATATTCGCGACTTTGATCCGACCCGCCTCAGCACACGCAGGATTGTGATGGGTAATCACTGCTACGGGTGCACAGCCGGTGCCGGCTCGTCCTGCGGCGGATCGGTCACTTGAAGAAGTATCCACGACTAAGGTATTAAGGTATGGAGACATCTCGATGCATCGATATATCGGTTTATTTCAGCAGAACATATCCGGCTTTCTCGCCGCGTTATGTATTGTGGTCTTCTTAGGAACTCCAGGATTAGCGTCATCCCAAATAACTACGACAGATCAACTGTCGGGCAAACTGGTGATTACCGGTGCCAGCACCCTCGCTCCATTGATTGCCGAGATCGGTAAGCGCTTCGAAAGTCTCTATCCCAAGGTACGTGTGGATGTTCAAACCGGCGGCTCTTCTCGCGGAGTCGCCGACGCACGCCAGGGTCTCGCCGACATCGGCATGGTCTCGCGCGCGATGAAAGATGCGGAGAAGGACCTGCATGCGTTTCCCGTCGCCCGCGACGGCGTGGGAGTCATTCTCCACAAGGACAACCCTGTCCAAACCCTCACTGACGAGCAAGTTGTCGCAATCTACTCGGGCAAGATTACCAATTGGAAGGACGTCGGAGGAAAAGATGCTCCCATCACCGTCGTAAATAAGGCAGAGGGGCGGTCCACATTGGAGGTGTTCTTGCACCACTTTAAGCTGAAGAATGCAGACGTCAAAGCGCAGGTGGTGATCGGCGACAACGAACAGGGAGTCAAGACCGTTGCGGGCAATCGAAACTCGATTGGATACGTCTCCATCGGAACCGCTGAATATGATGAATCGCAAGGAGTACCGATTAAGCTGCTCCCGGTCGGAGGAGTCGTCGCTTCCACTGAGACGGTGCAGAATGGAACGTTCCCCCTTTCCCGTCCGTTGCACATCATCACGCGGACTCCACCGGCAGGATTAGCCAAAGCCTTTATCGACTTCGCGCAGTCCAAGGCGGTTCATGACATCATTAAGCAGCAATACTTCGTCCCACTGGGCGATTGACGAGATCTTGTGCTGGTTCTTGCGCGGCACCGCGGCCATCGCCGGCATCATCGTCATGCTCATCGTCGTCTTTCTGATCATGGAGGCGCTTCCCATTCTCCGTCACGTCGGGCTACTCCCATTCTTCACCGACCCGTCCTGGCATCCGGCTGAGGGCTTCTACAACCTCACTCCGATGTTGTGGGGGACGCTGTTCGCCATGACCGGTTCTGTGCTGATCGCCACACCCTTAGGCATTCTCTCCGCCGTCTTCTGCCATTACTATGCGCCGCCCACCCTGGCCAGGCCTTATCGGCGCTTGATCGAGTTGCTCGCAGGCATTCCTTCCGTGGTCTATGGATTCTGGGGACTCGTCGTACTGGTCCCGCTGATTGGAGAAATCCACCCGCCCGGACCCAGTCTCTTAGCAGGCATCCTGATCCTCACGATCATGGTCCTCCCCACCATCGCGCTGATGGCCGATGCCGGTCTTGCCAATGTGCCTCAACAATACCTACGCGGGGCTGCAGCATTGGGGCTTCCGCGATGGGCGACAATCCGAGGCGTTGTATTTCCAGCGGCAAAATCCGGGTTGTTCACCGGGGTGATCCTTGAAACCGGTCGAGCCATCGGAGAAACGATGGCGATTTTGATGGTCTGTGGGAACGTGGTCCAAACTCCTTCCAGCCTCTTCGATCCCATCCGAACGTTGACCGCCAATATTGCGCTTGAAATGGCCTATGCGCTCGGCGACCATCGGGCGGCATTGTTCGTCAGCGGGCTTGTCTTAATGGGTATGATTGTGGCGCTGGCCATCGCCGCGGAATGGATCAGTCGGGGGAGAATTTATGGTTGAGGCTGCAAAGTCACGACAGAGTCCTCACGAGTGGCTCGCCTTCGCGTCGGTCTGGGGAGCTGCGGTTCTCGTGACCGCCACGTTCTGCTGGCTCCTGGGAGATATCATCTGGCATGGATTGAGCCATATTTCCATGACGTTTCTCACCGCCCCGCCGGAGAACGCCGGACGCCGAGGTGGTATCGGGCCCATCCTGGTTTCGACAGCCTTGATTCTGGCAGTCTGTCTCGCGGTCTCCCTGCCGATCGGCATCGGTACCGCCGTACTCCTCGCAGAGTTTACATCGGACCAGAGCCTATTCGGACGGATGACTCGCCGCAGCCTCGACGTCCTGGCCGGTGTGCCGTCGATCGTCTTCGGCCTGTTCGGCAACGCGTTCTTTTGCAAAACGCTGGGCTTGGGCTTTTCAATTCTGTCAGGCGGACTGACCCTGGCCTGCATGGTGTTGCCGATTTTGATTCGATCAACCGAGGAAGGGTTTCGTGCCGTACCGGCTTATTACCGACTTTCCGCTGCAGCCCTCGGCCTATCGCGTACCACGACGCTTGTTCATCTCTTGCTGCCGGCAGCAGTGCCTGGACTCTTGGTTGGCCTAGTTCTCGGCGTCGGTCGCGCGATTGCGGAGACCGCCGCATTGATCTTCACCAGCGGCTATGTGGATCGGATGCCGGAGTCGTTGCTTGATTCCGGTCGCGCGCTGTCCATTCACATTTTTGATCTCTCGATGAACGTTTCCGGAGGCGACGCTCACGCCTATGCCTCGGCGCTGGTCTTGGTCGTCTTGCTTCTGGCGATCAACGGAACGGCTGCGTGGCTGGCTGAACACCGGCTCCATCGGAGGATCGTCACGATATGAGGCCGTCCGCGTCTCAGACACAGCCGTGGTTTCCGCTGGAAGAGCGACCAGCCTGCTGTGTCCCCAAGCCGTTCATCGAGGTCGAACAGCTGAGCTTGCGCTATCATCGGACCCCCGCCTTCCACGACGTGTCCCTCCCGATCAACCTAGGCTGCATCACAGCTCTGGTGGGACCGTCCGGATGCGGGAAGACCAGCTTTCTCACCTGCCTCAACCGCCTCACCGATCTGATTGCCGGGTGTCAGGTTTCAGGACGAATCATGATCGATAACCTCGAGGTGTTGGCGCCTAGCACCGATGTCATCCAGCTTCGCAGGCGCATCGGCATGATTTTCCAGAAACCGAACCCCTTCCCACTATCGATCCGAAGAAACATCGAGTTTCCTCTGCGCGAGCACGGGCGGCACGATCGGATACAGATCGCGCAGACCATCGAGACGGTCTTGCGGGATGTTGGACTCTGGGATGAAGTCAAGGATCGGCTGGATTCGCCCGCGTTGGCCTTGTCCGGCGGCCAACAACAACGCCTCTGTCTTGCCAGAGCCTTGGCGCTTTCCCCGGAAATGCTGCTCATGGATGAGCCCTGCAGCGCCCTTGATCCGCTTTCCAGCGGCCTTGTTGAGGATCTCATCGTCGACCTGCGGGGCCGTTACACCGTTCTGATCGTCACCCACAACCTGGCCCAAGCCCGGCGCATTGCGGACTACACCGCCTTCTTTTGGATTCACAACGGGACCGGACGTCTCATTGAAGCCGGAACCGCCAAGCAAATATTTGGAGAACCCCTTGATCCACTGACCGCGGCTTATATCAGTGGGATGCGAGGATAGTCGCATCCGATTCGCTGGAGTCTGACCTGTGAAACAAGAACGGCCTGCAGGTGCAAAACATAAAATGCTGTCTATCCACGGACGGGCGCTGCCGAAAGCAGACAAGAAACAGGACAATCTCGCAGACATTCACATCATGCCACGACCCGCCAAGACTAGTGCTTCTGATCAAACAGGGCCATTGCCCTCAGCGCCAGGACAAGGAGCTCCGGTGCCGATGTCTTCTTTGCCCGCTGGCGCCCGTCTCTACTGGCTCCCGGTATTATTCGCCGCATCAGACATTCGGAAGGACACTCCTTCTGAAGGGCAGCGCTTGGAAGAACGTCATGAGACCTATAATGCTAAGCCAAGTAGCGATACGGCAGGGCGGCGCGCGAAGCGTGAACGACATGCATTTGAGCATTCACGGTACGTCTATGGCCCACTCGTCTTGGATGCCTCTCGGCGTGAGGTTTCTGTCAATGGCCATGAAATCGAACTGACTCTCAAAGAATTTGGATTACTGGAATATTTTCTCAAACATCCAGGCTACGTACGAACACGAGAGATGTTATTGAATGCCGTATGGGGATATGACTATTATGGGACGACTCGGACAGTGGATGTCCATGTACGGCGGATCAAAAAGAAAATTCCACTCCTTACGTCCGTGATTATCTCTGTTCACTCGCTTGGCTATAAACTGCGCGATGGCAACAGTTCCTCATCCTGAGCCTCTTTTCACCCGTTTATCTCTGCCCCCATCTGATTTTCCTATCACCCTGGATCAATGGCAATACTTCACCGAGATGCCGATGCGCCGAGGGTTTTTGAACTCCTGGTTTGGCACAAAGGACAGCACTGGGCCTCAAGTTCTTGGGATGTACATCCGTCGAGGGCCCGACCGCCAACTTGGCGTACGAGGCACAAATGATCTCGACATGGTCACATCGTAAGTTGCCTGCAACCACGGCCTAACAGCGTGGTTTCTGTTGTTTCATACTTCGCATGAGCCGCCTCTCGGCTCCGCGCTCTTACCCCTGAAACTCCCGCTGACCTAGATATCACGTTCAGGGATGGATACGCGGTTTCAGCAGGTAGAAGCCTGCTCCGGGTTGTCATGCCTCCCAATTGCACACGTAACGCTTCCATTAAGGTCGGATCTCCCGTACAATGCTTCGCCGCTGGCTCAAACACAGACTCAATTCTTCGACAGCACGGCGAACTATACTCACCTTCACGGAGACATACTATGGCCAAACAGCCGTCACCCGCTGAAATGATGCGGAATCTCGCTATCGGATATTGGGTCGCCCGCCTGATCCATGTAGCAGCGAAACTCAGGCTGGCGGATCTACTAAGGAAAGGATCGAGAACTCTTGAAGATTTGTCGAAAGCTGCTGGCGTCCAGCCAGAGCCGCTCTACCGAATTCTCCGCGCCCTGGCAAGCGTCGGCATCTTTACAGAGACCAAGGGTCGACGGTTCAAGCTGACGCCGCTTGCTATGACACTTCAGACAGGCGTTTCAGGCTCCATGCATGCGTGGGCGCTCATGATCAACGACAATTGGGCATGGGACTCCTGGAAGGAACTCCTCTACGGAGTGAAGACCGGCGAGGTCCCGTTCCTAAAGGCTCACGGGGTCCCGATCTTTGAATATCTTGAGAAACACCCGGAGGATCTTGAAGTATTTGGTGAATCGATGACGAGCATTTCCCAGATCGAGAACCCCGCAGTAGCCGCGGCCTACAAGTTCTCAGGGATCCGGACGCTCGTCGATGTCGCTGGGGGACACGGGAGCCTTCTGGCCACGATCCTCAAAGCGAATCCACGACTTCACGGTGTGCTTTTCGATCGAGGTCCCGTTATCGCTCGCGCTGAGAATGAGCGGCATATGACGGCAAAGGGCATCACGGAACGTTGCAGGCTCGAATCCGGAGACTTCTTTGAGGCCGTGCCTAAGGGAGGCGATGCCTATATCATGAAGTACATTCTCCACGATTGGAACGACGAGGCATGCATCAAGATCCTCACCAACTGCCGCGCCGCCATGAATGAGAAGGGGAAGGTTTTAGTCGTCGATAACGTCATTGCCCCGGGGAACGATCCCAGCTGGGGAAAGCTCCTCGACATTCAGATGCTCATTATTGGAGGACGTGAGCGGACAAAGGAAGAATTTGCTGCACTGTTTGCCGCAGCGCGGTTGAAGCTGACCCGAGTCGTCCCGACCAAATGCTCACTGAGTATCGTCGAGGGAATTCCAGTATAAGGAAAAGACAGATTTCTCGATCTTGTAGGCTGTGGTCGCGTCTTACGCACAGAGAACGGAACCTCCACGATAAGCTGGCCAGGTGCGGAGACACGAACCCATTCCATGCACCATTATATTTGCGTGACCGCATCTTCCGCTCCTTCGAGCAGTCGCTGCACTTCTTCCACATAAATCTCCGTCGTCGCATAATGCTGATGCCGCATCATCTTCTGTACTCGCGTGGGATTCGCATCGTTGAGCAACGCAAACGTCGGCGTCGAGTGGCGCAGACTATGCACCACAATCCCCGGCTTCTTGACGCCAGCCAACAGCAGCCCTTCGGTAATGATCCGATGAATGGCCCGCGTCGAGAGCCGCTTCCCGGCTGGCGTGACCACGTTTCCTCCTCGGTCGTAACACGCCGTCGTGGCAAACAGCGGATCACTCCCCTGCACTGGTGTCGATCTGAGAGCCAGATACGTCTGGATCTTTTGATACACTTCCTTCAACACCTGCACGGACTCATCCGCTGACGCTCTCCCCTTCCCATGTACCCACAGTCTCCACTTTTCTCCTGGGACCAATTCCTGTAGATGTTCAATGCACGCCCGACTCACCTCGATCGTCCGCAGGCCGGTCTTGAGCATCAGATAGGCCATCGCGACGTTGCGTGCACGCTGCGCCGCTGACTTCCGTGGATCGGATTCCAACACCGCGAGCAACGCTTTCGCATCCTCCACCGGCAGATGCCGCCGCGTGTGCTGACGACTGCAGGTCCAGCCCTGGACAAAGTCGGCCGGATTCACCAAGCCCGGATGCAGCGGCACGAGCCAATTCAGAAATTGACGGACGCCGGTCAGATAGCCATTCTTCGTCCGGAGATTCGAAAAGCGTTGATCCAGAAACGCGCGATAGGCGTCGAGACAGGCGCGATCGAGGCGACGCAGCTGAGGGCCCCTCCCTTGCTCGAGCCACGCGATGAAGACACGGCCTCGTTTGAAATAGGTCCGGGCCGTGGTGGACGTCGGCTTCTGGGCCGTGAACTGCCGCGCGAATTCGTCGAGATAGACGCGCAAGCCGATCAACGTCGTCGACGACAGCTGGAGACAGACCGGCGGGAGTTCCCCACCCGTTCGTCGGAGCGCCGTCGTTGGTAAAGGGACCAGGGCCGTGGAGGCTCGCTGCTCAGGAATCAGCGGGACGAGGTCCATGATCTCCCTCGGTTGGTTGTCTCTTCCAACTCCATCCATCTCTCCATGTAAATGGTGTGCTCGATGAGATGAGGGGGCCTCACGCCCCGACCGGCATGCTTCACTCTAATCTAAAAGGATAGAGGTGGACCGTGCAGCGAGCGGTGCCTCCGCTGTGCTCCCCGGCCCACCTCTCCCCTCTCGCTCTATATATAATAAATGGAGGCCGTGGCGTTCCTGCTGACGCGTTCGGACCACCAGGAGACGGTTCCTTCCCGACCCCTTTTTCCGAGTCCCTCCCCGGTCCACCGCCACCCTACCCCAGTCTATCCGAAAGCGCAAGGCATCCGAGAAGGACACCATCCCGGATACCAGTACTCTCACTTCCCTATTTTTCCTTGACTCGTCTTCCCTCTAAGAGTAGACCTCTAATCAGTTATGGGAAATCCTATCGATCCGACCATCTCCCAACCAGTTGATGATGAAGCGGAAGTCGCGGACTTCCTCCCCCCTGAGCTCACGCTCGAAGGCCGTGCCACGTTGTCATTGGACTGGCGACTCGAGTATCTCGACCAGCTGCATCTGACCATGGAGGACCCTCGGTTCCTCGTGCTCTCCCCCACCGCCCAGCTGTTGTATCTCCATCTGCTCAGAAAGACGCACGGCCAGGGCGAACGGGAGGTGCGGATTTCCATCGACGGCTTGGTGAGCGAGACGAAACTGGCCTGGATGACGGTGCGCAAACAACTGAAGACTCTAGGCATCATGGGATTGGTGACGACGAGCCAGCCCGCCCGTCAACGAATCGCGCCCATGTACCTGGTCCACTGGCTTCCGCACCTGGAAAAGCAAACGGATCTAAAAGACATCGTGACGCGCTATGATCAGTTGGATGAGGAGGACCTCGCGGAGCTGAAACGGCTGGCTCCCCTTTTGTCTTCGAGCCAGCGGGAGACGATGGTAGAGGAGATTCACCTGAACTTGCGGGCCGATGGCCTGCTGCCCAGCACCGAGCTCGTCACGAAAATTATCTCCTACCGTCTTCTCCACCTCTTTCCGTATAAGCGGACGCTCATGGCAAAGCATCCAGAATGGTACGACCTTTCTTTACAGTGATAACTTGACACTCCGAGCCACCCAGATTTTCCTGCAGTTCTCTACGATCCGAATTCCAAGGGCGTTGCCTCATTGGCACTCTCAGTGTTTATATTCTGTCAGAGTACCTTGCTCCATCCTATGAAGTTTCCCTTCTCACGTCCGACGGCTTGTTGACTTCGGAATCATATTAATTTCCTTCTCAATACTCATATATATTCTGACTGATTATTTATTCTTATAGTGTTACCATTCTGACTGTATATCTATTCTCACAGAGTATATATTCTGTCTATTATTATAATCTGATAGTATTACAATTGTCTCGATATTCTATGTATTTATAAAGTTTGTACTGACAGATTATATATTCTTATAGTGCTTGTAAAATGATATTATTATTACAAGTTCTATAAGAACATGTAATGATATTACTCTGTCTGTATATATATACTGACTGTATTTTTATTCTGATACATTAAACAGTCAACTACCAAGGGAGGGATCGCATAGTTAGTCTCCCATGATCGCAATATTATTCTGACAGAATCATTATGCTGATAGTAAAACTCTCAATGTCGCTCCAACCGCTTTATGGAACGTGCCATCGGCTGCGCTCCCATATCTCATGATCAATCACACTCTCAGAATTCTTTCTCTGTCAGTATAAATTCCTGTCTCAACCTGCCATTCCATAGATGTCGTTGCTGGAGAGGGGTGGTGGTCCTTAGACCCATTGCACTTTATAGCAATCATTTCTTAACTACCTTCCTATGATCATATGACATGTCCTCCATGGATCTAGGTATGAAGATGATATATTTATGAAATACATCCTCATATGTACGAATGACAAACCACATGTTTTTAATAATTTATACTCCATCAACCTCCCTTAGTATCCTAACTATCTATAGCTGAACTCATGTATCTCTTGACACATCTCGCGCATTGGCATATTGTTAATATATTGATGTTCAATATTTCCCATTCTACAAGCAATCTATTAGCAGTCTGATTCGAGATCGTTTCTTTCCGTTTATGACGGGAAGTATCATCGAATCATGCTCTGAAGATGGAGAAATTGCGCAACACGGAAAGTAAAGAGAAGAGTTTTCTTAAAGGTGTTGTTGGTAAACGCCTTGAAGAACTTGCCTCCTCTCAAGCTCGCCTTGATCCCCTTGAATTGCTCGGTCTTTCATCACCTCCGGCGAGCTCGATTCAGTCCGAACAAAAATTACCAATCTCTTCCTCTTCTCCTCCTGACTCTCCTTCTCAAGATCTCTCAATGACTTCGTCACTTTCTTTACAGTCTCATTCAGATTCCACATCCCGTCACGAAAAAGCATCGACCATACCAATAACTTCATTACAACCAGAGGTTATGAAGCGGGACACACTATCAGAATATTCTGACAGTCCGCGTCGTCGTTCTGACAGATCAATAATTCGCCCAGTCTATTCGGAGAGTCGCACTGACAGAGTCTCTGTCAGTAATACTGACTCCCTTCCACACACTCCTCCCGCGCCTCATATCAAGGTGCCACCAACAGAACTCCCTCAGCAAAATTTTCCCCCTTTGGACATCCCAATTTCACTCCTAAGACCGCCGTCCCATTGGGTTCGCTTTGCATGGGCCCTCCATAGTTGTCGAGACCAGTCCACACCGACGCATACTAGGGCCGTGTCCTATGCAGAGATTGGTGGTCTTGTCGATCGTACAGAAGATGCTGTTCGCCGTTCCCTTCTCCAACTCATGAGCGCCGGCCTGATTGTACGAACCGCACTTCACCAACATGCCAATGGGGGCTCCATCTATCTTTTTGGTCCAGCTTTCCCTGCACTACTGACCCCATTGACCCCGGGAAAGAAAAAAGGTCCTCGCCCTCGTGTTCCCTACGGCAGTCACTCTCAGAACGACTCCCGTACTCACTCTCAGAATATTGGCAGTAGTAGTAGTTCTTCTTTATCTCATTCTGAACTACTACAAGAGTGGGGTGTACAAAACCTTATACTGTCAGAATGGTTTTCAGCCCTCGATCCTCGCACCGTCGAGCCGTTTCTCCGAGTGATGCCCTCCCTTGAATACGCACAAGATTTTTTCGATAAAGTAACCGCCGTCATTGAACACAAGAAGTCGACGACGAAGCCGATTGCCGATGCCTTAGGCTTTCTCTTTGGCTGCTTGAAGAAAATGGAAGTGAACCCGCCTCCAGGATGGAAAAGCCGTCGGGTTCGCTTGTTGGAGGAAGAGGCACAGCGTCTCGAACGCGAAGCGACTGCCATCAAGGCCGCACGTGACCGTGTCGACGCGCAACGCTGTGAACTCTATATGTTGGGATTGCCTCCGGAAATCGAGTCTGAGCTTCGCGCGAAGGCGGCGGAGGCAGCTGCCGACAATGAACTCCCGGTGGTCCGAGAGACAAAACGCGAGCGGAAGCTCCAAGAACTCATCCGTGAGCATATGCGACACAACGAACGAACGAAGATGGTGTAAGCGCACCTGATGGGCGAGAAGGAAGGTGAGGTATGGCGATCCGAATCAGTATTGCAAATCAGAAGGGCGGGTGTGGAAAGACATCCACAGCCATCAATCTGTCCGATGCCTTACGGCGATCGAATTACAAGGTGCTGTTTTTGGATTGTGACCCGCAGGCCAATGCGACGAAACTCTTACAAATGGCTCCTGAGGCCAACCCGGGCGTGACCGAACTCTTATTGAACCCAGATATGAAGGTTGAAGAGTGCATGACGGCCACGAAGCTCCCGAATGTGTCACTGGTGCGAGGCAATATTCGCTTGGCGTCCGTGGAAAACCGCCTGCGAGATCCGGCGGTCTATCCGATCCCTATTGGGGTGTTGAAGAATAAGATTCGAAAAGATCTTCCGTTTGATTTTGTGATTTTCGACACCCCACCGTCACTCTCATTAATCACGATGAACGCGCTCTCTGCGAGCGACCATGTGATTGTGCCCATGGAGAGTGGATCAGGCTTTTCGTTCGATGGTCTCGATGACCTCCTGAACATTATTTCGACCGTGCAGAAGAGCGTGCAAGCTGACTTGTCGATCCTCGGTGTGTTGCTCACGAAACATGATGCCCGCCGCAACGTCTGTCAGGCGGTCTTTCAGATGGTGAAGGATCGCTTTAAAGGAGATTTTCTCGAGACCACGATTTCTATGTCCACCTCCGCGCAAAAGGCTGAGTTACAGCGAGACACGGTATTGCAGTTTGATCGTAAATGCTCGGCGAGTCGCGATTATCTCATGCTGGCGCAGGAAGTCCTGTCGCGATTGAATGTCAAGCCAGTCACCAAAACAAAAGGGGAGGGGACACGGGTCGTCACTGAGAATGTTCTAGAAGAACCTGCACCGATTGGGTGAGATTCATGTCCGTGATATCCTCTCGTCTGTCTGGCGCTCAATGAGCGCTATGCGTTCTGTCATGGCGACACAATAAAAATTAGTAAGGGAGGACGAATGATAGAACCCAGTCTTATGAATGGACGTCATAACCAAGAAAAATTCGAAGACATGCAGAAGCGCATCAAGATCTTGTAGTACAAGCTTCACGGGTTCGCAGATGACTCCTCTCCACAAAAAGTTAACCACGGTACCGTTAACTTGTTCAAATTACACTCGCAAGCCAGGACCATCACTCAAATTGTTATGGCGTCTCGCCTCTGGCGACCGCGCTGCTTCGGGTTCGCTTCCGCTCATCCCGCCATCTGGCGGGACGCATGCCCTCCGTATCGCTGACGCAAAACCAATCAACACATAGTCCTTCAGATGGCACCGCGCATGCGCCGTGCCTGTCCGATCGCACCGTCGTTCCGCGCCACGCGGCTCGACCGTGCTGAGCCACCTGCTACACTTTCTTCAGACATTCGTACCGTTTGTTCTCTTAATAGGTGTCACTTCTGGACGAAAAAGAACAAGGGTCGCGGGGGTGCCTGCCTGTGTGTTGTGACGGTATCACACCGTTCTCTCGGTCAAGGCCTGCGCTGCGACAATCCCGCATGCTCGCAAGCGTGCTGCGCACGGCCCTGACCGCTCCGCTCCGGTGTGCCGAAGACTCTCCACACAGGCACTGTCGCTTGTGACAACCGGAGGGAATTCCATGAACGTCACAAACATCAACCATCATCCCATCGTGGCCTCGCTCGTGCCAGAAGACCAACGGCTGGACTTTCTGCCGCGCCATTTCGGGAGACACATGATGCTCGTCGAAAGCCAGATCTATCATCAGTTCGCCAATCTTGCGCCGCAGTATCAGGGAGGCTATTGGGAGTTTTTCGACTTGAGTAATGGCGGGTGTTATCTGGCTCCCAGTCAGGACTTCTTCCATTTGGTTCATCCGAGTATGGATTACGATGTCACGGTGTCAGGCGATGCCGCTGGTATGGTGGCGACCCTCTATACGTTCAGCCACCTCGCCTTTCATTTCGAGCACGATCCGTTCGGCGACCGTCTCAGCGACCTCTATCATCGTCTCCGTGATTATGCCGCCCATCATCCTGAAGCTGGTGTGATCTTTCGCATCATCGATTAATCGGTTCAATAAGGCCGGTGGGCGTCCGTCGCCCACCGGCCTTTCCACGCCATCTCCACACTCTTCCGGCCTGTCGGACTCCTAAGCGGACCACCAGAAAGACGGCACCGCGCACATGGATCGTGCAGGTTCACGGCCTCGTCCAGCCCAAGCCTTGCGCCCGCTGTGGTGTGTGGCACTCCCGACAGCAATCGCGCCAGCCAACGGCCCAGAGGGCTGGCACGCTCGCACGCGTCCGTGGCCACAGCCCTCGCCCTTCTGTTGCGCCTCCTGCTGTGCGTGAGAGGCGCAACAATGTTTCTTAAAAAGAAGGGGGGTGGGCAGGTCACGCTGGTGTGTCCGTTGTGCTCGTGAGTGGCTGTTCTCATGGGGAGGCAGTCGAATAAGAAAGGAACGTGGGATATGCAGACAGCAGTACAACCGAGACCGAATGTACGGCGGGGAAGGAAGAGTCAGAATGAAGTGCGTGCGGATCGTGTGAAAGGGGCGCTCGATTACTATCGTGTAGCAGGTTTACGCGAGCCAGGAGCCTCATTAGAAACGGTCATGTCGGATCTCCTATCAGACCTTCGCCATCTGTGTGACCGTGAGAATTTAGATCTTACGGGGATCGATCGAATGGCCCATCGCAATTATCTGAACGAAAAGTATCCACGGTGACAGGAAAAGCGGGAGTCGGAACGGCGGCAACCGTTCCGACTCCCTCACCAGCACAAAACCAGGGAGGTCTTGAACATGGCTCAGAAGAGCGTATCACGAACGCATCACGACCAGGCAACCTCGCTTCAGTGTGTGCCCCTGTTTCGGTTGCAGGTGGTCAAAGAACCACACTCACCGCTCTATGGCGTCCCCAAGATTTCAGCTTCAGGCGATGTTCGTCAGCTGGTGGAGGCTCACTTTGACGGGAGACCGCACGAGGAATTTCTCGTGGTGTTTCTGGATGCGAAACACCGTCCAACAGGGTATCAGGTGGTCTCGGTCGGAAGCCTCACGCTCTCGATCGTCCATCCACGTGAGGTGTTCAAAGCCGCCGTGTGCATGAATGCGGCGGCCGTGATTTGTATTCACAACCACCCAAGCGGAGACCCAACCCCGAGCCAGGAAGACCGCGCGTTAACCAAGCGGCTCATGGAGTCCGGTGAACTCCTCGGCATTCGCGTTTTAGATCATGTGGTGATCGGGGAAGACCGGCATGTGTCCTTTGCCGATGAAGGATGGCTTTAGCTGATGGGCACTTGGAGTGGAGCACAACTTCGGATGTCCTGCTACGACTCTGAGGCCATACGAACAGGCCCCGCATAATTGTGATGAAAGGAACAGACGATGAATCATCCAGAACACGTGTTGCGTGAGTGGTGGACTCGACAAGGGGTTGACCCAACACGACAAGAGGAGATCCTAGCCATTTTCGACCGAACGGCTCAGCCAGGGGCCTGGGTGGGATCATTTCAGATTCCTCCTGATGTACAGAAGGAAAAGAATGAACGGTCATCAGGTGAGACCGCACCTGACACTATATGTGTGAATCAAGAGGAGGGTGAAGCGTGGACAGAGCAGCTTCCTATTCCCAGCCTCAGTATTGCCAATCTACTCCAACAACGGGATGCGATTCTGACCTTATTCCAAGATGCTCTCGATACGCTGACACAGGCTCACGCTCTTGCAGAAAGCGTACGGCTTGGATTTCCCGATCTGTCGCTCTTGCGTGATTGGCGTGGCCATGGCATGCATATGACCGGAGAATTCGCACGGTCGGCAGACCTCTTGGAGTCGTTTCGAGCCTGTGTGGATGCAGGAGGTTGGGAGACGCTCATCAAGGATTCAGGGCTACGGTCGTTAATGTCAGCGGCGACACGCAAGGAGATGGAAGAGGCCATCCACAACAAGACGGTCCCGGCACTCACGCGCGAAGCCATTGTCACCACGTTTCGGACGCTCCATGCATCCCGTGGTGACATGTTTGTACAGGGTGTCATCGAGTGCTTCAAGCATTTGTCCTGGCACTACACCACCAATATGCCTCAAAAATTCGGCACGCGGATTGTGGTGATGTCCCTCACCTCATACGGCAGTGGAAATGTCCGTCAATGTGATGAACTTGATGACTTACTGCGCGTCTTTCACGTCTGCGACGGCAAGCCAGAGGCGGACCATCGGCGAAGCACCTCTCACCTGATTTTTCAGGCGATGCAGGCGACCACGGTGTGGCCGAAGCACGCCGAGAACGAGTATTGGTCTATTCGCCTCTTCAAGAATCAGAACGGGCATGTGACTTTCAAGCGACCCGATTTGGTGAAGCGGTTGAATCACATCATTGCCGAGCATTTTCCCAACACCTTACCCGCGCCGAAACACTCACGATGAATTGACCGGGTGCGGTGGAAAAGCAGAGGGGAGGGGAGGAAATCACGACGCACTCTCTTTCTTCGTTATCGCGTCTCCCGCTCCTCACCCACCAAGGGGCGGGGGCGCCCTATTCTGAGTTCGGCGGATGGGGCGTTGCAATCGCGCTGGCGCGATTGCTCGCGCCACGAGCCACCCCGTTTTCCCCATCTTCTGGGGACAACTCTGTGAACAAGAGAGGCGTGGTGTCGCTGCGCGGCAGTGAAACGCGGCGGTTCAGCACACTGCCTGCTTTTTAAGCATCGGCGTTGCTTGAAGGTGGTCCACAATGGAGAGGGGGCGGTTAGGCGCGTAGCGTCCAATAGATCACGATCGCTGCCAGACACGTCACCAGCGCCGCGAAGAGATTCAGGTACCCAATGGTGGTGGCTGTGCGAATCCTCGTCTCTGTTGTTTCCAGTATCGCGGTGACTTCATTGCGGATGGCGCTGGCCACGTCCGTGGTATGGGTCGCCATCTGAGCCTTCATGGTCTCCGTACTGGCGGTGAGCGACGCCGTCATGATCCGTTCGGCTTTCGCTTTGGTCTCCGTTCCCCATCGTTCCAACATGGCTTCCAGTGTCGTTCGATAGTCCTCAAGGAGGACCTGTTGCGCGTGCCGACTCTCGGCCAACAACCGCATGTGCAGGGTTTGCACAATGAGAATCGGATCCTCTCGGTCCAGGGCCACGCCATGCTTCGCCGCAATCTCTTTGAGTAACTCTTCCGTTCGCTCGTCGCCCATCACAGCACCGGCACGGCGGCGAATTGATCAAAGATCTGCTTCTTGATGATCGACAACCGTTGCCGCGCCATGATCGTGATCGTCGGTGACGCCAGGGCCTCATCGAATGTGAGGTGTGCTTGCAGCATGTCGCTCAAGTCTCGCCCGAACGTTTCCTTTTTGAGATCCGGCAGCCGAAGAATGGCCGACACCCGATCTTTGTGCGCGGTGTAGGCTTTCATCTGCTCAAAGGGTTTCCCTTCGATCTCGATCGGTCCCCAGTAGGGATTGAGCCACACCACAAACTGAACATCAGTCGGAAATTGTTTCACGAGTTGGGCGAACCCATTGACGGTATCGGATAACGCCTGTCCGCCTGTGACCACGGTATGCACCACGAGCTGATGGCTCATGTCGCGCAGCAATTCTGGAATGTGGTTCGTTAGCAGATAGGCCGAGAGGGGGACGAAGGAACTTGCGCCATTGTCGATGACCGCATCGACTTTGGTCTTCGCCACGAGTTCAATGAGTTGATCAAAACTCCGTGGGTCGATCTCATCCCCCTGCATGATGGTGAGCCGATGAACCTTCAAGCTCTGATAGGCCTGGAAGGACGCATTGACGGGGTCCGTATCGACACAGAGCGGCAGTTTGCCTTTAGCCAGTTTGTATTGCGCGATGAAGGCCGCAATCATGGACTTGCCAACACCGCCTTTGCCTTGCAGGACCACATGAATCGTTGCCATCAGAATAACTCCTCCTTATTCGGAACAGGGTTGAAGACGAAGCCACTTGATGAGGCGGATGGTGTGGGTGGGGGGCCGCCTGGATTCGGCGGCAGCGCCGACCGTGACCCAGCGGGTGCGTTCATCAGTCGCTTCACATGTGCCCGAAACGTGTCATAGCCACAGGTGAGTGTGCCTTCAGTCTGTAAGGTCTTCCAGATCATCCTCATCGACCATCCATCATAGATTGCTCGGAGAATGTCCGGCCCTAAGGCCAAAATCCGTACGCGATTGGTCGAGCTTGGGGCGGCTTTTTTAGCGAAGTCGAGGACCCGTGCCGAGAGCGTTCGCGCCTGGTTCATGGGATTCTCAGTGCGTTGTACAGGATTCTTAC
>JAHBWQ010000389.1 GCA_019636915.1 Nitrospira sp. | reverse complement strand
AAGTGGTGGTGCGCCTTCACGAAATCGTAGATGGTGAAATAGTCCTTCCCGTCATAGAGTCGCGTCCCACGTCCGATGATCTGCTTGAACTCGATCATCGAATTGATCGGCCGCATGAGCACAATGTTCCGGATGTTCCTGGCGTCCACGCCGGTTGAGAGCTTTTGCGAGGTCGTCAGGATGGTCGGTATAGTCTTTTCGTTGTCTTGGAAGTCGCGGAGGTGTTGTTCGCCAAGCTCACCGTCGTTGGCCGTCACCCGCCGGCAATAGTTGGGATCCGTGCTCGCCTTCATCTGATTGATGAGGTCGCGCACGGCCAGGGCATGGTCCTGCGTGGCGCAGAAAACCAACGTCTTCTCCTGCTGGTCGATCTGGCCCATAAAGATCTCGACACGCTTCTTTTCCCGCTCTTTGATCTCGATGATCTTGTTGAAGTCGCTCTCCTGGTAGCGCTTCTTCGCCTCGATCTCGCCTTCGATGAGCTGGTCGTCCGGCGTATAGACGTACTCGTCGAGCGTGGTGGAGATCTGCTTCACCTTGAACGGCGTCAGGAAGCCGTCGTTGATGCCGTCCTTCAGTGAGTAGATATAGACAGGCTCGCCGAAATAAGCATAGGTATCCACGTTGTCTTTTCGCTTGGGCGTGGCGGTCAGGCCGAGCTGCACGGCCGGGGCGAAGTATTCGAGGATGCCGCGCCAGTTGCTCTCGTCATTCGCGCCGCCCCGGTGGCATTCATCAATGACGATGAAGTCGAAGAAGTCCGGTGGATACTCACCAAACGCTTCGACAGGCTCAGCGACCGACGGCGCAATGCCCAGGGAAGAAAAACCCGATTTATTTTGTGACAAACGGGGCAAGCGTTGATTGTTCCCAGTAATCAAGGCGACCTTCTTTGCCCTGCTCCAGCCCTGTACTTGCTTCTCTCGATCAAATGCATCGTCTATACGGTCAAAGGTTTCGTAATAGACAAGCTTCGCCATACCTCGCGCCGTTGTATGTCGAGCACCCTCTCCGCGCTTGTGCTGCTCGACGCGCAAGCCAAGATCCCTCGTGCTTCCGGTATAAAAGCTCCCATCTGTGCATTCCAGAATATACATGTAGCCATGGGCATCCCGAATGTCCGTCACCTCGGCAAATGAATCTTCACCTCCATCCGAGAGTGTATCCTCGCTACCGAGGGCTGAGCTGTCCTGGGTCCCTCCTGAAGCCCGGTGGCTGAGCTTGTCGAAGCCATGAAGGTTTGGAAGATGGTGAAGAACAGGCTACCGTTCTTCGGCACTTTGCCTTTCTTGCGAATGTCGCCCGGCTCAATCCGCACCAGGGCATCTTCAGGAAAGGCAGAGAAGGCGTTGTAGGCTTGATCGGTCAGAATGTTCCGGTCGGCCAGGAACAGAATACGGGGACGGCGCGACGGCTCGCGGCTCAGGTTCCAGCGGCTATGAAAGAGCTTCCAAGCGATCTGAAAGGCGATGAAGGTCTTGCCGGTACCGGTGGCAAGCGTCAGGAGAATACGCGGCTTGCCTTCTGCCATGGCCTGCAATACACGCTCAACGGCAATGTCCTGATAGTAACGGCTGGGATGCGAGCCACCCCTATCCTCAAACGGGACCGTAGCGAAACGATCACGCCAGGCATCCTGCTTGGCGA
>JAHBWQ010000388.1 GCA_019636915.1 Nitrospira sp. | reverse complement strand
GTTCGAAGGGCCTTGAGCTCGCGATCTGCAGCATGATGAGGGAGGGAATCATGTCATCGCATCTCCATCCTATGATCGGTTCAATTCTTGGAATCGGACTTGTGAGTGGGGCTTTAATCTGGGGCAGCCATTCACTCACTCCGTCCTATGCATCCAATGCGTCGTCACAGGGCACCGTGCCTGGCGCCGGTGTTCCACCGGCGCCAGGCTTTACAGACGTCGCCAAGCGAGTCACTCCGGCGGTCGTGAACATTACGACGGTCATGACTGAAAATATTGCGGATGGCTCCTCTGTTCCGGACGAGCTACGAGAGCGAATGGAGGAGTTTTTCGGGAAACCATTCGGACCTCGAGGGCGGCGGTCGGAAGACCCGTTTGACCATCGAGCCCCTCGGAGAGGACAGGGATCCGGAGTAATCATTTCGTCGGATGGCTATATTGTGACCAATAACCATGTGATTGCCCAGGCCCGTGAGGTCAGCGTCACACTTCCCGACAAACGGGAATTTAAGGGCAAGATTGTCGGAGTGGATCCGAAGAGCGACCTCGCCGTGATCAAGATTAATGCCGATCATCTTCCGAGCGTTACCTGGGGTGATGCGTCGAATCTGCAAGTCGGTGAGTATGTTTTGGCGGTCGGCAACCCCTTTGGGCTCAATTCCACCGTGACGCTCGGGATCGTGAGCGCGGTGGGTCGCGGCCACATGGGAATCACTCAGTATGAGGATTTTATTCAGACGGATGCCGCTATTAACCCGGGCAATTCAGGCGGTGCCCTGGTGAATACCAAAGGGGAGCTGGTGGGCATCAACACGGCTATCTTTTCACAGACGGGAGGGTATCAGGGTGTTGGGTTCGCCGTATCGAGCACGATGGTCAAGCCGATTTATGAGAGTCTGATAAAGTCCGGGAAGGTCGTCCGCGGCTATCTCGGGATTGGGCTTCAGGGATTGAATCAGGATCTGGCTGCGGCATTCGGTCTCAAGAATGTGAAAGGCGCGTTGATCAGCGATGTGAAGGCAGGGAGTCCTGCGGATCAGGCCGGCATCAAGCAGGGGGATGTGATTGTCAGCTATCAAGGGACTCCTGTGGAAGATGGGGTCGCGTTGCAACGACTCGTCACCAGGACCACTGTTGGTGTCAGGGTGACACTCAACGTCATTCGTGATGGAAATGAACGTGAGTTGACCGTCAGGGTGGGTGAGCAGCCTGACGAATCTAAGGTTGTGAAGGTGCAGCACGGAGGTTCCGACGATGCTCTGTCGGGCCTTGTGGTCGAGGAGCTCGATCAGGACCGGGCAAGACAGCTTGGATTCCATGGAACGAGCGGCGTTGTGGTGACAAAAGTTGATCCAGACAGCGGTGCCGAGAGGGCCGGTCTTTCTGCGGGTGACGTCATCCAGGAAATGAATCGACGACCGATCAAGTCAGTCAAAGATTTTGAAAAGGCGTCCGCGGATCTCAAGAAGGGAGCCAACGTTCTGATTCTGATCAATCGGCGGGGGAGTTCGTTGTTTGTATCCGTCAAAGTGTAAGGACTGTGCATGTCCCGAAGTAGGGGGAGGAGGCAACGTCCTGCTCCCTCTGTCTGTGGTTCCATTCAAAAACCTTTCAATCGAAGACCACGGTTTTTCTCCCGTATACTAAGACTCGGCGCTCAATGTGGCGACGAACAGCTCTTGCCAGCACG
>JAHBWQ010000387.1 GCA_019636915.1 Nitrospira sp. | reverse complement strand
AGATGGCCTTAGCTCCGCTGACGGATGTCGGCTTCGAACGGCGATCCAACGGGAGATAGGGGAGCAAGCGCTCGCCCCCTTTCCCATCAATGATGATCTTTTCCATATTGGGGAGGATTTCCTCCATTGTTTCTATATAGATTCGCTTACTGATGACATCTTTCGATTGGTTGTACTCTTTTAACGTGGCCAGAAAGCGATTGGCCTCACCTTGTGCGCGATTCATGCGGGCTTGGGCAAATCCCTTGGCGCGGTTGACGAGTTCTGCGGCTTCACCTTTTGCCTTCGGGATGATGTCGTTGCGATACCCTTGGGCTTGATTGATGAGTTTTTCCCGGTCTTCCTTGGCGTTCGTCACGTCTTTGAACGCGGCTGCGACTGCTTCCGGTGGATCGACGTCTTGCAGCTGTACGGCGGCAATCTGCACACCGGAGTGGTACTGATCCAGAATCGTTTGCAGTAACGTCATCGTACCCTGCTGAATCTCGGCTTTGCCGGTGGTCAAGGCTTCGTCGATCTTACTCTTTCCAACTACTTCACGCATGGAGGCTTCCGCTGCCTTGCCGATGGTCTCATGGATATCCGCGACGTTGAACAGGAACTCGCCGGCTTCTTTGATCTTGTATTGAACGATAAACTCGATCGCCAAGATGTTCATATCACCGGTCAACATCAAGGCTTCTTGCGGCACCATTTGCTGGCGACCCTGTTGGCTGGTGCGGAAGCCGACCTCGACACGATAGAGTTTGGCGACCTTTGGCTGAAGGACGGTTTCAGCGAAGGGAATCTTGAAGTGGGGACCTGGCTCGACGGTTCGAACCGGTACGCCAAATCGCTTAACGACACCTTCTTCATCCGGCGCGACGATAAACACTGCCTGCCAGATGAACAAGATCACCACCGCAGCAATGACAAGATTCAGGACTCCGCCGGAAGGTAAGAGGCTTTTGAGCCCACCCGGGGGGAAGAGATCTTTGAGTTGAGACTGTGCCTGCTTCAGCGCGTCTTCAAGCGGATCAGGCTTCTTGCCCCACGGATCTTTTGGGTCCCAGACCATTCAGCGATGTCCGAATACAATTGGTGATGAAACAACAGCGCTGCACCATAGCAGAGTGTAGCCGGGAGTGACAAGATCCAGATAGACCTGCAAGCCGGAGAACAGTGATGGAGCGATGTGATCGATTCCAGAGGCATGCATGCTCAAATCCATTTCAAACGACTGTAAGGCTCATCGCTGTCTCGCTATCCCCGCATGCCGCTGACATAGGCAACGGTCAGTGGGTCTTGGGATCCTCAAAATCTTTCTGACCCGTTCTCAATGAGTTGATCCTTTCTGCTTTGTGCTAAAAATAAGATGGTGTAATCCGGCGATGTGTCGAGCTTGGCAGGGTGTGCGTCACAATTCAGATGGTCTGACACACGTGCAGGCTGACGATGAGATCCTTAAGTATGTCGATGATAATTCTCACGCCTTCTTGAGGGAGGGAACACCCACCCCTAATGAACGAGAGCACGAATACCGACCGTCAGGGAACACAAGCGATGCAGTGGTGCGCGATATAGGGTTCAACTACGGGGCGGGAGCAGTCTTGTTATGGCTGGCCCTTCAGATCCGGATTGGGCACCTCTCGCTGTAATTGCTCGACCTGCTTTTGTAACTGCTCCATCCGTTTATTCTGTTCATCGAGCCGATCTTTCAGCTCCTGATTCGTGCCGGAGAGTTCCCGCATTTGACGATGCAACTCCTTCGGCGAGGTACTACCCTGAAGAGGCTCTGGTGATGTTGCGGTGTGTAGAGAAACTGGTGAGTCTGTTCTCCCTTGCTTCGGACGTAC
>JAHBWQ010000386.1 GCA_019636915.1 Nitrospira sp. | reverse complement strand
ATCCATCGCTTTTTGTCTCCATCTCTCAGCTCAATTGCCTCTTTTTCGCCTGTCGAAGCACCGGAAGGAACGGCTGCTCGCCCGACCGCTCCGCTTTCGAGTGTGACTTCTGCCTCAATCGTTGGATTGCCACGTGAATCGATAATCTGGCGGCCCCTGATTTCTCTGATTTCGCTCATACCACTTGCCCTCTCTCCAGTTAGACGATCAGCCTCTTTTTCAACAACTCATTCACCTTGCCAGGATTCGCCTTCCCCCCACTTGCCTTCATCACTTGACCGACAAGAAATCCTAAGACCTGGTGTTTGCCTTCTTTAAACTGTGCCACTTGTGTTGGATTGTTACGGAGCACCTCATCAATCATTTTTTCCAGTGCCCCTTCGTCTGAGACCTGCGTCAGCCCTTTGTCCTGCACAATCTGTTGGGGAGTCTTGCCACTCCGATAGAACTCGGGAAAGATCTCACGAGCCACCTTTAAACTGATCACCCCTTTGTCCACCATCGTCAACAGATCGACGAGTCCTTCAGGTGAGACCGGCGACGCGGTGATATCGGTCCCGGAGTTATTCAGTTCCCGCGTCAACTCTCCCATCACCCAATTGCTCACCGTTTTAGGTTCTTTGAACTGTTTCAGGCAAGCCTCGAAGTAATCCGCCATGCCTTTGGATGTCGTGACCACGCCCGCATCGTACTCCGGGAGGCCATACTCGGTGATGAATCGACGGGTACGCACAGCCGGCAACTCCGGCAATGATGAACGAAATCCTTCAATCCAGTCCTCGTTCAACTGTAACGGCACCAGATCCGGATCTGGGAAATATCGATAGTCATGGGCCTCCTCTTTCGATCGCATGACTGCCGTTTCGCCTCGATCAATGTTCCAGAGCCTGGTCTCCTGGTAAATCTTGCCCCCCTCATTCAAGACCTTGGTCTGCCGTTTGACCTCGTACTCGACCGCATCCTTCACATACTTGAAAGAATTGATATTCTTGAGCTCGACTTTCGTCCCAAACTCTTTCTGGCCAACCGGACGCAACGACAAGTTTGGTTCGCAGCGAAAACTTCCTTCCTCCATGTTTCCGTCGCACACATCGAGGTACATGAGCACATCGCGTAACCCCTTCAGGTAGGCCACCACCTCATCGGCCGAACTCATATCCGGTTCTGTCACAATCTCCAGCAGCGGCGTGCCGGCACGATTCAAATCCACGCGGCTTCCCGCTGTCCCAGTTCCGTGTACGTTCTTCCCTGCATCTTCTTCAAGATGCGCTCGACGGATCCGAACCCGCTTGGCGACTGTCCCCACAGCAATCTCAATCCATCCATGCTGGCAAATCGGATCCTCGTATTGGGAAATCTGGTACCCCTTGGGCAAATCCGGGTAAAAATAGTTCTTTCTCGCGAATCGATTATTCGCCGTGATCGTACAGTTCAACGCCAGCCCGGCACGAACCGCCATTTCGACCGCTGTTCGATTGATCACAGGTAAACTGCCTGGCAGACCAAGGCAGACCGGGCAGGTCTGGCTGTTGGCAGAGAGGCCAAAGGTCGTACCACACCCGCAGAACATCTTGGAGTTGGTCCGCAGTTGTGCATGGACCTCCACCCCGATCACCGTCTCAAACCTCATCCTCGCTCCGCCCCCTCATCTTGGATACACCCTCGTTCGCGTTTCATCGCTTCACGACCGGCATCGAAAGCTTCCTGGAGAACCGACCGTTTCGACTCGACGAACTCCCTACCCTGATCGACAGCCTCTTCAAACGCCTCACCAGCTCGCCCAGCAAGATCTCGCAAATCGGTTTCCGCACGACGGGCATAGCCCCGAAGTCGGTCACGCGACTCACTGCCCGCTTGCGGCGCCAATAACAA
>JAHBWQ010000385.1 GCA_019636915.1 Nitrospira sp. | reverse complement strand
GGAGCCGTGTGGCCCACGCCGTCCCCGATATCTTCCATCGGCTCATGGATGCAGTCGAGCAAGATCATGCCTGGGATCCCGCGGCGGAAACACGACAGCCTGTCTCATGATGAACAACGGCCTGATTCCACTCACTGCTGAAACCGAGGATCTGCTGGATGCAGTCCACCATGCCGACATTCTGGTCGGCATTCCCAGCTTCAACAATGCGAAGACCATCGGCCATGTCGTTCGCGCGGTCGGCGCTGGCCTGGCCAAATATTTTCATGGCCATCGCGCCGTCCTGGTCAACTCAGACGGGGGCTCCACCGATGAGACACCAGCCATTGTGGCCCACACCATGGTTGATCTCGAACCGCTCTTCATCAGCGATCGGCAGAGCACACTCCATCGGATCGTCACGCCCTATCATGGAATCCCGGGCAAGGGTAGCGCATTCCGCACTATTTTTGAGATCGCCCGACGGCTCAAGGTGAAAGCCTGTGCCGTGGTCGATTCGGATGTGCGAAGCATCACGCCCGAATGGATGGAGTTGCTCCTTCGCCCCATCATCAAGGAAGGATACGACTACGTGGCGCCCTATTATCGACGCCACAAATACGACGGGACCATCACAAACAGCATCGCCTATCCCTTGACCCGCGCCCTCTACGGCCAAGAAGTTCGTCAGCCGATCGGAGGAGATTTCGGATTCACCGGAGATCTTGCTCAACACTACCTCGAAAAGCACGTCTGGGAGTCCGATGTCGCGCGGTTCGGCATCGACATTTGGATGACGACGGAAGCCATCACGAACGGCGCCAGGGTCTGTCAGAGTTTTCTCGGGGCCAAGATTCATGACCCGAAGGATCCGGCCGCCGACCTCTCATCCATGCTGCGACAGGTTGTGGGAGCCTTGTTCGCCTTAATGGAAGCCCATGCTCCTACCTGGCTGTCTGTGACCGAATCACGGAAGGTACCGCTCTTTGGCTTCCAATACGAGGTCGGTGTTGAGCCGGTCAATGTGAATGTCGAACGGATGGTGGACTTATTTCATCTCGGCCTGACCGATCTGCACGACATTTGGACGCGAATGCTCTCCGAGGAGGTACTCGAACAGCTGTCTCGGCTTCGAGAGGTCCCGGCACGAGACTTCCGTATCCCCGATGCCTTGTGGGCCCGCATTATTTATGATGCCGCGTTGGCACATCATCGCAATGTCCTCCCACAGGAGCATCTCCTGAAGGCATTGACCCCGCTCTATTTAGGAAAGACCGCCTCATTCGTGCTGGACAGTCAGGGACTGACGACCGCAGAAGCCGAACACCTGATTGAAACACTCTGTCGAACATTTGAAAAAGAGAAAGAATATCTTGTGAGTCGTTGGCCTCAGTTTCATGAAGTGCGGGACGTCGTCAGTACCGCCTCCTCGAGGCCTGAAAGGAGCCAGCCATGACGTCAACCTGGGAACAGACGTTGCTCGGACCCGTTACGGCGCTCGGCGAGACCGTGCTCGCCATCCTTCCCAAGGTCCTGGCCATGATGATCCTCCTGCTGGTCGGTCTGGTCGTGGCCTGGGGAGCCGGCCATTTTACGGAGCGCCTGCTTCGGATGATCGGCCTGGATCGACTCTGTGATCGGATCGGAATTGCAGCCGCCCTCCTCAGGGGAGGCATCAAGACGGACCCTTCCTACATCATCGGCCGAATCACCTACTGGCTCATCGTCATTTTTTCCACCACAGCCTCGCTGGGTGCGCTCAACGTGGCCCCAATCAATGAAGCTGCCCACTCGCTGTTGTCCTATATTCCACACCTAGTCACGGCCGCCGTCATCGGCATCATCGGCTATCTGGTCTCAAATTTCGTGTCTCAGGCCGTCTTGATCGCCGCCGTCAACGCAGGGC
>JAHBWQ010000384.1 GCA_019636915.1 Nitrospira sp. | reverse complement strand
GGCACTCTCTATACCCGGGTTGCCGCCCCCAGGAGTACAAGGCAGCGGCCGCATCCCTGTGGGGATGCGGCCGCTGAGGAATTGACCCGGCACTGACCTACTTTCGCGCTACGCACTATCATCGGCCCTGGCTGCTTGACTGCCGTGTTCGGAAAGGGAACGGGTATTTCCAGCCAGGTATGGGCACCGGGAGGCGCTTGCCCCGCCGCAACCGGGTCCGCACGAGGGCGGCGCCCGGGAGGGCAGGAAGATGTTGGGTTGGTGGAAAGAGACCGCCGAGGCATCGAGTGAGGATGAGATCAAGCCGATCGACTGGTTAGTACCGGTTGGCTGAGGACGTCACCGTCCTTACACCTCCGGCCTATCAACCTGGTGGTCTACCAGGTGTCTCGAGGGATGACTGGTCTTGGAGTTGGCTTCGCGCTTAGATGCTTTCAGCGCTTATCCGGTCCGGACATAGCTACCCAGCGATGCCGCTAGCGCGACAACTGGCACACCAGAGGTCCGTTCTTTCCAATCCTCTCGTACTAGGAAAGAGTCTCCTCAATCATCCTGCGCCCACACCAGATAGGGACCGACCTGTCTCACGACGGTCTAAACCCAGCTCACGTACCGCTTTAATGGGCGAACAGACCAACCCTTGGGACCGCCTTCAGCCCCAGGATGCGATGAGCCGACATCGAGGTGCCAAACCACGCCGTCGATATGGACTCTTGGGCGTGATCAGCCTGTTATCCCCGGAGTACCTTTTATCTGATGAGCGATGGCCCTTCCACACGGGACCACCGGATCACTAAGACCTACTTTCGTACCTGCTCGACCTATGTGTCTCGCAGTCAAGCACCCTTATACCTTTACGCTCTGCATGCGATTGCCAACCGCATTGAGGGTACCTTTGCACTCCTCCGTTACCTTTTGGGAGGAGACCGCCCCAGTCAAACTGCCCGCCTAACACTGTCCCCACGCCGGATCACGGTCGCGGGTTAGACTCCAAGTACGCCAAGAGTGGTATTTCACTGATGACTATTCGGAGGCTGGCGCCCCCGACATCAACGTCTCCCACCTATGCTACACATGACGAACCTAGAGCCAGTATTAGGTTACAGTAAAGGTTCACGGGGTCTTTCCGTCTTGGTGCGGGTATGTGGCATCTTCACCACAGCTACAATTTCGCCGAGTCCCTCGTGGAGACAGTACAGCTGTCGTTACGCTATTCGTGCGGGTCGGAACTTACCCGACAAGGAATTTCGCTACCTTAGGACCGTCATAGTTACGGCCGCCCTTCATTGGCGCTTCGGCTCCCAGCCTCGCCTTGCGGCTAACCAGTCACCTTAACGTTCCAACAGCGGGCAAGCGTCAGTCTCTATACGTCGTCTTTGACGACTTTGCAGAGACCTGTGTTTTTAGTAAACAGTCGCAGCTGTCGTTTTCCTGTGACCTCTCCGAAGAGAGGCACCCCTTATCGCTAACTTACGGGGTTAATTTGCCGAGTTCCTTCACGTAGGGTTCTCTCGAGCGCCTGAGGCTATTCGCCTCGCCCTCCTGTGTCAGATTTGGTACGGTCACTGCTCTGCTCCCGCGAAGTTTTTCTTGGACGGACTTCCAGTCGGTTCGCCTCTAGGGCTCCTCCCAGTCCGGAGATTCCGCGAACGGATTTTCCTGTCCGCCTCCCCAAACCAGAAACCGGCATCTAACAGCCGGACGACCTTCGACCCGCCGTCACTCCTCGTTCAACGCTCACAGTGGTGCAGGAATGTTGACCTGCTTCCCATCGACTACGCCTTTCGGCCTCGCCTTAGGGACCGACTAACCCTGGGCGGAATGGCCTTGCCCAGGAAACCTTAGGCTTACGGCGAGAAGGATTCTCACCTTCTTTATCGCTACTCATCCCGGCATAATCACTTGGACCACGTCCAGAAGT
>JAHBWQ010000383.1 GCA_019636915.1 Nitrospira sp. | reverse complement strand
GTTCGTTTTTATGCCTATGCCGCCTGGTGGTCCCGGGCCTACATTCTCCGGTATCTCTTGCATACCTTTCGACTGGTGAAGGTCGGTACGACGCAGGACCAGCGGAAGCTGTTCTACAACCTCAAGAAAGAAAAGGCGAAGCTCGAACGGGAAGGGTTCTCACCCGATACGAAATTACTCGCCGACCGTTTGAATGTGCGTGAGCGTGACGTGATCGAGATGGACCAACGCCTCGGCAATTGGGAACTCTCGCTCGACCAGCCGATCGGGGAAGATCAAGAGGGTACGCTGCTGGACATCCTCCCCTCACACCAGGAACCCGCAGATGAACAGCTCGCGAACCACCAACTTCGGATGCTCTTCCAGTCAAAACTAGCCGAGTTTATTAAAACCTTGGATGAGCGGGACGAGGATATCCTAAGAAATCGTATTTTGTCCGACCAGCCCCTCACCTTGGATGACTTAGGGGAAAAGTACGGCATTACCAAGGAACGAACCCGTCAACTAGAGGCGCGCATCATCAAACGCCTCCGCGACTACATGAAAAAAGACATAAAAGATTTCGATAGCCTCCGAACATGAGACCCCGGCCATTCTACCCTAACCTCGTCCTGCCCAAATAGACATAGAGTATTGGTATCACAATACGTTATGATGCCCGATCATCGGGAGGGAAAAGAACGTCCGGGCGATAAAAATCCTCGCCTCCCCCTCTTGACTTGTGCCAACCAAGGGCTATCTCCACTCTCAGCCACACGGCTTCTTGGGATCACAAGCGAGTTCCGCTCAATTCCCAAACCGTCAACACCTAACGAGTTAACTTTCATCAGGAGGAGGTTCTGCTATGGGTACCGCTGAGAAGGAGAAAAAGAATGTAGCCAAGGGGTTTCAACCCCTGGGTGAACGAGTGTTTGTGACCTATACCGAAGAATTGGAACGGACCGCCGGCGGCATTTATGTGCCGGATTCAGCAAAAGAAAAGCCGCAACGGGGAGTCGTGCAAGCGGTCGGCAAGAAGGTGGAAAACGTCAAGGTCGGTGATCACGTCCTGTTCGACAAGTATTCGGGCAGCAAGCTTCGCATTGAGGATGAAGAGTGCTTGATCCTCAAGGAAGAGGACATCCTTGGGATCTTCACGGCATAGCATCAGGGGAAAGTCGGCAAGTCTGAAAGCGACGAGATGCACTTTCTGACTTTTAATCTGTACAAACTTTCGCAACTTTTGACTAAAACGGAGGAATGATAATGGCAAAGCAACTTTTGTACGGCGATACAGCGCGCGCCTCCATCCTGAAAGGGGTGAACCAGCTCGCAGACGCCGTGAAGGCAACCCTCGGCCCGAAGGGGCGGAATGCGATTCTCGATAAGAAGTTCGGCGCCCCCACGATCACCAAGGACGGCGTCACCGTGGCGAAGGAAGTCGAGCTGAAGAACCCGTACGAAAATATGGGTGCGCAGCTGGTCCGTGAAGTGGCCAGCAAGACCAGTGATACGGCCGGCGACGGGACCACCACCGCCACCGTGTTGGCTCAAGCCATCTTCCGGGAAGGCGCCAAGAACATCACCGCCGGTGCCAATCCAATGGAAATCAAGCGAGGCATCGACAAGGCCGTCGAAGCCGTCACCGCCGAACTCAAGAAGCTCAGCAAGCCTTGTCAAAACAAGACCGAGATCTCCCAAGTGGGCACCATCTCGGCCAACAACGACAAGACCATCGGCGACTTGATCGCGGAAGCCATGGAGAAAGTCGGCAAGGACGGCGTCATCACCGTGGAAGAAGCCAAGTCCATGACGACCTCGTTGGACGTGGTCGAGGGCATGCAGTTCGATCGCGGCTATATTTCTCCGTACTTCGTCACGAATGCCGAGCGGATGGAATGTTCCGTGGAAGAGCCGCTCATCCTGATCAACGAAAAGAAAATCAGCAGCATGAAGGATCTCC
>JAHBWQ010000382.1 GCA_019636915.1 Nitrospira sp. | reverse complement strand
GCGAGCGGGTTAAACGTATCGCCAATGGCATCTTGTAGCTCGGCGGGCGTGCCACCGGTGAATCCTGTGAGTGTACCGTTTGTCGCGTCGGCTGTGTCGTCATTGGGCGTGCCATTAAAGGTCGCCATCACACCTGCGTATGTCGCCTGCCCAGCTGCTGTGAGTGGCACCATGGTCTCCCGCATGGCGACTGGCGTATCAAGTTCCCACCGTCCACCCTTGTCCTGCGTGCCGACAAGTTTCGTCGATGCCGCTACCGCTACGCCGCTTGCACGTGTCAGTTCCTCGATGAACGTTTGACCCCGCTCACCCTGAGCGGTACGGCAAGTCCATAGGAATAGGTTGCCATCATCCCCTAGTGCACGCCCGATCGTCGCGAGTTCATCACCGTGGTCCCGTACGGTTTCCAGGGACAGCGGTCCCGAATCGAAACTCACTTGGCCCGGCTGGCCGTGGGCAACGATATGGATGGCTGTCAGTGCCGAGCGTCCACACAGTGTCTTGGCGATTTGCGCCGGGGCGCTTTCGTCAGAGGCAAGGATGATCGGCTTGACGTTGGGTCGCAGGCCGGCGAGGAAAGAATCGATGTCGGTAATGGCTCGGTCGATGAAGGCGATTTCTTTCACGGTGGATGTTGGCATGGTTTGTCCTCCTGAAGTAACCAATGATTGTGGATGTTTTTTATTCTCTCCTAGAGCGTCTGGCTGCACGATTAGAGATTTCTCGGACCAGGAAGATTATTGACCTATGCGATACTGTGCACTCCTCTGCCACCCACGGATCCTTGATCTATCCTCAATCAGAACCTGCTCGAACGCTCAGCACCAGTCATCCTGCCTGGCTGGGCGCGGACTATAGCACGAATTGCGTATTTGTACGGCAACTCATTCAAAAAATCATACTGTCCTAAGGAATAAGTCATAGGGTGAATCTTTTTTGATTCAGTATCCGAAAGGATTCAGTGAAAATCTGACGGTCCACCTGGCTGGTTCAGTATCTGATCGACACTGAGGCGGACAACAGGCTTGGCAATGCCATGTCTATTTCCAAGAATCAACACAAGCTCGATACCGGACATAGGCCCACTCTGTTGTAAATACCTCAGGTGTGGACAAGGGTTCCGGTCAAATGGATAAAAAACATTCAAGGAGAAATACCGTATGTGCTTTCGGCGCTCGCCTTGGTGCTGCATTCCGGATTTGAATTCAAGGACAATCGGCGGGAAAGTCGGACGGCGATTAATCGGGGAAGCACGGGACGACCAAAACGGCTATTTGGACCAAGGAAAAACAGTCTGACCGCCATTCTTCTCTTCTGGTCGATGGCCCATATACAGACCGTATAAGACGACGATCTGAAAGTGGTATAAGAGCAAAACTTGCCTTGCTCCAATGGGATAGAGCAGGCAATTGGTGTGTACCCGCCGATTTAGGCAGATGCGACAAGCTGCAGTAACGAGATTATACAGTCTGTCCAGCATTGTTTGAGTGCGATTCTAAACCTTACGAACAGTGCGATGCATGACTGAATTCAATCTTATTGTTGAGGTGACGCATGAGCGGTGATGGGGCCAAGTTGGCTAAAAAACTCTTGCCCCAGGTAGCCATGTTGTCATTCCTATCTCCTGGCGAAATAGAAGCGATTTCACAACGCGGCGAAATACTGTCTGTTAATGATGGCGAAGTTCTCATTACTGAGGGTGCGGTTGGAAACACATTGTTTCTTGTGCTGCAAGGTAACGTTGCGATCTCACGGGATGGATTTCGCCTGGCCGTAAGTGAAATGGGATCGGTGGTAGGCGAAATATCACTTGTTGACTCGGGAAAGGCAACTGCAACAGTAACAGCTATCGGTCCAGTGATGGTGTTCAGGATATCCAGAGAGAACTTTGAAACTCTGTACTCAAATAAGAACTTCGTTCGCGCGATCCTCAAAGGTCTTGCCGCGAAAACAAGGGAGGCGCTTGCCCGAG
>JAHBWQ010000381.1 GCA_019636915.1 Nitrospira sp. | reverse complement strand
GGATGATCTCGACCTTGGGAGTTGCGATACTGGGTGGTGTGTTATTGATCTCGCGCATCGAGGAGTTCCGTACGGCCGGGCTGGGTCTGCGGCAGGCTGTGATGCGCGGGGCCGATGTCCAGATGCGCCCTATCCTCATGGCGACCTTGGGAGCGGCGATCGGGCTGTTGCCGGCTTCGCTTGCGACAGGCATCGGCTCTCAGGCACAAAAGCCACTGGCGCGTGTCGTGGTCGGTGGAATGTTGACGGCGGCCTTTTTAATTCTTGTGGTCTTGCCGGTCCTCTACGAAATCGTCCACCATCGTGATAACCTGGAAGAGCGGGAATAATCGAATGTCTCGGGCCGGCGAAAGGGGAAAGTCATCATCGTGAAACGATCGTATGTGTTCCGACTGGGAGTGATCGGGTTGCTGAGCGTGATGGGTGGGGCGGGCCCTCTGTGCGCATGGGCGGATCAGAGTAGAGCCTGGCCTGTTCAAGTGCCCTATGATGCTCCTCCGGTGAACCCAGAAGTGCCGGATGTCTCAATTCCTCCCAATCAGATGACACTTGGCCCGGAAGAGCTCAAGCGCGTCGAGGCCTTGTTGCCGTTGCTGGAAGGGAAACAAGAGTTTTGGGCCATGGGGGAATTCGTGCATTTGGGTGAATCGTCGGTTCCGGTGTTGGTCAAGGCCTTGACCATGTCCAGCCCAAGAATCCGGTACAATGCGATAGAAACCCTGTTGATGATGAAGGGGGTGGCAGGGGTGCCGGCCCTCGTCACGACGGCGAAGGAGCCGAGCGAACTGTCTCGTGTGCGGGAACATGCATTACGGGTAGCCGTTCGGCTGGATGCGGCGAAAGCTTCCGAGGCCCTCGACGTGATGGCCAAAGATCCCAATCCGTCAGTGCGAAAGGCCGCCGCGTTCGAGGCGCGGTATATCCGTCAGAAGGCCGTCATCCCCCTCCTGATTCCCATGGTCAGCGATGACGAACGGTTCGTGGCGCTGTCCGCCCTGCAATCGCTCTGGATTTTGACTCGCCATGAAACGGAATTCCATGATTGGGACACCTCGACCAAACAGGATCGTGCGGCTTGGGCGAGCGAATGGGTCGAATGGTGGGACAGCAACAAGGAGACCTTTGAGATTCCGGAACCTCGACGACCCAAGCGGAGTCTGTGAGGGGACGTTGAAGAGGTTGCGGGCTTGAAGACGCCTATGTTACGAATGATGCAAAGATTATGAAATTGAAGACAGGAACCATGCTGAAGATCGCCAAGCTGGGGAATCCCATTCTCCGGAAGATTGCCGTGCCGATCGATCCACGAGAGATTAAGTCGTCGGAGATCCAGCGGCTGATCGACGACATGTTTGAAGTCATGTATGACGAACCGGGTATCGGGTTGGCGGCACCTCAAGTCTCGCGGTCGGTTCAATTGGTCGTCATGGGTTGCAAGGGGGAAGGGGGATTTCCTGAAACCGTCCTCATCAACCCTTCAATCGTCTATTATGGGCCGGAGCAGGTGGAGAGTTGGGAAGGGTGCCTGAGTGTCGATGGCTTGAGAGGGAAAGTCACCAGACCATCACTGGTGCGAGTCAAAGGGTTGGACCGGAAGGGGAAGCCCTTGGATTTTGAAGCCACGGGCTTGTATGCAGTTTGTATCCAACACGAGTTAGATCACCTGATCGGCAAAGTCTTTCTCGATCGCATGAGGGACATGTCCACCCTCACGCAGCTCGACGAATTTTCACAATATTGGCAGAAAGAACCCAGTAGCGTAATCTAACAGGCTGCGGAAAAACTCATTTAATGCGAACAATATGACTGAAAGTTTCCGTACGATGCTCATGCCAGAACAATTTCAGGATGCTCAAAAAGGCTGTCCAGCAAGGCCGCAGCGAGTGAAGAGGCGAGGCGTACGCTTCGGTACGTTGAGCCCTCTGCACGATGCGAGAACGCCGCTGGCGGACTTTTTCAGCATCCTGCTAATG
>JAHBWQ010000380.1 GCA_019636915.1 Nitrospira sp. | reverse complement strand
TGCATAAAGAATCCAATAAATCATCATCTTGTGTTTGGTTGTGTATGTAAATAGTGAGATGGATATGAGGATGCGGAAGCTGAGCGGAGTTGACTTGAAGTCAGGGCTGGCGACTGGGGAGTAATCAGCCTGGAAAGCTTCTGCCATGGCTTCTGAGATGGGGCTCCTCACGAGAAATTCTCTCAACTGAATGCAAGACAGTTCAACAGTGTGGTTGTAATGATTGAGAGCGGTTCCTGCGCTGTCACTGGTAGGTCACCTTCAGAGGTGATGCTATTCAGCCGATACGTGATGTGGGCTTTCATCCTCTTATGGACTGAGAGAGACCTATGTTCGGTTTCGGTAGAAAAAAGAAAGCACCCACCTCGAACGAGGAGAAGGATCGACAGATCTCGGTACCCTCGTCTGGTATCAAAGGTTCTCTCATTTCGCTTGAGCAACGACTCATGTTCGATGCAGCGGCGGCGGCCACGGCTTCTGAAGTAGCGACGGAGCAGGTGGCGCAGGAACAGGCGGAGGCGGCCGTTTCGTCCGATCATCATGCCGATGGTCCGTCTGCGGAGCAGACTGAATCACAGGGCTTGCTTGACGCGATCGCGACCTATAATCCAGGCGAATCGAGGAGCGAAGTGGTATTTGTCGATCCCACTGTCCCGAATTATCAGGAACTCCTTGCCGGCATGGATCCACACATCGAAGTGGTCATGCTCGATGGTGGCAGTGATGGTGTGCAGCAGATGGCATCAGCTCTTGAGGGACGTACTGGGATCGATGCCATCCACATCATTTCCCATGGGAGTGCCGGAGAGCTGCATATGGGCACCAGCACGCTCAATACAGACACAATGTCTAACCAATACGCTCAGGACCTCGCTACGATTCAAACGGCGCTGTCCGAACAGGCAGATATTTTGGTCTACGGCTGCGATTTCGCCAAGGGTGACGCTGGCCAAATGGCAGTTGATACGCTTGCACAACTGACGGGAGCCGATGTCGAAGCCAGCACGGATCTGACCGGCTCAATCTCTCTCGGGGGGGATTGGGAGTTCGAAGTCAGTACGGGCACCATCGAAACATCCTTGGCCATCAGCTACGACGCGCAAATGAATTGGGCTGAGGTGTTGGGGAATGAAACGGTTGCCGACACGTTCTCGAGCAAGTCATATGCAAATAATGATGGAACCAGGTCATGGTCATCGAATTGGGCGGAAGTTGACCGTGGGGCTAGTGGTGCAGATGGTGGTCAGATTAAGGTCGATTCAGGTGAGCTGCGGATTAAGACTGAGGCAACAGGAGTATCAGTGAGTCGAGGTGTGGACCTGAGCAGTGCACGTAGCGCCACCCTCAGTTTTGACTACAGCAATGACTTAGAAAGGGAAGGCATTGTCGAAGTACGTATCTCAACCGATGGCGGAGCAAACTATCGTACCTTGACCGACGGCACTTTTTCTAGGACGAGTCATGCTGGTAGTGGCACGGCAAGCTTTGATATCTCGGATCATATGTCCGCTGATACGAAGATTCAGTTCCTGGTGACAGGAAGGAGTGGAGGGGATGGCCTATTCATAGACAACGTGCAAGTGGATTATAGCGTTGCTGACGCCAACCATGCGCCGACGGACATTACGCTCACGGGGAGCACGGTGGCGGAGAACGCGGCGGCGGGGACGGTGGTGGGGACGGTCAGTGGCACTGACCCCGATGCCAGCGACACGAAGACCTATAGCTTGACCGATACGGCGGGGGGCCGGTTTGCGATTGATCCCACCACGGGTGAGATTACCGTGGCTGACGGGTCCTTATTGAACTATGAAGCAGCTGCCAGTCACAACCTCACGGTGCAGGTGACGGACAGTGCGGGCCAGAGCTATACCGAGCAGTTCACGATCAACTTGACCAATGTGAACGAAGGTCCGACGGACCTGAGCCTCTCCGCGAACAGCGTGGCGGAGAATGCCACAACGGGCACCGTCGTCGGCACGGTGAGCGGGACCGACCCCGATGC
>JAHBWQ010000038.1 GCA_019636915.1 Nitrospira sp. | reverse complement strand
ACGGCTGTGGCGCTCATGAACCACGAGCAACACAACGAAGCGGTCGAGGTGTCAACGGCAGTCGTCCGCATGAAAGCTGAAGTCGGAGACGTCTATGAGCGGTATCTGGCCTCAGGAGAATCGCTTGGGAAAGCAGGGTCCTATGCCATTCAAGGGCTTGGTGGAGACCTGGTGGAGCACATTGACGGTGACTATACAGCCGTGGTGGGTTTACCGCTGAAGCTCGTCGCGTGCCTGTTGCAGTCAGTCGGATATCCAATTCGAGTCGACGTTGAGGAATTGTATCGCCGCAAGCCCTATGCAAACTGGAGTCGCTTCGCGGTGTGATTGAAAAGGCAAGGCGGTTCCCCTACAATGCGCTTCAATCATCAAGTTGAGGCTATTCGACACGTGCGTTTCCGCACCAGAGAGAAAGAGCACCTATGACCGCTCGACATCGAATCAGACTGGTACTGGGACTCATAGGAACCCTGGCCATGGGGGCGCATTCCTCTTGGGCGATCGATGTCAGTTTGTCATCAGAAGAGGCCCACAAGGCGCTTGAAACCGGGCGCATCCCGATGGAAAAGGCAAATTCCCAGGACGATGTGAAGAAAGTCCTTCAGCAAGCGTCGCTTGCGACCCGCGTCGGGGCCGACCCTGAAACGGATCCCTGCGGGGCCAGTGCCGTCCTCCGTACGAAGCGGTACCGGCTTGAAGCATTCGGCCGTCAGGAAGCAGCGGAATCAAAAAAACGAAAAACGGACATTCGTATGCCGGAAGAGTTCATCAAAAAAGTGATGGACATGCCGAACATGGAGATCGAGGTGCAGCTCTGCGGCGATGACGAGTATTTCGCCGAGGGCGCGCTGATCGAGTTACAGCAAGGGTCAAAGCGGATCAAGGCCATCGACATCGGCAAAGCCGAGCGTGGGAGAAAAAATGACACGAATGGTCCGGCCTACCGGTCCCGCTTTACCGCGCTCTTTGCCTATGAGCAATTCGATCCGAACGCCGCGTCCGTGTTCGTTGTGAACCTCCAAGACGGAAAAGAAATCAGAATCCCTGCCGAGTTCTCCAAGGTGAAGTAGACACCGATCTCAATCAAAGCGGATTTGACTAAGTGAGAGTATTGCTGGGGAAGTCTCTCCGATCATTACGGAGAGATGGCCAGTTAAAACTGTTTCGTGGTTTTTGTGCGATGGAGCAGCGACGAAATTTCAACCCCACTTGCTACAGACAGTTCATTCACTTGTGAGATCATGCCTTCGGAAAATCATCTTCGTCCAACGAGAATGAGCAGAGAGAAGCGAAAGGTAGTGAAGAGCCACTATTTCTGCATGAGTCGAAGGAGCCGATGTTGGTGGAATGTGGTAATCGTACGCGCGATTATAATCATGAGTGTGACCTATGCGTGGTCAGGGGCATTTGCGCAAGGTCCCAGCGCTGATGCTCCAAGTTCTAAAGCCCAGACTCAACAGACCGAGATAGAGGCGTTGAAGGCCAGGGTCAAACAGCTGGAACAATCAGTTGAAGACATGAAGAGAGAGAAACCACCGCCTGATGAACCACCTCCATCGGGAATTCAAACGGAGGTTCCTGCTATAGATCGCGAGCGAGAGCTTGTCACGGAAGATGCGTATGCAGATGCTCGACCAGACAATGCACCGTTTGACCCAGCCCTGCGTGGATTTTTCCGCTTTCCTGGTTCTCATACCCTGATGCGGGTAGGAGGGTACATCAGGACTGATGCAATATATGATTTCAGTCAGCTTGGCAATATCAACCAGTTCAGACCCGAATCCATTCCAACCCCGAACTTTGACACCTCCAATTACAATATGACCGCGAGAGCCTCACGGGTCAGCCTTGAAACAAGGACGGAGACCCGTTGGGATGTCTTGCGAACCTATATCGAGTTTGACTTTGTTGGCCCAGGGAATAGTACGAATTTTCGCTTGCGCCACTTCTACGGGCAGTTCAAGAATCTGCTCATCGGGCAGGCCTGGTCAACGTTTCACGATTCGGATGTCATCCCCGAAACAGTAGACTTCAACGGGCCGAACTCCTGGATCTTTCAATTCAATCCTCAGGTTCGATACACACACCGATGGGCCAAGGGACATACAATCTCGATTGCGGCCGAACAGCCATCGTCCGGGATTCCGTCGATCAATCCAGTGACGGCACAACCCATGTCGTCAACCAGTCCATTTCCAGACTTTGTGGTCCGCTATCGATATGAAACCGATGATTACCACTTCAACACCGCAGGACTCTTTCGCTCAGTTGGCGGAGTGACGAGTTCCGGGCAATCGGACCATGTGTTCGGGTATGGGGTGATGGCATCAGGACTCATACGACTATGGGGGCGGGATAACTTTGTATTTCAAGGTGTGTATGGGGAGGGGATCTCTCGGTACTTCACCGATACGAAAAATCTGAATCTGGACGCAGGGTATGAGTCATCGGGAGCCGTCCACGCACAGCCGGCCTATGGAGGATATGCAGCCATTCAACACTTCTGGAATGAACATTGGCGGTCAACCGTGACCTATGGTTTTCTCCAAGTGAGTAGTACAGATCGCTCTCCAGCTGAGACGTACAAGAGAACGCAGTATCTCGATTGCAATCTCATGTATAGCCCCGCGCAAGGAGTGACGATCGGTGGAGGCTTTATGTGGGGACAGCGCGTCAACAAGGACGATGTGTCGGGAGAAGGCTTTAGGATTAATTTTCTTCTGAAGTACGACCTCGTCAGGTTGCAGCAGGATGTGAAAAAAGTATTACCGTTTTAGGAGTCCATTCTTCCCGTGCATCCCTAGCCCTTTCTCCCTCCGTGGCAACAACGCTTTGGACGGTAGTCCTACTTTCTTGCGGACATCTTGCTGTGGTTTTCGTAGACGATTCACTTGGCTGTGCAAAGGTCAGCAAACGTCGGTCCCGCATTGCTCGGAAGCGCATCCTAGAAAGTACGCGACGTCCTCCTACTTGATCCTGGATTCACTGGGCCTGGTCAAGACTTCCCGTCGTAGTCTATGTGAGCTCGGTCCAAATCATTTTCCCGTAGCTCTCTTGGATTGGACGATCCGCCCCGTGCTTGTCTTCCAGGTCCGCGCATCTTTATGGTAGATGCCTGAACCTGGAGGCACACATGAGAATACTCGGCTACACACAGGCACATACGCTGAATGCGTTCGATCTTCGGCAGATGGAGTTGCCGGACTCAATTCCAACCAGCCGCGATCTTTTAGTTGAGGTCAAAGCGATTGGATTGAACCCCATTGATTACAAGATTCGCTCACGCCGATCCGGGACAGATGGTCAACCGGTGATTCTTGGCTGGGATGCCTCCGGGATTGTGCGAGCGTGCGGCAGTGATGCGACTTACTTCAAGGTCGGTGACGAGGTGTTCTATAGCGGCGACCTCAACCGAGCCGGGTCATACGCAACCAGGCAACTGGTGGATGAACGGCTCGTGGCCTTGAAGCCAAAGAATCTTTCGTTTGCTGACGCGGCAGCTCTTCCACTGACGAGCTTGACTGCCTATGAGATGCTCTTTGAAAAGATGCGGCTCACGGGAGGTGATAGACGAACAGCCCTCATTATCGGCGGCGCTGGAGGCGTCGGGTCGCAGGCGATCCAGTTACTCAAATTGAACACCTCGATGACTGTCATTGCCACGGCGTCTCGACCGGAGAGTAAACAGTGGGTGGCCGGTTTTGGTGCCGATCATGTGGTGTCGCATCAGGATTTCGTCTCGGAGATCCGAGCACTGGGGATCCGGTTCGTCGATTTCATTTTCAGTACGACCCATTCTGGCCAGCACTGGAACAACATGGCTGAGATCATCGCGCCGTTCGGTGAAATCGGGATTATCGACGATGCCGATGGGCTGGACATCTCGACCTTTAAGCGCAAAGCCGTGAGTCTGCATTGGGAACTGATGTTCACCAAGTCGATGTTTGATTATCGCATGGAGTCGCAGGGAAAGATCTTGAATGAGGTAAGGGATTTGATCGAGTCCGGCAGGATGCGCACCACGGCGAATCGGCGGTTGAACGGCTTGACCGTTGAGAATCTTCGAGCCGGCCACACGATGCTGGAACAGCATACCAATATCGGCAAGGTGGTCGTAGAACTATGAGAAGCGTTTGACGGTAGATACGCAGTATACCGCGCTCGTTAGTCATGAAGCACCCAAACATCAACCCGTGGATGTACCAGCAGTTTAACGACTACTTGCAACGCGCTAAAACCGTTAGACAGGCAGTTGCCTATTGGCTCAGCTCAGGAACGGGCGTAAAATTGTCCCACTCATCTGGATCAATACCCCATGGAGGTCTGTTCGATGAGCGAAGGTGCCCAAGATAATCAGGAGCACTCACATCGCGTGCAGGGCGTGCGCGGACTCAATCGGCGGCAATTCCTTGCCGGCGGTGTGTCACTGCTGGCAATGAGTGCGTCGTCAACCCTGTTCGACGCCCAAGCCGAAGAGCCGACTGACGCAACTGATCCGATGCGCGTGCCTGGTGCCTTGCCGCGCTCCTATGGTGAGCGGTCGCCTCTTGAGAAACAAGTTCGACTGGTTGCGTCAACCTCTTCCACCACTCCGCTTCAAGATCTCCAGGGAATTATCACCCCGTCCGCGCTCCACTTCGAGCGACACCATAACGGAGTTCCAGCAATCGATCCAACCCGCCATCGCTTGCTCATCCACGGGTCGGTGAATCATCCCCTGTTCTTTACGGTGGAGGAGTTGAAGCGGTTGCCGTCGGCATCGCGCATCGCCTTTGTGGAATGTTCCGGGAACAGCCGGGACGGATGGGGCGACGCACGAGACGCTACCGCACAGAGTCTTCATGGCCTGACGAGCACGAGCGAATGGACCGGTGTCAAACTGTCCACCCTGCTGGATGCGGTTCATGTACAGCGGGAAGCCACCTGGATGTTGGCGGAGGGAAACGATGCGGCTGCCTTGGCTCGCAGTGTGCCGCTCACCGATGAAGTGCTGAACGAAGCGATGGTGTGCTACGGTCAAAATGGTGAAGCCCTACGGCCTGAACAGGGGTATCCACTGCGGCTGTTCTTGCCCGGTTTCGAGGGCAACGTCAACGTGAAGTGGCTGAGACGATTGAAGTTGGGATCGGCGCCGTTCATGACTCGGTGGGAGACGGCGAAGTACACCGATCTGCTCCCTGATGGGAGGGCCTATCAATTCAGTCTCGTCATGGAGGCGAAGTCGGTCATCACAAAACCATCTGGGCAACAGCAGCTCCGGCAAGGTTTTCATGAAATTCAAGGGCTGGCGTGGAGCGGGAGGGGTCGCATCACAACCGTAGACGTGTCGGTGGATGCTGGCCGGACTTGGCAACCAGCCCAGCTACAAGAACCGGTGTTGCCCAAATGCCATACGCGCTTTCGTTTCCCTTGGAAATGGGATGGTCAGGAGACTATCATCCAGAGTCGCTGTCTCGATGAGACCGGATACCAGCAGCCGATCCGTGATGCCCTCATCAAAGTCCGTGGCACTCACTCAAGCTACCATTACAACGGGATTCAGAGCTGGAAGATCGGGCGAGACGGCCTCGTGAGGAACGTCTATGCCTAACGGTCATTGGATTGTTTCTGTCGGCGTGGTGATGCTTGCGTTGTGCATTCCACCGGCCGGATCATCTGCAGAAGTGGGTGCTTCAGTCTTTGGATTGGGCTATCCTGCGTCGGAGAGCGATATGGCAGCGTGGAACATCGACGTCTCGCCGGATGGACAGGGATTGCCACCAGGGCAGGGCACGGTGAAACAGGGCGCACAGCTCTATGCCATGAAATGTGCTGTCTGCCATGGGCCCACCGGGAAAGAGGGACCGAAGGAGGTACTGGTCGGTGGGCAGGGCAGTTTGCAGACGACCAAGCCGCTCAAAACAATCGGGAGCTATTGGCCCTATGCCACGACGCTGTACGACTATCTCCGTCGTGCGATGCCGTTTACTGCGCCGCAGTCGCTGAAACCAGACGAAATCTACGCGCTGGTTGCCTGGCTGCTGTACCAAAACCAGATTCTTGCTGAGGATGCTATTCTTGATGCCTATAGTCTTCCCAAAATTGAGATGCCCAATCGGAACGGGTTCATCCTCGATCCAAGGCCCGATGTGCACTGAATGAGAGCGAACCACTGCGGCACTGTTCCATGTTTCATCGTTTGCTGGGCCCCTGTAAGTGGAATATGCTTCGATTAAGAAACAAGATAGCGATCGTTACAGGTAGTAGCAGTGGAATCGGCAAGGCCATCGCCCTCCGGTTTGCCTTGGAGGGAGCCAAGGTGGTTGTCGCAGCAAGGCGAGCGACGCTCTGTCTGCAAACAGTGCAACAGATCCAAGAAAATGGTGGAGAGGCCATAGCTGTCCAAACAGATGTGGCCGATGAGCGGCAGGTGGAACGACTGATAAGCGAATCAGTGTCTCGTTATGGCCGGATCGATATTCTCGTCAACAATGCCGGCATCGGCGGCGGTGGACGAATCGCTGAAATGAGCACCAAGACATTTGACGAGGTGATGAACATCAACTTACGTGGCACCTTCTTGTGCTGTCGAGCTGGTTTCCGACAAATGAAGTTGCAGGGAGGCGGGGTGATTCTCAATATGTCGAGTGTGGCTGGGCTGCAAGCGTGGGGAAGCACGGGAATCTATAGCGCGTCGAAGCACGGCATTATGGCTCTGACCAAGTCCTTGGCTGATGAAGGTAGGCTTTACGGTATCAAGGTCAGCGCTATCTGCCCGGGAGCTGTGGCAGACGAATTGGTGGATGCCCCATACTCAGAGATTGAACGCAGTGAAAAGATCGATCCATTTGATGTCGCTGAAGCGGCTGTGTACCTCTCAACCTTGGGGAAGTACACCGTGGTCCATCATATCGTCATTGATCGGCTTGGCGCGGACTGGTAACAATCTACGGGTCACGTTCACCTCGCTAGCCAGTGTCCCAACAATCAGGATCCGATTCAGACTTCGCTTTTCAACAGTCTCCGGGAAGTCCGAGCTCGCCTGGAACAAAGCCCTAGCCGCCCGGCGAATTACGAGAGCGCTCGTAATTCGTAGTCGACGCCGCGCCGATGCAGACCGATCAGAGCGTGGCGGCTGAGGTCATCCACGAGCGAGAAGACCTGATTCCAGGTGAGCTCGGGGCAGCAGATCACAAGCTCTTCAAGCGGAATACGTTGCCGCTCGCGAACGATGGTGAGTAGTTTTGTCGCAGGTGATTGAGCCATTGAATACCTCCCATGAGTTAAAGATCAACCAGCCCAGTATCCTGAGTCCCTGTTCGTAGCGTTGGACTCCAGCGGACAGCCAAGACGCGAACTACGCTGAGGACCACCAAACTTCCCAAGAGGGCCGTCAGCGGCTGCCAGTCTCCTCCTTTGAACCATTGCGAGATCACTTCGGTCAGCATGACGACCAGGATCGTATCGACGATGAAGGTCACCTTGACGCGCCCCTCTCGGAAGTAGGTCACGGTGGTTTTGAAGACCTCGACAAGTGCCAGTAACATGAGTGTATTGACGATGACTTGACGCATGACAACTTCGCCTGAATGATCGAAGAGAAGCCGAACCTCCCACAACGTCTTCAACGCGCCGCCGGTAAGGGCGATCAGGAGTGTCAACATCACCAAGCTGAGCACCCCTTTCATGCCCTTGCTCCACATCTCCACGAGATCAAGCTGGGAGAGCCGTTGCCAGAGGAGTTCACCGTCAAAGAGCCGAACTGCGTCGAATGCGGCCATGGTTTCTTTCCTTTCCGGTGTTGTTCAAGGTGAAGTGTATTGGATGCTCATTCCGAGGAGGTCACGAATACGTAAAACATGTGTTAACTGTGAGGCCTGCCAAATGGGGAGGGGTGGAGATAAACAAACGAAGGGGGGAGTTGTTTGGAAGAAAGAGGAAGAACTACCTTCGCGAATTGACGGAGAGGTTATAAACCGTGAGGTTCTTAGAACTCGTCGATGGAGACCGGTCTGAGAAAATCTCGGACCGACACCAGACCGATGAGCGTCCCTCCTTTGGTTACACCGAGATGGAGGGTGCGATGCTTATCCATCAGGTCAGCGGCTTCAGTCAACGGACGCCTTTCTTCGATGCCAGGCACCGGACTGCTCATAATGGCATCAACCGGCACGAAGTACGATGCCTTTTCGGCCCCCACGAACTTCTTGACGATGTCTGATTCCGTCACAATTCCGATGATCTGAGCTTGGTAGGTTTACGGGACACTTTCGACATTACAGGCTCGCATGAGCTTGGCGGCCTCCACGACCGAGGTTCCTACTTCCACTGTCACTGGCTCTGTTTGCATTAAGTTACCTACTGTGACCATCTGATCCTCCATGTGTAATTGTTGTATTGGGTCCAGAGTACCAACGAGCTATTGCGTGGGCGTTAGACAGACATTACAGATCCGTAAACTTTTCAAATAAATAGAGGGTAGGAATGTCACACGATATTAACCATTCAGTAATACAACGGTGACGTGCAAGCGATAGCCTCATTCCTAGGGCGATGAAGCGGGAACGTATCGGCGTCTCTCAATACAAAATAGGGAGGGAAGCATATGGGTACTCGTTTACGCATAGGGCTCTCACTGGTAAAGTCCCTCATGACCTGCTTGGCTATCGTTGTGCTCAGTGTTTGTGGAATATTTATTCGACTGAGGCCGGCTCGATGAGCTGATTCATTGATCGGCAACGGTCTAGTGGTCGGGACGGGGCTGCTGTGCGAGATAACATAGTAGTAATGTAGAGCCTCGTTCCGAGCCCGTTCCCTTTTTCGCGATCAGGAGTAGGTGATTACCATTCTCCCACGCCTCTTGCGCTTTCATGCGACAGCGTCGCGGTAGCAGCAAGATCCAACTCTTATCATGGTCATGCCATCTCACCGCTGGGTGGTGGTCAGTCCGAGCTGGGTGTGGGATAACTCGATTTGTGTGCTTCGATGGGTTCAGCACGAACGGAAGACAACAGAATATTCAGTGGCCTTTTCGTTCACCCTGAGGCTCTTGAAACTTGAGGTGAGTCCACCGAACCGGATGCACAGAGGGTCTTTCCGTCCAGAAGTTAAGGGCAAGGGGTGTGGCGATGAAGCCGATTCTACTTCCTGACGAGAGCCGGTGGGGCAAGGATGCCCATTCCGACTCCCGTCTGACCAGTTCGCTTCACTGTCGAGTCTCCTCTTCCGAATCAAACCCTTGACCTACTCGCGACCTACAGATAACACGGTATAGGTGAGTCCCAAGATGGCGCTCAACAGAAATGCTTCGATGATCCATCCGCTCATTGCGCTTCACCTCCTTTCGGGTTCAGTGTGATAGTTTGAAGAGCGTATGTCCCTGCTTCCTCTCTACTTGGCATAATGCGAGTCTACCGGGTCGTTGTTTCCTTTTCGTTACGAACATGCCAATTCTGTGTGAAAAACTAAAATGATTGTTGGAGTGAGTGAAAGGGTGGTGGTCGCCGGGGGCATCGCTGTGTCCCGAGGTCTGTCTCCCGCGTATTGAAGCTGACCTGCTGAAAAGGCGAAGCTGAAGATCGCAATATTACAGGCTTGTAACGTTCTCGTAACGGCGCTGTGATCCACTACAGAGTATACTTATTAGATTTGCTTGTCGGCGCAGGTCGTTGGTAGTTCTGGAATATGCGCCGACTGCGATCACTTCTTCCATTTTCATGCAAGCAAACCGTTTCGAAACACTGCTCGTGAAGGAGTTGCCATGATCAATCAATCTGCTGGGCCGGGAGAATCGGCTGCCGAGCGTTCGGAGGGCATCGAGAGAACGAGTCTGTTTTTGAACCGAGAGATCAGTTGGTTGCGATTCAATTTGCGCGTGCTGGAAGAATCGGAGAATAAGCGACATCCGCTCTTGGAGCGCGTCAAATTTCTGACCATTTTCGCCACGAATCTGGATGAGTTCTTCATGATCCGGGTATCCGGTTTGCGTCGCCAAGTGGTGGCGGCGACGGGTGGAGCCACGCCGGACGGCATGACCCCATCGGAGCAGATCGTGGTGATCAACCGAGAACTCGACGCTCACTTCAGACGCTATAACACGTGCTGGCAGGAAGACATTCTCCCGGCCTTACGGGATGCAGGTATTCGTGTCCTGCATTACACGGAATTGACATCGGAGGAGAGCGAGGCGATCCAACAGTATTTTCAACGTGAGATCTCTCCCGTGCTCACTCCTCTGGCGTTTGATCCGACTCATCCGTTCCCGCATATCTCAAACCTGAGTTTCAATCTTGCGGTATTGGTCAAGCACCCTGAGCGCGGTGATTGCTTTGCTCGTGTGAAAGTGCCGGATACCTTTCCCCGACTCGTGCCTATTCCTACTCATGAAGACGTTGCGCTGCAACAGATGGGGTTGGGCAAGACGGGGAAGACGCAGCGATTTGTGTGGCTGGATGAGGTCATCGCCAACAATATGGACGATTTGTTCCCCGGTCTGGAAGTGATTGCTTCTTACCCGTTCCGTGTGACGAGAGATGCGGAAGTCGCCATTGAGGAAGATGAGGCCTCGGACCTCATCGAAGCCATGGAGGAGCAGCTCGATCAACGGGATTTCACCTCGGCTGTTCGATTGGAATTGGATGCCTCGACGCCGGATCATATCCGAGACATCTTGACCAGAAACCTTCAACTCCCACCGTATCTGGTCTATTCCAATAATAGTCCGATCGGCATGGCCGGGATTCGAGAACTGTACGCACTGGAGCGGCCGGACTTGAAGGATCCTCCGTTTGTGCCGTCTGTCCCGTCCTGCCTCAGCAAGTCAAGCAGTCTGCTGGCCGCGATTCGAGAGCAAGATATCCTCCTGTATCATCCCTATGACAGTTTTATGCCGGTCGTGGAGTTTCTGCGGGAAGCGGCACAGGATCCTGATGTTCTGGCCATCAAACAGACGCTCTATCGCGTCAACCCGAAGTCACCCATCATTGATGCGTTGCTGGAAGCCCGCGTCAACGGCAAGCAAGTGGCGGTGCTGGTCGAGCTCAAAGCTCGATTCGACGAGGAAAACAATATTGAATGGGCCCGGAAACTTGAAGATGAAGGGGTGCACGTCGTGTATGGCGTACGAGGGCTCAAGACGCATGCAAAGGTGTGTCTCATCGTGCGTCGTGAACCGGAAGGAATCCGACGCTACGTCCATCTCGGCACAGGAAACTATAATGTGATCACCAGTCGCATCTACACCGATGCGAGTTACTTCACGTGCGATGCCGCGATCTGCAGCGATGTATCCGATCTCTTCAACTCCTTGACCGGATACTCCCGCAAGAATTCCTACTCCAAACTGCTCGTGGCGCCGACGATGTTACGGCAACAGATATTGGCTCGGATCGAGCGTGAGACCTGCCGTCATCGTCAACACGGTGACGGGTATATCGCGTTCAAGATGAATGCATTGGTCGATACGCAATGTATTCAGGCGCTCTATGACGCGTCACAAGCCGGTGTCAGGGTTGACCTTCAGGTGCGAGGCATTTGTTGCCTGAGGCCGGGTCTCCCGGGGATGAGTGAGAATATCACCGTGACGTCGGTGGTTGGACGGTTTCTGGAACACGCACGGATCTATTATTTCCACCACGGTGGTCAGAAGGAAGTCTTGATGGGGAGTGCGGATCTGATGCCTCGGAACCTGGATCATCGGGTGGAAGTTGTGTTCCCCGTTGAGGATCCTCAATGGCGCGAGGTCATCATCAATGAGATTCTCGGTGTCGGGCTACAGGACAATGTGCAGGCCAGACGGTTGCTTCCTGATGGGACGTATGAGCGTAAGCAACCGGCAGATGATGAAACGGTTGTGAATTCTCAGGACTGGCTATTGGCTCACTGGAAGTCTCGACCATGAAAGACAAGGTGACATCCTTCATTCACACATATTGCTGGAATTGCTCCAGCGATTTCGGCCAGACCGCGAGAGCAACGTTCTCGGTTCCAATCGGGGCATCCCAATAATATATATCTGCGCGATCATCCACCTCGTCCAGCTTCTGGACAGCTTGCCCTTATCCGGCCTCAGGTTAACGCGGCGCCGTCTCCTAAATCTAAAACAATGACACGGCGATAGAAAGCGCGATCAAAATGATGATGATCCACTCCATCACTTCCATTCGCCTGGTGCCGGCGCGGTCCGACATCTTGCCGTAGATGCTTTCCAGCGTCTGGAGCTTACGAAGGATGCTGGCATCCCACTCCTCCAAGTGAAAGCGTTGAGAGACGAGTCGATACACACGCGCGAGATACTGATCCCCCAGCAGCTTCAAGGTATTGGTGACGCGCTCGAAGATCAGAGCGCTGTCGACCTGCAACTGTGCAATGTGGGTCAGATCCTTTTCGTATGAGCCGGGCAGGGACAGGAGGCTTGGCTTCCGAGACAACGCCTCATAACCTTCATCCAGGGCACGATCGAGTTGCTCATCCAAGATTCGCATCTCCAGCAACTCGACGTTGGCAAATTCGAGAACCGCACGGACATCGTCCATTTCCTTTCCGAACAAGACGGTGGAGTGCCAGTCGATGATTGCTGCGTCGTCCTGCCCGAACGAGATTCGACACGACAGTGCGTCGGCTACCTCCTGCTCTGAGAACGGAGTCCGTTCGGCCCGCAGAATCTGAGCCAAGTCAGTCTCATTGCACGTCCATAGCGCGGGTGCTTCCGGGACAGAGGATTCGATCGAAAAAATAATGTAATCCTCGACGTCCTCCGCAATGGTTGGCCGTTCGACAGCTGAACCCAGCGCCTGGACTAAGTGTTCCACGCGGGCCCGAGAGTCGGTCAGTAGTCGTTCATTCTCGTAGAGCGACTCGCTGAGTCCCAGCAATTGCTTGAACGGTCCGTCGATGGGGAAGCGATAGGTGATGGTGACTGATCCAAAATCGTACACCATGACTTCAATCGTGGAACTGACCTGATACTGATTGGTATCAAAGGCGCTTCCTTCCTGAATGAGCCGTAAGGGAGCCGGCCGATATTCGAAGTACTGAGGGGCTCTGGTCTTATGCCGCAGGCGGCTGCGTTCAGTGCCTGCGAGGATCCGCCGTTCCGCCTCTGTCAGGTCGATGGAAAGGCCAATATCGTAGGCAAAAAGGGCAAAGCAGGTTCCTTTCGTAATCGTCACGTCTTCGAGCATGGGTATTCCTTGTGCGCCACTATCGTAGTGGTTTGATTTCGCTCGTTTGGGCAACCACGCCCCACGAAGGGTTGTTCGAGACACTCGCTAAGTAGAGAACCGCTTAATCCATGACCTATGAGCGAATTCTTGGGCATACAACCAACAGTATTGAGGTTGGGGGGTATGCAGCTTTGCCCCTTGTTATGCCAGAGTGGGTGTGCTGGTTCGATCGTATAAATCAGCCGCTTACGCATGAATCACCCCTCACTCTGTAAGCTCGGCCCCACAAAACCTCTTCTCGTGAGGGGCTACTCAGGTGGCGGAAACGTGAGCAAATGATCCGCATCCCCGAACGAAAACACCGATGATAATAGCGTAGCGCAGTGTGCTGCGCTACGGCCGAGTCATGTGTTAAGTATGGTGGGAGGATCGCCATGGCCGTGCCAGACCATTTGAGCGTTACCGTGCGAACATCGACAGACACGTGCAACAGACCGGAAACAGAAAGCCCGCGACAAAAGTGACCATAAGGCACATGGCATGAAACTAGACGGGAGATCATGACAGCCTTCCAACAAGTCCCCACTACCCGTGAGGAGAGCATTCGAATTCTTCAATCTATGTAACCTGCCATCCAAGGACATACGCAAAAATCAACGGAGCGACGATCGTGGCATCGGACTCGATAATGAATTTTGGAGTTCTGACACCTAGCTTTCCACATGTGATCTTTTCATTCGGAACCGCTCCGGAATATGCCCCATAGCTCGTTGTCGAATCACCGATCTGGCAGAAAAACCCCCAGAGCGGCACCTGTTCTTTTCGAAGATCCTGGCTCAGCATCGGTACGACACAGATAGGAAAATCACCGGCGATCCGCCTCCTATCTGAAAAAAGCCGATCGAATTGTCCTTTGCTGTTTTCAGATACCATTCGGCCAAATGCATCATGTATTCGACGCCGGATCGTACTGTGTACACGTTTCTAACGGCTCCTGTGATGCAATGTGCCGCATACATAGTACCCAAGTTCGAATCTTCCCACCCTGGAACAAACAATGGGAGATTCCGTTCTGCTGCTGCGCACATCCAACTGTCTGCCGGGTCGATCTGATAGTGTTCCTTGAGCCTGCCATTGATCAAAAGCTTATACAGAAACTGATGTGGAAAGGCCCTGACACCGGCTTCATCCGCTGCCGCCCACTCCGTCGTGATCGCCGCCTCAATCCGACGCATCGCTTCCGCCTCTGGAATGCAGGTGTCGGTAACTCGATTCAAATGTCGATGCAGGAGGTCCTGTTCATTCTGGACCGTCAGTTCCCGATAGTGCGGGATCCGCTCGTAATGTTTCTGTGCCACCAGGTTGAATAAATCCTCTTCCAGATTAGCTCCTGTGCAACAAATCGCGTGAACTTTGTCGTGTCGGATCATTCAGCCAGCGATAACCCCAGCTCCGCTGTACTCATCGCGCCGGCCAACGTCACCAGCGTGGTCCCCCCTCGTTCCAAATGAGATTTATAGGCATGAGCTGCATCCTTCATCGCCGCCGCATTGAAATGCTGATAGTGATGGTCAATGAATTGTGAAATAGAGGTCGGTTGCATGCTCAACTCCTGCTTTCAAGATTGTTCCGCTCAGAACGGTTGTAATGGTCTTCTTCAATAATGAGGTCGTGAGTGGATTGAGTAAGAACGCAACGGCATAGGACCGAACGCAAACCGCATCTACAGTCGTGGAGAATCCACAGTATGGAAATACTTGGTATGAACAAGCCATGTGGAGATTATCTTCCTGCTGCAGACTGACATGGTGCCGTCAAACACGAGCCCCTTGACTGATTCCGCGGTGGTATGTGAGGCGGGTATTACGGTCCCGCCGAATCGACGCTATACAGATGGCAATAGCCACAGTAAGTAATGTTGGTGTGTTCATTTTTTTACATGTACTGAAACGGAACCCAGTCCGAAGAATCAAGGTGTGTCTTGTAAATTGGGAGCTTTACAGGCCTGTTACGGGAATGTGACGGCAAAGTAAAAAGTTTGTGGACGTGGTGCGGTAATCGATCGGTTTATTAAGGCTGGTCATGTGCAAGTCAGAATCATTTTGGTCAATGAATTTCAGATGTTCAGAGTAGGCCATGTGCCGCGGTGGCGTGGTAGATCTAGGGCTCGAGCGTGTGTGTATCCGTGTAACGACCCGAGAAAAGCGTTCCAAATATATTGCGAAGCACAATTCAGTTTTGCTACAACCTGCACCCGACATTGCCGTTGATCTGGCCCACTTTGTTCGGCTGAGTGGCCGCTTTGGAACTAGGTCAGACAATCTCCTGAACAACAAGAACGGCCAAATGCCAGAGGAAAGGGAGGATGATGGTACCTACGCATATGTTTCTCACACGAGGAGTTGGAGTCCATAAGGAAAAGCTGACCTCCTTCGAAGAAGCCTTACGCAGCGCCGGTGTGGAATACTGCAACCTGGTCAGTGTGTCATCGATTCTTCCACCGCACTGCAAGATCATTCCTCGGAAGCATGGCGAGAAGCTGCTGAAGCCAGGGGAAATTACCTTTTGTGTTATGGCTCGATCTGAAACCAACGAACGAAACCAATTGGTTTCAGCTTCGGTCGGACTAGCAAAGCCCACAGATCACGGGACCTACGGGTATCTTTCCGAACATCATGCCCATGGAGAGACCGACGAAGAGACCGGAGAGTATACGGAAGATCTCGCGGCACAGATGCTCGCTACAACATTAGGCGTGGAGTTTGATCCCAATGTCGCATGGAAGGAGCGTGAGCAGGTCTTCAAGATGGGGGGAAAGATCGTCCAGACGTCGAATATTACCCAATCGGCCGTCGGGAAAAAAGGCAAGTGGACGACGGTCATCGCACTGGCGGTGTTTATCCCACCGGAAAACGTGCCCGCTCGTCCTCGACGGTAAATACAATGGTTGTAGCTAGAACGGGGACCGCCCATTCGCTGACAGCGGTGGCAATGCCGCGATGTGTAGTGATTGTTGCCCCTGGCGAGAAGCGGGAAAATTGTTGAGCCCATAAACCCGGAGCATTCCGGCTCCCACCCTTCTGAAGCAGCTCGACGGGGTAGGCCTTATGCTAGACCGTAGGATGAGTCAAGCAGGGGCCACTCTTGGAGTTGCTCCTTGACAGGCTTCAGCGCCAGAAGCGGAATACAATCTCGAATGCGAGCGACTTGTTCCAACTGCTGAATTTCATTCCAGAGAAGGGAATGTGCTGTGGCAGGCGAAAGAGCGAACTGTTTCGTCAGCAGGCGAACATTCTGCTCAATAGATTTTAGATCCACTTCGACCCCCATGCGCGCAGTTCACTATAGCGGCTAGGTCAATGTCTAGGGTCTTGACTGCGAACTGGTGACATCCCCAGTTTGACAAGTAGATTCGAGTTCATGTGTCGAGGGGAAAATGGATGTGTCTCCAGTGAATAGAGTAGTGGAAAGGTATGCCGGTTCGAGACGCAGTAGGTATGAATTCTACCCGGTTAGGCCCCGAGGGCTACGTGCAAGAGGAAGAGAAGAGAATAATTTCTGTTAGATCATAAATCAGACGCACACACTGCTACTTTTAAAGCAAAAGTAACAGTGTGTGTTGCGGATCGTTAAAGTGAGCGGTTGATTGATATAGGTATTCAGGGCTACAGCGGAAAAGTGTGGTTCAGAATCTCTCGCTCCGCGTCTAGCCAATCTTGCTCTGCACCGCCATCACGGCGACCTCGCTCCACATACAGATAATAGGCTCGTACTGTAATGCGCGCATGCAAATCGTCAAATGTCGGATGTTCATCTGGCAACGCCGTCGCAGTCGGTAGGTGTTCCTTAACTCGAGTTCTCTTGGGAATGTCTGGTGTATTCTTTGTTCGCTGCTTCGAAGGCTGGGCTTTCATCGTCGATCTCCTTTCTCTGTAGCTATCGACCGTCCGCTTATGACTCCAATAGGAACCATTTAGGGTTGATACAAAGGGCCAGGATAAATTTTTCTGTCCCTTTCCACATATTGACCGATGGGCCTCATTGACAGTTCAGATAACATACGTTCTGCCAGCTAAAAACGTTGGGGGTATTGGGATCGATGGTGAGTTTGAGCCATTCACTCGGTGAATTCGTGGAGCCTTGCACGGTGATGCGCGTCAGGTTCTGAACCGTCTGTGTGAGATGGATCTTACCGCTGGCACTCGTCGCATCGGCAAGGGGTTTGTCTGAAAAATAAAGATGGGTATCGCCATTGAGTAGCAGAACGGGACGACCGAACGCGATCGCATGATTGGCCAACGCCTGGACCAATGGCGTGTAGCCACTGAGTCCGTCGCCGCCGGGAACAATGGCCGCGGGGTCCCACATGTCGGCTTGGAGGGCGATCACGATAGCCGCAGCTTTCTTGGCCTTCTTGAAGGCGCGATCCAACCAACGCAGATTGGCAGCATTGCGTTCTCCTACCTCCTGCTGACGAGCCGTTTCGTTCAAGAATGGCAATCTCGCACCACCGTTCCAGGGTAAGCCATCGTTGTTGGAGCCGGGGACGTTCAGGGTGACAAACACGACGTTCGATTGCTTCCACATGATGTTCTCAACAAACTTGGCATCGGTGGAGAATTCTTCCTCGTACTCAATGGCCTGAGACTCCACTTCTTTGTCGCCACCTCCAAGAGTGGCACCGGGGACTGGGAAAAACAGCCGACGGACGGCAGCCAATTCGTTTAAGGGAGCACCACTGCTGAATTCCTTTGTCTTGTGGCGATCCGCCCACTCGTTATCGCCTGGTGTGTAGATGAGCGGATCTTTGAATTGCTGGAAAATATTCAGTACACCCTGGTTCCAGCCAGGAACGGAACCAGCCGGAAGGGGACTCAAGCCGGCACCTGTGCAGGGCATACTTCCGGAGTGAATATCACCGAGATGGATCACCAGGCGCACGTCTGGATCATTGTTCACGGAGTCAATGAGCAGCGGTGCATTATTGAGCAAGGTCGTGTTGTACGGCCAATCTCCGAGCACGGCTACGGTCACCGGCTTTTGCAATGGCTCGGCTGTGGCTACATGCATGAGACATGAGAACCCACCAAGAATGCACATGACCATGAGATGCAGTGGTCCTCGTCTCATTAAAGCCCTCCCGTGTAGCGATGTGAATGTATGTGCCGAGCGAGTGGATCCTACGAGATCACAATGACTGCTATGTCACGAGAGAGTTAAGTTGGAGTTACAGTATGCTCGGAACGAGTCTGCTCCAGCGGGGATAATTGTCCCCTATAGCTCGATGTTCGTGATCGTCCGAGCCGAACGGATCGGTGACGTCTACGGTTTAGGAGGACGACATCATCGATCACTTTGCCATACTGAACACAACGCATGCGAAGAGCCTCGCAAACCTCGAAGCCATTCATCTGTGGCAGCATGAGATCAAGAATCACGAGATCGGGCCACAGGGATCTTGCAAGCGCGAGTCCTTCAAGACCCGTCTTTGGGATGCTCGGGTGAACCCCCTTCCTTCTCCAGATAGTGTCGGACCAGCTCTGCGATCTCTGGTCCGTCCTCGACGACGAGGATTTTCTTGGGACGTTGTGAGGTCATGTGGATCCCTCCAAACTGCTCAGCCCTATTTGCTAATAGGCGTGCCATACGGTTCCTCTGTTGCAGAGAGATTAACAGCGATCAGGGAATACTCTGGCCCACGAAAAAAGTCTCAGGTGTAATCGGATTACTACTGTATGGTCAGCTGGTTGAAAGCCTTGTCCGATGGCTTGTTTGAGCAAGCCGTCAACCGGTCGGCGCTCAGTATGTTCACCCTTGCGCCGATGGTACCGTCGGACCAGACGCATGTTGACCTGCTCCGTGCGCAAGAAGAACGTCGATGCAGTTATGCATGAGCCTGGGAGCGACTAAACGGGATTCTTCTCTTTCACGAGGGGAATGCCCAGTAGACAGATTCAAAGGGGATGTTGGTGGCAAAGACGGTTCATTCAAACTCCTCCCACCCGCTTAACCGGCTTCCCAAGACCAGTGTGCGCCTAGTTGTGGACACAAAAATGAGCCCGTTCTCGTTTGCGATGTCCACAATGTGTTCGTGGACATCGAGGGGCTTCGAAGAGAAGCTGCCGAGCAACGGGGTAAATCCTATGACCCGTTCATTCGTGATGAACACGGCTCCATAGTCATTGCTGTGCAATCGATTGACCTGCTCCCGCACTCCCAATCCTTCCTCAAACCAAAGGCCGTTGGCGCCACGGAAGGCGTACAGGTTTCGGTCGGTTCGAATCAGGCTGAAGGCTGCCAGGATCCTTTGTTCCAATACCTTTTCACTCAGGTCCAGATCCGTTTTGCTCCATGTCAAGCTGCGGCTTGAAAAACCCACCAGTCGTCGCGAGGTCACCACAATCCCATTGATCCCGTTGGCTCTCGAGCTGATGACTCGCTCTTGAGCCTCCAAGCGAAATTCTCTTCGGCCACTTAATGGGCTGGTGGCCACAGCCTGGTCGGACTCCAGCCACAGAGTGACCTCTGCGCCCGTCTCCAGTGCTTGAGCGATCCCAAGCCATGGGAAGTGTGTGTGAAAGCAGACGACGACCATGAGCAGCACTCGATGGGAAATAGTCATGCCTGATTCTACCGTAAATTCCAGAGCGGTGATGTGTTGACCGGGGAGTCGAAAAGATGAGGAAACGAGAACCCTCTATCTTATGCGGGCTCGTTGAGCCGGATGGTGTAGAGGTAGTGGTACAGTCCGTTGCGTTCCATCAATTGTGCATGGGTGCCTTCTTCCACCAACTGGCCCTTGTCCAAGACCAGAATTCGGTCGGCACGTTGGATGGTCGACAATCGGTGGGCGACGACGAAGGTGGTCCGACCTTCCATGAGGTGTTGGAGCGCTTCCTGCACCAGCCGTTCCGATTCCGTATCGAGCGATGAGGTGGCCTCATCGAGTAAGAGAATGCGAGGATTTTTCAGAATGGCCCGAGCGATCGCGATACGTTGGCGTTGGCCACCGGACAGGTTGACTCCCTTCTCACCGACCAGGGTTTGATACCCATCCGGCAAACCGATAATGAAGTCGTGTGCGTGTGCCGCTTGGCTTGCCTTGATCACAGCGGCTTCGTCCGCCTCTCTGTTCCCATAACGAATGTTGTCGAGAATGGTTCCCCCGAACAAGACGGTCTCTTGTGGGACCAGCGCAATCTGTCGATACCAACTGTCGAGGGTCACGTCTCGCAGGTCTCGGCCGTCGATGGTCAGCCGTCCATCTATTGGATCGTAAAACCGGTGGAGTAGGTTAATGACGGTAGTCTTCCCGGCGCCAGTTGGCCCGACGAAAGCAATCAGTTCGCCGGGCTTGGCTTCAAACGACAGATGATGAAGCACCGGATGTCGGGTGTCATAGCTAAAATGGACGCCTTCCATTCGCACATGGCCGGCGACCGCTCCGAGCGGTTGCGCATCAGGTCGATCGTCAATATCTGGCTTGGCATCCAGGATTTCGAAGACCCGCTGGGTCGCCCCCTGTGCTTCCTTGATCTGAGTAAAAATCTTGGCAGCAGAGCTGAAGGGACCGATCAAGATACCGGCAAACAACACGAAGGCGAAGAGATCACCCGGCGTCACCACGCCGTCGATGACCTGGCGGCCTCCGTACCAGAGCACGGCGGTGGCCGATGTGAATGTCAGCAGGCTGATCACCGGAATAAAGACGGCCATGATGCCGGCTCGACGGAGCGTCAGCTGCAGGGTCTGCTCAATCTGATCAGCAAAACGAGTGGCCTCCCGTTGTGTCTGGACGAAGGATTTGACGATACGAATGCCGGAAATGACCTCCTCCGTCAGGGTGCTGAGTGCGGCCGTGTGGTCTTGAATCGAGGTGGATAGGGATTTCAGCCGGCGGCCGAACAGTTTTGAAACGACCACCAGCAGCGGGAGTAGGACGAGAATCAGCAGACAGAGCTGCCAGTTCATCACGAGTAGGAACGTAATGCCGCCGGCGAAGGTCACGAGCTGTTTGACCCCGTCGATGGGAGCTTCTGTCACGAGGGACTGGATGACGGTGACATCGGACATTAAACGGGAGAGTAATTCTCCCGTGCGTCGGCGAGCGAAAAAGCTGACGGTCAGCTTTTGGAGGTGTCCGAAAAGATGTTTGCGAAAATCAGCCACGACGGTCTGGGAGACCCAGGCGGTGAGATAACTATGGCCCATCGAGCAGAGCCCCTGGAGAATTACCAGGCCGAGGAACAGCCCGATGGAGCGCGTCATCTTGTCGGTATCATGCTGAACGGTGATGATATCCCAGAGCGTGCCAGCCAGCCGTACCAAGGTGAGATTGATCAGTGCAACTCCGGCCACAAGGAGCCCGGCCAGCAACAGGTGCGGCACGTGGGGACGAACGAAGGGAAGGAATCGCTTGAAGATCACCATGGTAGGTCAGGTGGTTCGATCAACTCTGGTATTGAGCGGTTAGTTCACGCCCGATCACGCGATACCGGAGTGACAGGAGGTGGGTGGATAGACGAGGTTAGATCTGAATGATTGACTCGATCAGATTCTTGTTGACCGCGACGAACTCCGACCGGTCTTTCTCGTTGATGACCACGTCGGTGAGGCTAATGAACAGACGCGCTTCTTCGTTAATCGCGTCGGACACACGATGTCGCATCGGGGGTACCAGGAAGTCTCCCACGTAGGTACAACCGACCGTCCGTACGCGGATGCGAACTTTCTTGCCCTTGCCCTCAGACACGGCCTTCTCCTCCCGCTATGCAGGCTGAGCCTAGCTTTTCCGGCGAAGGAATTTTTGACGTTGGCGCAGCTTCTTGTATTTGTGCTTGCGCATTTTCTTCCGGCGTTTCTTCAAGACGCTTGACATGCTTAGTATCTCCAAAGAGGAGCGAGTCTAAAAGCTTTTTCGGAAAAATGCAAGCTCACGGCGCGCTTTTCCCCTATGGTATACTGCCTTTCTATGGTTGTCCGGAGGTCTTTACTCTCACTGGCTCTGTGTAGGGGATGGCTTCTGTTGCTGCTGACGTTTCTTGTCGCAGGTTGTCCATCGAAAACAATTCAATATCCCGCTGAGCACGAGCGGCTCCTTCGTCTTGATCAGGCCCTGGAATCCCTCCGAAGCGCATATGAGCAAAAGGATCGGGCAGGATTTCGGTCGATGCTATCCCCGCTCGATCAGACGGAAGAGCTGCAACGTCAAGCGGAGATGGATTTTGATGCGTTCCACATGATTACGCTCGAGTTCAGGATCGAACGGGTCCTGCTAGCCAAGGATGACCTCGATGTGCTGGTCAATTGGCAGGGGGTTTGGAAAAAAGACGCCAATGATACGGGCACGCGGCAGCGTGGCCATGCCCGATTGCAATGGGTCGGGACCCAATCGATTCTCCTACGCAGCGCACAGGGCGATTTGCCCTTCGGCATGAAAACGAAACTGATGTTGGCTGAACCTTCCTCTCCGCTACGATAAACCATGCCGCGATCTGTGCCGGAAGCAGATTTCCTCGTCATCGGGAGCGGAGTGGCCGGGCTTCGTGCCGCGTTGGAACTCTGCCGGGTCGGGCGAGTGATCATGCTCACCAAAGGGCATCCTCTCCAGAGCAATTCGATCTTCGCACAAGGCGGTGTTGCGGTCGCGCTGAGCGAAGAGGACGATGTCTCCATCCATTTGACGGATACGGTGAAGGCGGGCCATGGGCTGTGCCGCCGAGAGGCAGTACGTGTTCTTGTAGAAGAAGGGCCGGATCGCATTCAGGAGCTCATCCAATGGGGAGCGAAGTTCGACAAGGCCGGAGGAAAATTCGCATTTGCGCGGGAAGCCGCGCATAGCCGTAGCCGTATTCTTCGCGCGCGAGGTGACGCGACGGGAAATGAGATGGTTCGAGCGCTCATGGCGCAGGCGGTTCGACAGCAGCGGATCGCCCGCTTGGATTACCACTTTACGGTGGATCTCGTCGTCGAGGGGGGACGCTGTTGCGGGGCGGTGGTCCTCGACGAAAACTCCGGTGAGCAATTCATCATTTCCGCAAAAGCGGTCGTACTGTCGACTGGGGGCGCCGGCCAAATTTTTGCCCGGACAACGAATCCTCCCAATGCAACGGGCGATGGGATGGCTATGGCCTTTCGTGCAGGGGCGGAACTGCAAGATATGGAATTCGTTCAGTTCCACCCAACGTCACTCTATCTACCGTCCAGCCCGCCGTTCTTGTTGTCGGAGGCTATGCGCGGGGAGGGGGGGCAGCTCCGCAATAACAAAGGCGAGTCATTTATGACGCGATACCACTCTCTCGGCGTATTGGCACCGAGGGATATCGTTGCACGGGCCATTTGGGCGGAAATGGCGGCGACGCGTGCTCGGCATGTCTACCTCGATGTCACGCATTTGGGATCGGACTTTGTAAAGCGTCGTTTCCCCACGATCTATGCGACCTGCCTGCGTCACGATATCGATATTACGGAGGAGTGGATCCCGGTGTCTCCAAGCGCCCATTACATGATGGGAGGGGTCACGACTGACCTCAACGGGGCGACCACGTTGCCCGGCTTGTTCGCAGCCGGAGAGGTCGCGTGTAGTGGTGTGCATGGAGCGAACCGCCTGGCGAGCAACTCATTATTGGAAGGGCTGGTATTCGGGAGACGGGCTGGCGTGGCTGCCATCGCGTCGGCCGATGGCTGCCCGACGCCGAGTGGGAATGAGTTCCATAAGCGGGTACCACGCGGCCATGGCGATCGATTAGACGATGTGGAAAAGGTACGAAATTCCCTGCGCCGGATCATGTGGGGCCAAGTTGGATTAATCCGATCTCGGGAGTCATTGGTCCGAGCTACGGCTCAACTGGTTCGATGGGAACGAATGGTCTCCCGATCCTTTTCCACTAGAGCAGACCTTGAGGTGAAGAACATGGTGCAAGTGGCGCGCTGTGTGGCGGAAGCGGCTTTGTGGAGAGAGAACAGCGTCGGTGCCCACTACCGATCTGATTTTCCGGGGACGCGACGTCCGGGATGGAAGGCGCATAGTCGACTGCGCCTCACAGATCGGACTACTGGGCGGGTGGGATTGAGCCCTCAGGGGAAGCTGGTGCCATTGCGTACTCGGAAGACGGGATAACATGACCGGTCGAATCCAGGTCGCGCGCAAGAAATGTTCGGTAGTACCGGAGGACTTTTCGGACATATTGGCGTGTTTCATCGATCGGCGGAAGGGTACGATACCGGTCGACGACGCGTTCTCCGGCATTGTAGGCCGCGAGCGCGAGAGGGAGATTCCCTCGGAATCGATCCAGTAGTTGACGGAGATATTTGGTCCCCCCGCCGATATTGTCTTCCGGATCGTAGAGATCTCGAACATCCAACTGAAGCGCGGTCTGCGGCATTAACTGCATCAACCCGATCGCACCGGATCGTGAAACGGCACGGGGATCAAAATTAGACTCGGCCTTGATCACGGCACGGATGAGAGCCGGGTGGAGTTGATGTTGCCTTGAGAACCGCTTGATCATCGGTTCCAATTCCTGCTCTGAGATAGCCGGGTGTAGCCGATTCGGGCGGATGTCGACTCGGCGATATCGGATATCAGAGGGAACATTGGTCAGCGAAATGGTCCCTTTGGCGTCAATATACTGATAGATCTCGGCGTGGAGGGGCGGAACCGGACTCAGTACAGAACTGCCAAGCAAGAGCGCAGCTGCCAGGCCGGAGCGTGTGCATGGGGAGGCGAACGGGAGTTTGTGATTCAGCATCGTCACACGATAGCAGCCCCTAGCGGACTGTCAAGAAATTGTAGATCTTTTGTGAAAACCTGATGAAACACCAGGGAATCGGAGGCTTAGCCTGCTGTGGACGGTTCTGATAATCGGCCTCGGGCCTCAATAAACCGCGCGCGTAGCTTGCGAGTCAGCGGGCCTGGTACTCCCTCTCCGACTCGCTGGTCGCCGACCTCAACGATCGGCATGATTTCCATGCTGGTGTTGGTCAAAAAACACTCATCAGCCTGATGGAGTTGGTCGACGGTAAAATGCCCCTCCTCAATGGGCAGGTGAAGCTCTTCAGCCAATTGAATCACGACTCGTCGGGTGATGCCGTCAAGGAGACCGCAGTCCAAGGCCGGCGTACTCAGCCGGCCATCCCGGATGAAGAAGAGATTGCTGGTCGTGCCTTCGGTCAGGTGTCCTTGCCAGTTGAGCAGAAGGCTGTCGAACGCGTTCGCAGCGATGGCTTCGCGCTTGGCCAAGATGTTGTTGAGGAAATTGGCGGACTTGATTTGCGGTGGGAGCGCACTTGGCAAGTTTCGCCTGGTCGACGCGAGAACCACGGAGACGCCTTGTTCATAGAGATGGGAGGCCGGAGAGATCAACCCCTTGGTCATCACGACGACGGTCGGTGAGGGGCACAGGGCTGGATCCAGTCCAATGTCTCCAGCTCCGCGTGAAACGGTGATTCGCACATAGGCGTCTCGTTGATCGGTTCCCACCTCGTTGCGCACCAGGGCTTCATGGAGTATGTCGGCCCATTGGGTGAGAGGGATCGGAACTCTCAAGCCGATGGCGTCGGCGGACTGAAACAGCCGTGCGAGGTGGTGGTCTCGCATGAAGAGGC